>JANPFX010000185.1:0-19142 GCA_031423635.1 Acidimicrobiia bacterium | reverse complement strand
CACCGTGCTTGCGCTGCCGTTCACGTTCCGTTCACTCGATGCCGGCGTGAAGGCGATCGACGTGAAGACGCTCGTCGACGCGTCGCGCAGCCTCGGCGCCGGCTGGGGCACCACGTTGCGGCGCGCCATCGTGCCGAACATCCGGGCCGCGATCATCTCCGCATCGTTCCTCACTGCGGCGGTCGTGCTCGGGGAGTACACCGTTGCCCGAACTCTCCTGAAGCGCACGCTGCCCGCCTTCATGGCCCAGTATCAAGGACGCGAACCGCAAGGCGGAATGGCGCTTGCTCTCACTGCGCTGGTCGGCACGACCGCGCTCTTCGCCGTGCTCAGTGTTCTCACCCGGCCTCGTCGGCGTCGGGAGTCCGGAGAGCCCGAACCGGTCACACCGCTGGTGATGTCATGAGTTCGGCCCGCTTCGCGTCCCCGCCATCGTTCGCTGATCGTTTGACCCGGAAAGCATCAACATGACCGCTCTCGTCTTCTCTGGCGTCCGCAAGACGTTCGGCCCCACCGTTGCGCTGGAGAGCCTCGACCTCGAACTCCACAAGGGGGAGCTGATCAGCCTGCTCGGACCCTCGGGGTGCGGGAAGACCACGGCCCTTCGCGTAGCTGCCGGATTCGAGCGACCCGACACGGGTTCGGTGTCGGTGGCCGGGGACGATCTCACCAACACCCCGGCCCACAAGCGCAACATGGGAATGGTGTTCCAGAGCTACAGCCTGTTCCCGAACCTCTCGGTGGGGGAGAACGTGGAGTTCGGTCTGCGCACGCGCAAGATCCCCGGTCCGCAACGCGGTGCCCGGGTCGCCGAGACACTGGAGTTGGTGCAGCTCGGGCCGCTCAAGAATCGCTATCCGCATCAGCTCTCCGGCGGGCAGCAGCAGCGGGTCGCCCTTGCCCGCGCCCTGGCGGTGCAGCCGTCCGTCCTCCTCCTCGACGAGCCGCTCTCGGCGCTCGACGCGAAGGTGCGCACGTCGCTTCGCGACGAGATCCGCACGCTCCAAACGGAGTTGGGGATCACCACCCTGTTCGTGACCCATGATCAGGAGGAGGCACTGGCCATCTCCGATCGCGTTGGCGTGATGTCGAATGGCCGGCTCGAACAGCTCGCCAGTCCGCAGCAGATCTATCGGCAGCCGGCCAACGCGTTTGTCGCCCGCTTCGTCGGCAGCACCAACGAGTTCCTCGCCACGATCATCGGCGCGCATACGGTTCGTATCGGTCCGTGCGTTTTCACCGTTCCGTCCGCCCACGGAGCCGCCGGAAACGAGCTGCTCGTGCTCATTCGACCAGAGGACCTCACGCTCACGTCATCGACGGACTCCAACACCCTGCGAGGTGTCGTGGTGCAGTCGAGCTTCCAGGGGGCTTCCACTCTTCTCACCGTCCGACTTGACGATCCGCTCACGTCCGTGGTGGTGCGCACGCTCGGGACGACCGAATCCCGTCAGGTCGGTGATGTCGTCTTCCTGCACGTGGACCCGTCTCACGGCGTGTGTGCTGAGCCAGGCGTCACGACATAACGCCCGGCCCGGCGACGTTGCACTGAAGAGGCAACAACACGCCGAGGAGATGTGATGCGCAAGCCCACGAGTCCGTTCGAGACTCTCGCCGTAGGACCGATCGGCCAGGCTTTGGGCGAGCGTCCACCGTTCGGCCCGATCCGCCGCATGAGCCCCGACGCCTTGCAGGCGGCTCAAGCGGAGACGCTCGCCTCGACGCGACGCCGCGGGTGGCTCCCGTCGAAGGCGCTTTTTGCTGCCATGGACCTCGCCTATGGGCGTGCTCGGACGCTCGAGAAGTTCCGCGTGCTCGAACTGGTCGCCCGGGTGCCGTACCAGGCGTGGGAGAACGTGGCCTACGTCGCCGTCACCCACACCGCCCGTCGACCCGGCTTTGCCCGGCGAGTGTTCGACACCGTACGGATCAGCCGGTGGGAGCAGGACAATGAGCAGTGGCACCTGCTGATCATGGAAGAGCTCACCGAGGGCGGTGCGTCGCAGGGGTTTGTGCGACGCCAGGTCGTCCCGCAGGTGCTGGCGTTCGTCTACTACTGGATCAGTTGGGTTCTCTTCATCGTGCGCCCGCCCTGGTCATATCGGCTGAATGCCGACTTCGAAGACCACGCCGAACATGAGTATGCGCAGTTGGTGGCCGATCATCCCGAATGGGAGACGACACCGTTCCGGTCGGCGTTCGCCGATGATTTCGGTGAGTACGAAACGCTGGCGGAACTGTTCCGCCAGATCGGCTACGACGAACGACTGCACAAGGAGCAGAGCGAGGCCATGATCGACGCGGGTCGCTTCGCGGCGTCTTGAGGTCATGCACCTAAATGGCGGAAGTGTGATTCCTATATCATCGGAGAGTTCCCTGTAAAGATTGGGCTTGAAGCGTTCTGCTCTCCCTTGACACCGGAAAAAGACTTCTCTAGTCTCGACACCAGAAGGGGAGTATCCCGCAAGCCTCGGTCGTCAGCACGATTCGCCGCGAATCCGGACGGGGCACCTGTCCAGGCAGGTGGGAAAGAGCTTCGGACAATGTCCGGAGAATCCTCATGCTCACTGTCGTCCCGCCGCCCTCGTCGGTCCTCCCGAACCGCGAAGCCGCTGTTGCCACGCTCGCCGTTCCGACCCCTCGTCACCGCATCACGGCGGCGATACTGCGCGATCTCGGCCCCGATGACCTGCGGGCTCTGCAGGCCGTGACCGGCTATCCGTGCATCTCGATCTTCCTGCCGACGGCACCCGATCTGCTCCTCGGTGAGACGGAACAGGCCCGTTCCGCTGCGCTCGTCCAGCAGGCGATCGGGCGGCTAGAAGTCGAGATGTCCCCCGAGGACGCAGCTGCCCACGTTGCTCCGTTCGATGCGCTGATCGCCTGCGTCGCCGGTCAGCGCTCGGGAGAAGCTCTCGCGTTCTTCGTCGGACCGGAAGGACGGGCGGTGTACCGGGTGGCGACGCCGATCGACGAACGAGTCGTCATCGACCCCACCTTCGCCACGCGTGATCTCGCCCGGGTGCTCTACCTGAACCCGCCGTATCGGGTGCTCGTGTTGGGCAACGCGACGGCGCGCCTCTATGTCGGAATCGGGCAGCGCCTTCGCGAAGTTCGGTCGTCGGAGCTGCCCATCGACCGCCGCGTGACGGTGGCGCAACAGGACCGCAAGGGGCACCGACTGGAGGCGGAACGTTCGACCAAGGAACGCCAGATGCAGGGTGCGTTCGTGCGGAAGGTTGCCGTCGCCGTCGCCGCTCAGGTCGAGTCCGCGGGGCTTCCGCTGATCGTGCTGGCTCCGGCCGCTGTCGCGTCGGTGGTGAAGAAGGAACCTCTCCTCGAGCCGGTACACGTGGTGAGCGGCAGCCATGAGCGGGTTCCCGTCGCCCGCCTGGTCGAACTGGCCCGTCCGGGCCTCGATGCGTATCTGGGGCGCGAGCGCCAGCGCGCCCTCGAGCGCTTGGACCTTGCCGTGCGGCAGCGTCGTTCGGCCCTCGGCGTTCATCACGTCTGGACGTCGGCCAAGCGGGGCGACATCGACACGCTGATCGTCGATGAAGCGTTCCGGTATCCGGCATGGACAACCTTCGGCGGGCAGTCGCTTGTTCGGGCGTTCACTGCCGAGATGCCTGACGTGCTCGACGACGCCGTCGACGAGATCATCGAAATGGTGCAGCGCGTGGACGGGTCGGTGATCTTCGTGCCGGCGGGGACGCTCGGCACCGACCACATCGCGGCGATCCGCCTGCGGCGCTGACGGCCGCTGTCCGGCGCTTTGCCGGATCGTCTCCGGTGACGGAGACTCGTGACATGGATGACCTCGCCCGCCAGACCGCCAACCTCGACGCTGTGGCGCAGGCCGCGCTCGTCCAAGCTGGAGAGGTCACCCCGGTCGAGCTCGTCGGCGCGGCGATACAGCGAATCGAAGCGCTCGACGACGGCGACCGCGGCATCAACGCGGTGATCCATCGCCGGTTTGAGCAGGCGCTGGCGGATGCGGCGAGTGCGTCGCTGCCGGACGGCCCGTTCCGCGGCGTGCCGATGCTGATGAAGGATCTCTGGCCGGCCAATGCGGGCGACCCCCTGCATCTCGGCAACGTCGCCATGAAGGCCGCGGGGTATCGCCATCACGAGGACGCAAATATTACGCGTGCATACAAACGTGCCGGAATGGTGATTCTCGGCCGGACGAATACGCCAGAGCTCGGCGCCGTGGCGACGACGGAACCGCTGGCGTACGGACCCACCCGAAACCCGTGGAAGCTGGACCATTCGGCCGGCGGGTCGTCGGGTGGCGCTGCCGCGGCCGTCGCCTCCGGGATGGTTCCCGCGGCGAACGCATCCGACGGCGGTGGTTCGATTCGCATCCCGGCCTCGTCGTGCGGTCTCGTGGGGCTCAAGCCCTCGAGAGGGCGGATCTCGATGGGGCCGTTGGGCGACGAATGGGGCGTGTCGGTGCAGCACGTCGTGTCGGTCACGGTCCGAGATACCGCAGCGATCCTCGACGTGTCCTCAGGCCCGTTCGTGGGCGACGGCGTGATCGCGCCCGCGCCGTCACGGCCGTTTGCCGAAGAGGTCGGAGCGCCGGTGGAACGGCTCCGTGTGGGTCTCATGCCGAAGCCGCTTGCCGGACCGTTCGACCCGGAGTGCGAGGCTGCGGCCCGAAGCGCCGCGAATTGGCTGGAATCACATGGGCACGTGGTGGAGGAGGCCCATCCCGCGGCTGTCGAGTGGTGGGCCGGACTCGACGCGGGCCTGGTGATCTGGGCGGTGAACATGCAGGCGAACCTGGTGCGGATGGGCGACTGGATCGGCCGGGAGCTGGGGGAGTCCGACATGGAACCGGCGACGTGGGGGCTCGTGCTGATGGCCAGGGAGGTGACCGCGCTGCGCCTTGCCCAGGCGCAGTCGGCCCAGAGCCGCCTGCGACGCGAGACCGCAACCTGGTGGGAAGGCTACGACCTCCTGCTCACGCCGACGTCGGCCATCCAGCCGCCCGAGTTGGGAGACCTCGTCGCCCATGACGGGGAGCCGCTTCGAGCCCTCATCCGCAGCGGCCCCGTCGCGACCTTCACCGGCGCGTGGAACGCGACGGGCCAGCCGGCCATCTCGGTGCCGTTCACCGAGTCTTCATCGGGCCTGCCGATCGGCGTGCAGATGGTGGGTGCGTATGGCCGTGAGGACCTCCTCCTCCGGGTCGCGTCAGCGATGGAGGGCGACCTCCGATGGGATCTCCGGCGTCCTCCCGTGCATGCGTCGCAGGCGTGAGCCGGGGCGCATCGGAACCGCGCTTCGGAACCGCGCTTCGCTGAATGCGGATGCTCTGGGCCAGGATGTTCGGATGCATGTCTGGCTCCCGACCCACGATTCCGTCACCCGAATGGGCGGGCTACCTGATGGTGTGACCGCGAGTGTGTGGGACGGCTCCGACCCGCTGCCCGACGATGCCTCGGAAGTCGAGGCCCTCATCGTTCCGTTGATCGCCGGAAAGACCGACCCGCTTCGCTCGGCGGTGGCGACGATGCCCAAGCTGCGCTTTGCCCAGTCGATGTACGCCGGTGTGGAGTGGATCGAACCGGCGATCCCGGAGCACGTGATGCTGTCGAACACCGGCACGGCCAACGCCAAGCCGGTCGCCGAGTGGGTCGTGGCCACGCTCCTCAGCCATCTCCGTGATCTGCCGCGCTTTTCCACCGATCAGCAGGAGCAGCGCTGGGCGACGAGGCTCACCGACACGCTTGCCTACAAACGGGTGAGCATTCTCGGCTACGGGCCGATTGCGCAAGCGTTGGAGGCGATGCTGCTGCCGTTCGGGAGCGCGGTCACCGTGTTCGCCCGCACCGCCCGGGATCACGTGCAGCCGATCGATGCTCTCCGCGGCTTCCTGCCGGAGACGGACATCCTCGTCGTGCTGACACCGCTCACGGACGCCACACGGGGCCTCGTCGGAACCGAGGTGCTCACTGCCCTCCCCGACGGCGCGATTGTCATGAACGCCGCCCGAGGTCCGGTGGTCGACTCGGATGCGCTTCTCGCCGAGCTTACGGCCGGTCGGCTCCGCGCCATCCTCGACGTGACCGATCCCGAACCCTTGCCCGCCGGGCATCCGTTGTGGGATGCACCGAACTGCACCATCACTCCGCATGTTGCCGGAGCCACCTATCGCTACTTCGACAACGTGTTCCCGCTGTTGCGCACCCAGCTGGAACGCCTCGTGCAAGGAGTCGCCCCCGAACATCAGGTGCGTCCACCCCGCTGACGCGTCCCGCGCTCGCCGGCGACGCCTCAGAGGTGGGTGCGGAGGTTCCAGAGCTCCGGGAACAGCACCACATCGAGCATGCGACGGAGGTAGGCCACGCCGCTCGTTCCTCCAGTGCCGCGTTTGATGCCGATGATGCGCTCGACGGTGGTGACGTGACGGAATCGCCAGAGCCGGAACGCGTCTTCGAGGTCGACGAGCACTTCGCCCAGCTGGTAGAGATCCCAGTGCGTCGCTGAGTTCCGGTACACGTCGGTCCATGCCGTTTCGACGGTGTCGTCCGCGACATGCGGACCCGTCCAATCGCGTTCGAGACAACGTTCCGGGATGGACAGGCCGCGGCGATGGAGGAGTCGAAGCGCTTCGTCGTAGATCGACGTCGACCGCCACGTCCGCTCGACGGCGTCGTAGAGATCGGGCCGATGCTCGTGCGGCTTGAGCATGGCGGCGTTCTTGTTCCCCAGCGTGAACTCGATGCATCGGTACTGCCAACTCTGAAAGCCGCTGCTGTTGCTGAGATACGGGCGGATCGCCGAGTACTCCGGTGGGGTCATCGTGGAAAGGACGTCCCATGCGTGAACGAGCTGCTCCATGATCCGCCCGGCGCGGGCGAGCATCTTGAACGCCGGACCGAGCTCATCCGCGGCAATGCTGCGCTTTGCTGCTCCGAGCTCGTGGAGCATCAGCTTCATCCAGAGCTCGCTCGTCTGGTGCTGCACGATGAACAGCATCTCGTTGTGGTCCGGTGACAACGGGTGCTGCGCCCCCAGCACCTCGTCGAGGTGGAGATAGTCCGAGTAGCTCATGTCGCTGCTGAAGTCGAGCTGCGCCTTCTCCTCGTGCATGATCTGCTCAGGGAGCGACGGTTCTGTCATCGCGCTGCCGTTCCGATACGCGGGCGGGCGGCCACGGAGCACGCACGGACCAAGAACAATCGGATCGAATACATCGCACCAGTGTGCCCCGACCCGGTCGCCGGGGTTGAGTTGTCTAGGAACGTGGTGACCGCTCGTCGAAAAGTCGTTCGTGTCGTGGACGAGCTAAGGAGATTCGGGTGTTGCCCTTGTGGGTCGATGGTCGGTTGTCAGGCGGGTTGACGGATGCCGCACTCGTTGGTGCGGGTGCCGCCGTTCAGGCGGCTCGGATGCGTGGTGGTGGCCCGGTTGTGAGGATGGTGCCGTCGGGGAGGGTGATGGTGAGGTGGCGGTTGGGTTGGAGGGTGAGTTTCCAGCCGCCTTCGTGGGCGCAGTGGTGGTGTTTGCTGCATAGCGGGAGCAAGTTTGCGAGGTCGGTGGGTCCGCCGTGTTCCCAGTCGCGGACGTGGTGCGGCTTGGTGAACTCGAACGCCACGCAGCATCCGGGCACGGCACACGTCGGGTAGAGCGCGCGCAGGGCACGTCGTTGTGCTCGGGATGCAAGACGGGTGGTGCGTCCGAGGTTCATCTCGCCGGGGGCGTGGAGCACCACGCCGTTGTGGACGATGACGGGGTGGGCGTCGGCGCGTTTGAACAGGTCTTCGAGCGCCCGTGGTGGGAGCTCGACGGGGAGTCCCCAGTCGACGGCGGGTGACCCACAGTTCGCGTCAAGGGTTTGTTGTCGGGCATCGACGACGACGACGATCTCGGGCCGACCCAACCTGCTCGGTCCGCCCCGGAAGAACGTCGACCATTCGTCGAGGTCGCCATCGGTCTCGACGTCGTTGTTCTGTGCATCGCCGGCGTCGCTGTGTTCGCTTTCGCCAAACGACGAGTCGCGCGAGTCGGGCGAGTCGGGCGATGGTTCGGCGTTTTTGGACACCACCGTGAGTCCGGGTGCCTGCTGTTGCACGATGAGCGCGAGAAGAGCGAGAGCGCGGAGGTGGTCTTGTTTCGCGCCGGGGTCGGTTGGGCAGGTGGACGGGACGCGTTCGGCGAACAACGCCGCGACCATGGCCTGTATGTGCCCGTGCAGCACGACACCGCTCAACGGGTCGAATCGGCCCGAGAGCCGGAACATGCCGGTTCGCTTGTCGGTCCAGGTGTGCAACGCGGTGTCGCGTCGTTGTTGGGTGAAGCGGCTGACACCGTTGTCGTTCTCGAGTGCCCGAGCGGTTCGGTTCAGGGTGCGGGCGAGATCGTCGGGTGTGGCGTTGGACGACGCCGCTGACGCCACGAGTTCTGGCAACGCCGCGGCAAACGCGGAGGCGTGCTTGTCCTCGACAGTGCGCATGACCTTGGCGATGGTGTCGACGTGGGCAGCCTGGAGACGGCCCGTCTGCAACGGTTCAGCCAACGCGGGAACTGCGGCGAGGGTTGACGCTCGTGCGTAGACCCGGTCGCCGGCGCCACGGGAGCGTTGTGTTGCGGTCGCGAGTTCGGCGGGGGCGTTGTGGGTGAGGTCGTTGAGCCGGCTGGCTGCTTCGAGCTCGACGGCATCGAGGAACCCGCGCAAGCGTTGCACGAAGGTGAGTGCGGCGAGGGTCGTGGTCTTGTCGGCGACACCAAAGTTCATGCCGCGCAGTGCGCTCATGATCTCGTCTGCTCCGGTGAAGTTCATGCGTACAAGTGTACGAAGGGGGTATGACAAACCCGGGCCCGCGAGAAGAATTCCCAGAAAGAAATCGAAGATCTCAATGGTGGTGCTACCTGCGCCACCCTGTCGCGCCGAGCGTTCTCGGGATACCGTTCGGTGCTCACGGGTAGCAACTACGTGCCCCTGAGGTCCCGTTCACGGGCACCCGATATCCGGTGAGGTGCGGTGGCTGCCAAGACGCACACAATCGGGTCGGAGTCCGGTGGGTAGGTCGGAGACCGTCCCGTTGTTGCGACTTCACGTTATGGGGTGGCGTCAATGTCCGAAGTAGTTGCGAAATCCGGCGACTGGTGCTGCAACTCTGTCCGCGATCACTTCGTATCCGGTCATCCATCCGCTCGACAGACCGAGGTGTCGGATGTGAAACTGCCGGAATGGACCGGGTGAGTGCGTGTGCGGAAGACCTCATGGCGTACCGTGTCGGTGGCGCAGAAACTGAGGACCTTGGCTGGGCCGTCCTCACGAACATTCCAGGTCCGAATCCGATGCTTGGCGCGGCGGCGAGAATCCGCGCCCATGGCATCGAAGCAGCACGCGTGATCGAAGAGGCCAAGCGCTGGTTCAGCGAGCGCGGACGCTCAAACTGCAGTTTCTGGCTCGGCCCGTCCACGATTTGCGAGGGGCTTCAGGCGGCGCTTGCCGACATCGGTGCCAAGTCGCTCTCGCCGACAGCGGCGATGGTGCTTCGTGGTGAACCGCCGATTGTGCCGGGCGCCGATGTGCGGGAAGTGGCATCGATGGCGGACTACGCCGAGTTCCTGGACATCGCCTTCGAACTTGAAGATCAGACCGCTTCAGTTCGTGACGCCATGCTTGCGCAGGTCGGTCCTCAGTACGCGAGCTACTGCGACAACGAGAACTCGAAGGCGTTCCTCTGCTCGCTCGATGGAGTACCGGTGGCGGCCGGATTGCTGCGGATCACCTCTCAGCCCGGCATCGCTGGCCTGTTTGCGTCCGCGGCGAGAAAGGCTGCTCGGGGGGAGGGCTGCTACCGTGCGCTCGTTCGCGCGAGGTATGAGGCGGCGCTGGCAGTGGGGTGCCGTGACGTGGTCACCCAGGCGTCGCCGTTCTCGCGGCCGATCCTCGAGCGACTCGGGTTCGAGAAGGTCGCCGACGTCACCGTGTGCCTGCTCGAATGGTGACTCGCTATGACCAGCGATTCGGTGGTGCCATGGGGACCAGCGTGAACTCCGAACCCCCACTCGATGGGACGCAGTCTGTGCACGATGGCTGAAACTCCGGAAGTCCAGCGAGGCCCCGAATGATTGACCGTCGTGTCGTCGAGACTCGTCCCGGAGTCGCGATGACGTACTGGGAGTTCGGCGATCCGAATGGCAAGGCGGTAGTCGCGCTCCACTGCACGCCGACGTCGGGTCGGCTGTTTGGCCTGTGGAATGACGCCGCCCGTGATCAGGGAGTGCGGTTGATCGCGCCCGATCGTTCCGGTTGCCTCCGCCGGCATGGCGCGGGTGCCTGTTAGCGCCTGATGTCGTGGATGCCGCGCGCGAAGACGATTTGGCTATCGGGTGCGATCTTGAGGATCACGCGTTCCGAGTAGATCCATTCGTCGGGGTAGTCAGCGTCGAGGTACTTCTGGGCAAGAGCGTTGATGTTCGCGAGCGCCTCGGGACCAGTAACGATCCCGACGACGTGGCCTCGCACCTCGGCGAAGAAGTAGGGATTCCTCTTGTCCCACACGGTCACGGTAACTCGCGGATCGGCCTGGACGTTTTTGAACTTGCGTAGTTCGACCTCAGTGTTGATCAAAACATGGTCGTCGTCGCAGTCGACCCATACAACGTGCGTCTGGATTTGGCCTTTGGGTAACAGCGTCGAGATCGTGGCGAAGTTCTTGCCCTGAACGAGTGCTTTGACCTCATCGTTGATCATGCAGCCGACCATAGACCGGTCATTTCGTCAGTTCCCGACAACGTCGCTCCACCGACAACCGACGACCGGCGACCCGTAGCCATGCTGGCGCCCGCGCCTCGCCCACAACGCCTCTTGAGGTCAGGTGTGTACGGTGAAGAATGCCAAGAATCCTGATGTGCCTGATGCTGGTCGGATGTTCGCTTACAGCCTGTGGGGGTAGCGGAGACAAACCATCTGCGGTCGTACCAACGGCGACGGAGCAAAGCTCTGCCAGTGCATCGGTTCAGAGCGAATCGACGACCGCTGTGGTTGGTGGACTGGTGACCACGGAGGGACCTCGTCAGCTCAACTCGAAGGAATTGGTTCTTCTCGTTTGTGACGTGATTCTCATAGCTGAGGCTGAGGTGGGCGCGAACCCCGCTGCGGTGCCGGAACTGTATGGCCCCGAGTTTCTTCGGCAACTCTCGAACCGGCTCTCGGACGAGCAGATGGCCAAGGGGTTCGATGAAGAGGCGGTCAAGCAGGCTTGCCCGAAGGACTACGCCGGGTTCCTCGCCAAGGCTCGTTCCACCTCCCTGACTGGCCCTTCGGCGCCTTGACCGGTCCGCCGGATGACGCGTTCGGGCACACGGGTGCGGGCGGTTCGTCGCATGGCGCATGGCCATCACACGGTGTGGGGTTCAGCTACTTGACCAACTTCGGTCGCCCCGAAGATGCCGATGGTCGCGCCAGCGCGCTGCTCGAGGCGTTGCACGCATCGCTCTGAGGATCGGAGGCTCGAACGTCACAACAATGGGCGGTCACGCGAACCCTCGAACGAATCTCATGCGATGACCCCCGGGTGCTCGCCGACGGTGGGAGAGGTGTGAGGTGTGCGACGGGTCGGGACACCAATTAGAAAATTTCTCCGACGATCGGGCTGGGTTGCCGCGCTGTCAGGCTTCGTCGCGATGGCCGGGCCCCCGCTCGTATGGGCCGTTACCGAGTGGCCGTTGCTCAGCCGTCGATCACTGCACTCTGGCTGCAGTGTGCGGGTCCAACGTCGCGCGTTACCGAGCGACCTCGGGCGCACTGCGCTGCTTTTTCAGCGGGTCGACGTTGTTTTCACAGCGAAGTGTGCGCCTCAAGGGTGAGTTCGCGGCGGCCGGTGGGCTGTTACGGCGACGTCGCCAGTTCGGAGCGGACCGCGTCGTTCCGCGTCATCTCCACCAAGCACCCCCCGGTGCACTACAACTCGGGAGAGACGCCCAGAGCGGAGTTTTCCCCGCCTACTGTCGGCACCCATGAAAGCTGTCGTGTGCAAGGCGTTCGGGCCGCCCGAGGCCCTGGTCGTCGAGGAGATGGACGACCCAACGGCCGGTGACGGCCAACTGCTGATCGAGGTGAAGGCG
This sequence comes from Acidimicrobiia bacterium, assembly GCA_031423635.1. GTDB lineage: Bacteria > Actinomycetota > Acidimicrobiia > Acidimicrobiales > JANYDT01 > JANLQX01. The sequence goes on along the minus strand of JANPFX010000185.1, from coordinate 7,049 downwards.
TCGGCGGTGACGTTCCCCGACACCCTCATGCTCGAGGACAGGTACCAGTTCCATCCGGTGCCGCCGTACATCCCCGGCGGCGAGGCCGCCGGTGTCGTCGCGGCCGTCGGCGACGGCGTTTCTGGCTGGTCGGTTGGCGACCGTGTGGTCGGTGGCCTCGGCACGACCGGTGGCTACGCCGAACTGCTCGCGATTCCCGCCGCCACCGCGCGTCGGCTCCCGGATTCGGTCGACTTCGCTGTCGCCACCGGGCTGAACTACGCGTACGGCACGACGCTCTACGCCCTCAGGCACCGGGCGAACATCCAGCCGGGCGAGTCGATGCTCGTGCTCGGTGCCGGAGGCGCGCTCGGCGTTTCGGCGGTGGAAATCGGCAAGCTCATGGGCGCCCGGGTGATCGCCGCAGCATCGACCGAGGAGAAGCTCGACCTGTGCCGTGAGCGAGGCGCCGACGAGACAATCAACTACGCTACCGAGAACCTGAAGGAACGCGCCAAAGAGCTGACGAACGGTCAAGGCGTCGACGTCGTCTACGACGCGGTGGGCGGCGACAAGGCCGAGCAGGCGTTGCGGGCGATTGGTTGGGACGGCCGGTTCCTCGTGATCGGGTTCACCGGCGGCATCCCGTCGATCCCGCTCAATCTGACGCTGCTCAAGAGCTGCCAGATCGTCGGCGTCTTCTACGGCGCGATGACTGCACGCCAACCGGATCTGAATGGCAAGATCAGCGACGAGCTGATCCGACTGGTCGCGTCCGGTGGGCTCCGACCCCACGTGTCGACGCGCTATCCGCTCGAGCAGGCGGGGGATGCGCTCCGGTCGCTGATGGACCGCACTGCGGTCGGCAAAGTCGTCATCACGCCCTGAGAGGTGTGGGGCGCGGTCAGCCTGAGCCTGCAGGACCTGGTGGAGCCATCGAGCTCCGGAAGTCCCTCCGGGACTGATCGGTCCTGGACGGGGCCCTCACGATCACCACCACAAGCGATGGCGAGACCAACGAGGTGGCAGGCGAGGGTACCTTCGGCTTCGTGTGCTGTACTGCACGACACCTACGCGTACGCCGCGAACAGGTCGGCGAAGGCTTTCATCTGGCCGCCCGAAGCCGCCGCCGGTACGACGATCGGCGTGACCCCAGCGGCCTGCCAGCGCTCGACGCCTTCCCTCACCTGCGCGGCGGAGCCGGAGAGCGTCACGTCGTCGAGCCAGCGTTCGGTCATCAGCGTGGGCAGGCGATCGCGGTCGCCTGCGTCGAGCGCGGCCTCGATGTCCACCATCTCCTGTTCGAACCCGGCCGCCTTCCAGTAGTTGCGGTAGTTGGGGAGGCGAATGTAGCCGGAGAGCGTCTTGCGGTGCATTGCGCGTGCGGCATCACGGTCGTCGTCGATCACCGTCGGCACCATGTTGCCGAGGAAGAACGAATCGGAGGAGTTCGTGCGGGCGCGCGTGGCTTGCGTGGCGATGTTCGACACCGAAGCGTTCGCCCACACCGCGCCTTGGCTGATCTCGGTGGCGAGGTCGAGCATCTTGTCGCGGAGGGTCGCCAGCACAAGTGGAGGGAGCGCTCCGGATGCGCGCTCATTCGAGCGCATCTGATCAACATACGCGCGCATATCACTGAGAGGCTTCCCGGCGGCCGCGCCGAGCTGCTGATGGACGGGACCGTGGCTGACACCGAGCCCGAGGCGGAATCGTCCTCCGCTGATCTCGTGGAGGAACCCGGCGTGGTTGCCGAGGTCGATGGCGTGTCGAAGGTAGATCGGCTGGATCGACGTGCCGAACACGATGGTCGACGTGGCGTGAGCAATCTCCTGGCACAGGGCCATGCAGTCACCGTAGCTGGGACACCAGATGCCGGCGAACCCCCGGTCCTCGAGTTCCTTGGCCAGTGCGATCGTGGCGGCGCGGCGTCCGGGAACGGCGATGAGGGAAACGGCGGGCATGTTGGCGTTCATCCCGGGAACAGTACCCATCCGGCGGCTGGGTGATCTCGAGGGGCAACCGGTACTGTGCATCCGACGCGCTCCGCCGGCGCCCGACACCTGAAGGAAACCGCCATGCCCGAAGCCTGGATCATCGACGCCGTCCGCACCCCCCGAGGAATCGGCAAGGTGGGCAAAGGCTCGCTCGCCGACATCCATCCGCAGGTGCTCGGAGCAACGGTGCTCAAGGCCCTTCGCGAGCGCAACAACCTCGACACCGCCGATGTCGACGATGTGGTGTGGGGGACGTCATCGCAGACAGGCACGCAGAGCGGCGACATCGGTCGGATGACGGCCCTCACCGCGGGCTATGACATCCGTGTCAGCGGCGTCACGCTCGACCGCTTCTGCGGGTCGGGCATCACGACGACCAACATCGGGGCGGCGTCGGTGATGTCGGGCCTCGAGGACGTGGTGATCACCGGTGGCTGCGAGATGATGTCGGGGCACGGTGCGAACGGTAAGGGTGGCCCGCGCCTGCCCTTCATGGACCGGGGCAACCTCGAACTGCGTGAGCTCCATCCGCAGACGAACCAGGGTGTCGCCGCCGATGCGATCGCCACGATCGAGAAGATCGAACGTCGGGCGCTCGACGAATACGCCGCGGAGTCGCAGCGCCGTGCGGCCGTCGCCATTGCCGAGGGACGGTTCGCGAAGAGCCTCGTCCCGGTGATGCGCGCCGATGGATCCGTCGCATTGGACCGCGAGGAGTATCCCCGTCCGGGCTCCACCGCCGACAGCCTCGGACAGCTGCCCTCGTCCTTCGCCGCCCTCGCCGACATGGTGCTCGACGACGAAGGCAACACCTATCGCTCGATGGTGCTGAAGCGCTATCCCGGTCTCGACATCGACCACGTGCACCATGCCGGTAACTCCTCGGGCGTCGTCGACGGTGCGGCAGCGCTGCTCATCACCAGTCCCGACTACGCCAAGGCCCATGGCCTCAAGCCGCGAGCCCGCGTCGTGGCGATTGCCAACGTTGGCGACGATCCCACCCTGATGCTGAATGCCCCGGTCCCTGCGGCTCGCAAGGTCCTGGCGAAAGCCGGGCTCACGCTCGACGACATCGATCTCTTCGAGGTCAACGAGGCCTTCGCAGTCGTCACCGAGAAGTTCATCCGCGACCTCAACATCGATCGCGAGAAGATCAACGTCAACGGGGGAGCGATCGCTCTCGGCCACCCGATCGGCGCAACCGGCGCCATGCTCATCGGTACGGTGCTCGACGAGCTCGAACGTCGAGGCGGACGCTTCGGTCTGGTGACCATGTGCGCCGGGGGTGGCATGGCTCCCGCGGTCATCATCGAACGGCTGTAGGCACAGCGGGCGGCGCCGCGGGACTGGTTCGCGCGTGTCGCGCTGTGGAAGCGTCGGGGTATGTACAGCGAGATCTTCTACGAAGTCACCGACCCGGTTGCCCTCATCACCTTGAACCGTCCGGCGTCGATGAACGCATGGACCGACACGATGGACGGCGAGATCAAGGACGCGCTGCACAGCGCAGCAGCTGACCGATCCGTGGTCGGCATTGTGATCACCGGCGCCGGACGGGCGTTCTGTGCCGGTGCCGACATGAAGACCCTGAGCAACCTTTCCGAGGGTGGTGGCACCGCTCGAGCCGATCGCCAGGCGGTCGCCGCTGGTGCCACTGAGGCGACCGGCGAATTCACCGGACGTTTCCCACAGCTGATGATGATCGACAAGCCGATCATCGCTGCGGTGAACGGAGCGGTCGCCGGCATGGCGTTCCCGTTCTCGCTGTGCTGCGACCTTCGCGTCGTCTCACCCGACGCATTGTTCCTCACCGCGTTCGCCCAGCGCGGGTTGATCGCCGAGTGGGGGCTGAGCTGGCTGCTTCCACGGCTCGTCGGTCCGTCGGTGGCGCTGGATCTGCTGATGTCCTCGCGCAAGGTCGGGGGCGAGGAGGCCCTGTCGATCGGTCTCGCCAACTACCTCGTCGAGGCCGACGATCTCCTGCCGTTCTGTCGCCGCTACATCGAGCGGCTGGCCACCACGTGTTCGCCGACGTCGATGGGCATCATGAAGCGACAGGTCTACGAGCAGTTGCACGCCGGCCTCGGCGCCGCCGAGCGTGATGCGGCAGGCTTGATGGTGGAGAGCTTCACCCGTCCCGATTTCGCCGAGGGGGTGCGGTCGTTCCTGGAGAAGCGTCCGCCGAGCTTCGCCCGCCTCCCGCTCTAGCGGATCGGCGCGTCCAGGATCGTCGATCAGTTCTTCGGCATCTCGTGAGCGTCGATGTTCGACACGACATCAGCGTGATTCGGATGATCGTGGTCGACGTGGTCCTTCACCTCCGTGAGGTAGAGGAACTTCAGCTCACAGTACGGACACTGGTGCACGCTTGAACTCTGCATGGTGTCGGCCGTCCTTTTCGTTGTGGGGTGGTCGAGTAGGGGGAGGGGCGTTTGAGCCGGTGTTCGACAATGGTGCCAACAATGGTGCCAGTCACGCCGTGGGCGTCACGTCGTCGGTGACGACCGGGTGGTCCGAGGCGACGAGCACCGTGCCATGGCCGGATCGTACGACTGCATTGGCCGTCGATCCGAGGAGCAGGCGGCTCAGACCCGTGCTCCCCAGGAAGTTCGGCGCCGGCCGCTTCTCGTTGCGATCGCCGACGACGATCAGCGATGCGTCGGTGCGGGCGTCGAAGACGAGCCGGGGGTCCCGTTCGATCGCCAAGTGACGCAGTGTTTCGAAACCGGCATGGGCGAGGATGCTCCGCTCGTGGGGCGAACTCCATTCGCGGTACACGGCCTGCGTGTCGGGCAGCGGGAGGGACGGCATCGTTGCCGTGATGACCTCCAGGTCCCACCCTTCCCATCGGTGATTGGCGACCCACAGGCACGCCACATCGGCACTCGCCGATCCGTCGTCGCCGAAAACCATCACCGGGTTCTTGACCCCGGTGTCCGAGATGGTGCTCATGACCTCACGCTCCTCGCGTTGCCTGCTCGCCGGCGAGCCGACGGGTCCTGGACCGATCCTGTTCCCCGCGCCGAAGCGGCGGTAGAGCAATCGGTACGGCCGGGCGCCCCCGTTCCGCACTGGGGGGTGGTGACGAAGGTCCCTAGTACCCCCGTCCGCTTGTCAGCACAGTCAAGGGGGAGAAGCCACCCGAGAGGATCGATCATGAGTGATGCAGAGAAGCGGGTCGTCGTCGGGGTCGATGGATCGCCGGTCGCGCGTCGAGCGCTGGACCTCGCCGCTCGCGAAGCGTCGCTTCGCGGAGCGCGGCTCGAGGTCGTCGGGGTATGGGCATTCCCGGTCTACGTGGACTTCGTCGGCGGCGTGTATCCCCTTCCCGGGGAAGTCGGTACGACGATCGAGCGCGAGGAGGAGCTCCTCGCCGGTGAGGTCAGCGCAGTGCTCGGGCCGTCCGCCACCGACGTCACCCTGCTCACGCCCTGCGGACACGTGGCGAAGGAACTGTTGGCCGCGGCCGAGGGAGCGGACCTGCTCGTCGTCGGCTCACGGGGACGGGGCGGCTTCCGCTCGGCCGTCCTCGGCTCAACGGCGAACTACTGCGTCCACCATGCGACCTGCCCGGTGATGATCGTCCGGGCGGAAGAACACGAACACCACTGAGGCGTCGGAGTCGTCGTTGGGGTGCGCGTCCCGGTAAGGTCCGGGGCGGCTCAATCCCCAACGGAGGTATGCGTGTCTGCACAGACGACTGACCTGATCGAAACCGGTCAGGCGAACGGATCCGAGTCGGCCACCGTGACCCACCGGACGTTCTGCCGGTTCTGTCACGCTGCGTGCCCGATGGAGATCGACGTGCGCGACAACACCGTCGTGTCCGTGCGCGGCGACAGCAACGACCCGCTCTTCGGCGCCTACACCTGTATCAAGGGGCGCAACCTCGGTGCCCAGCACCACAACCCCGAGCGCCTGCGCACCGCCTTGAAGCGCAACGTCGATGGGTCGTTCACGCCTATGCCAACGTCGCGTGCGCTCGACGAGATCGCCGAACGGTTGATGGCGCTGCTCAACGAGCACGGGCCGCGCTCGATGGCGTCCTATTGCGGCACGGCGACGTTCCAGAATGCCGCGGCGCATCCCGTGATCCGGGCCTTCCACAAGGCCACCGGTTCGCCGTCGTTCTACACCTCGATCATGATCGACCAACCGGGCAAGTTGGTCACCCCGCTCCGTCTCGGGACGTGGGCCGCGGGGATGCAGGGCTGGTCCACCGTCGATGTGTCGCTCGTCGTCGGCTCCAACGTCGTGGTCTCGATGTTCGCGCAGGCAGGCGGCCCGACCTTCATCAACCCGCTTGCCGCGCTCAAGCAGGCGAAGAAGCGTGGCGTCAAGCTGATCGTGATCGATCCCCGTCGCACGGAGACAGCGATGCTCGCCGACATCCACCTCCAGATCACACCGGGTGAGGATCCGGCGTTGCTCGGCGCCATGATCAAGGTGATCCTCGACGAAGGTCTCGCCGACGCGGAGTTCTGCGACCGCTGGGTCGATGGCCTCGACCGTCTGCACGAAGCCGTCGGCGATTTCGACCTCGACTGGGCGGCAGCGCGAAGCGGAGTTCGCGCTGACGACATCGTCGCGGCGGCCCGCATGTTCGCGTCGGGCCCCCGGGGAACGGCGATGTGCGGCACCGGGCCGAGCATGGCGCCACATGGCACGCTGCTCGAGCACCTCGTGCAGTCCTTCAACGTGATCGGCGGGCGGTACTCACGCGTAGGCGAGATGGTGCAGTGCCCCACCGGTGTGCTGTCGTTGAACGAGAAGCCCCGTCCACCGAAGGCCCAGGTGAATGCACCACGGCCGGAGTACCTCACGAACGGACCCGAGGCGCGCGTCAAGGGGCTGCACACCATTCTCGGCCAGGGCCCCACCGCGGCGCTCGCCGACGAGATCCTCCTGCCCGGTGAGGGCCAGATCCGCTCGTTGTTCACCGTCGGGGGCAACCCGGTGGTGGCATGGCCGGATCAGGCGAATGTCATCCACGCATTGGAATCGCTCGACCTGCATGTCGCACTCGACATCACCGTCTCGGCGACGGCGCGGCTGGCGGACTACGTGATCCCTTCC
>JANPFX010000184.1:0-8288 GCA_031423635.1 Acidimicrobiia bacterium | reverse complement strand
GGGGCAACCTCTCTCCCAACCGGTCAACCGGCTACGGTCGCGTAGCTACGCGTTCCTGTTCAACTTCGACGGAGGTCGGTCACGATGGATTTCAGCAAGCTCAGCAAGGGCGACAAGATTCTCGGAGGTGCGGGACTGCTGTTCCTCATCTCCACGTTCCTGCCGTGGTTTGAGGTCAAAGCATTTGGCTTTTCGGCGACCGCCAACGGGTGGGACGTCGGCTTCCTGTGGGCCGGACTTCCGTTCTTCCTCGTTCTCGGCATGATGGTCTGGACCGGGCTACGTCTGTTCAGCGCAGTCAAGCTACCCCCGCAGATCCCCGCGCTGTTCCTCGCCGGCGGTGCGTGCACCTTCCTGTTCCCGTTCCTCAAACTCCTCATCGGGGAAGACGGTCCCATCTCGCGGGCCTTCGGTCTGTTCCTCGCCGTGCTCGCCGGTGCCGGTGTGGCCTTCGCTGGCTACCTCAAGTTCATCGAGGGCGGCGGCAAGATGGACGAGCTCAAGGCGCAGATGTCGGGCATGGCCGGCCAGATCGGTGACAAGGCCAAGTCGGCGGGTGCCGACGCCAAGGACGCCGTCGACAAGAAGGACTGATGCGAAACTGAAGCGGTGACTGATCTCGCTGCCGCTTCGGCCCGCGCCCTCGAGGGCAACCTCGCCAAAGAGGGACCCAAACTCGCCCGCCAGAACAAGCTCTTCGTCCGAGACCGCATCGCGCTCCTCGTCGACGAAAGCTCGTTCGTGGAGGACGGTCTCCTCGCCAACGCCAGCGCCCCCACCGGAGACCTCCCCGCTGATGGCGTCGTCACCGGGACGGCCACGATCGAAGGCCGGGTCGTCTGCGTCCTGGCGAACGACCCGACCGTGAAGGCCGGCTCCTGGGGGGCGCGAACCGTCGAGAAGATGATCCGGCTCACCGAGCACGCGCTCGCCAACGAACTGCCGGTCTTCTACCTGGTCGACTCCGCCGGCGCCCGCATCACCGATCAGGTCGAGCTCTTTCCCGGTCGCCGCGGGGCCGGTCGCATCTTCTACAACGAGGTGATGCTGTCGGGGAAGGTCCCGCAGATCTGCTGCCTCTTCGGGCCATCGGCCGCTGGCGGCGCGTACATCCCCTCGTTCTGCGACGTTGTCGTGATGGTCGAGGGCAACGCCTCGATGTACCTCGGTTCTCCCCGGATGGTCGAGATGGTGACGGGTGAGATCACCACCCTCGAGGAGATGGGCGGCGCGCGGATGCACGTGACGACCAGTGGTTGCGGTGACTTCCTCGCCAAGGACGATGCCGAGGCGATTGCCATCGCCAAGCAGTGGTTCTCGTACATGCCTGACAACTGGCGGACACGTCCGGTGTCGGTTGCCAACGTCGAACCTGTCGCCCCGCTCACGGCGTCGATGATCCCGCTCGAGGACCGCAAGGCCTACGACATGCGCAAGGTGATACGCGCGCTTGTCGATGAGGGTTCGTGGATGGAGGCCAAGCCGCTGTTCGCGAAGGAGTTGGTGGTCGGATTCGGGCGCCTCGGCGGTGCGGTGACCGGGTTCGTCGCGAACAACCCGATGCAGAAGGGCGGCGTGCTCTTCCATGACTCGGCCGACAAGGCGGCCCGTTTCGTGTGGCTGTGCGATGCGTTCAACATCCCGCTGGTGTTCCTGTCCGACGTTCCCGGCTTCATGGTCGGCACCGCCGTCGAACGGGTTGGGATCATTCGTCACGGGGCGAAGATGATCACCGCGATCTCCGAGGCCACGGTGCCCAAGGTGTGTGTGATCGTGCGCAAGGCCTACGGTGCCGGGCTCTACGCGATGTGCGGTCCGGCGTTCGAGCCGGAGGCGACCATCGCCCTGCCGATGGCCAAGATCGCCGTGATGGGCCCGGAGCCGGCGGTGAATGCGGTCTACGCGAACAAGATCGCCGAGATCGAGGATTCTGCGGAACGTGAGGCGTTCGTCATGGCGAAGAGGACCGAGTACGAGCAAGACGTCGACCTCCTCCGTTTGGCGTCGGAGCTGGTCATCGATGCCATCGTCGAGCCCGAAGCGTTGCGCGCTGACCTCCGGGCGCGTCTGTCGCGGGCGGTCAACAAGCCGAGAGTCACGGTCGAGAAGCGACATGGCGTCCCACCGGTCTGAACGATGACGACGATGTCGTTACCTGAGTCGATCCTCATCCGCGACGTCGGGCCGCGTGACGGTCTGCAGGCCGAGGCCCCCGTCGACGTCGCTGATCGGGTCCGCCTCATCGACTCGCTCATCGACGCCGGAGTCACACGTATCGAACTGTGTTCGTTTGTCTCGCCCAAGGCGGTGCCGGCGATGGCCGGGGCGGCCGAGATAGTGAGCGGCGTCGGGGTGCGCGACGGGGTCCGGCGAACCGCGCTGGTTCCGAACCTTCGCGGTGCGCAGATGGCGATGGATGCCGGCGTCGACGAGTTGTCGGTGACGATCTCGGCGAGTTCGGTGTACTCCGAGAGAAACACCAAGATGACGATCGACGAAGCGGTCTCCTCGGTCGAGTCGATCGCATCGTTCGTCGCCGGTGCCGTGCCCATCGACGTCGTACTGTCGTGCTCCTTCGGGTCCCCCTACGAGGGTGAGATCGGTGTCGACGACGTGGCCCGGTTGGCGGACCGGGTGCTTGCTGGGGGAGCGACGTGCGTGACCCTCGCCGACACGACGGGCATGGCGACCCCGCGCCGGGTCAACGACGTTGTATGCGCGCTGAGCGCCTCGGCCCGTACGGGAGTGGGCATGCACCTGCACGAGACGCGGGGCACCGGACTTGTCAACGCGTACGCGGCGATGCAGCTGGGAATCCGCCGTTTCGACACGTCGGTCGGTGGGCTCGGCGGCTCGCCGTTTGCCGCCGGGGCAGCAGGGAACCTGGCGACGGAGGACCTCGTGTACCTGTGCGACGATCTTGGCGTGGCCACGGGAATCGACCTCGGTCGTCTGCTCATCGCATCGAAGCTCACGGCGTCGATCGTCGGACGGGTCGTGCCTTCCCGGGTCGCCGCCGCCGGTCCCCGCCTGCCGGAGGGATGAGCCATGCCGTGGTGTGACACGTGTGCGAAGTACTGGGCGCCGAACGCCATGGAGAAGAACGGCGCCTGCCCGCAGTGCAAGACGGTGCTGGCCACGAGAGGAGCGCTACGGATGGAAGCGCGGTCGCTCGGCATACCGGCGCCCGGCGAGTCGGAGGGGGAGGCCCCGAAGGCCCCGTGGCACTTCAAGGTGGCCGTGGTTTGTGTGGCGATCTACCTGGGCTGGCGCGTGGTCCAACTGGTGCAGTGGTTGCTCTGATGCGGCAGTACCGCCGCAATGCTCTGGACTCAGCGGCGAGCTGACCGCAGCACTGCCGGTACGGTGATCCTCTCGTGTCCACCTTTCTCGGTCCCCTGATCGTCGTTCGACACGGAGAGACCGAGTGGTCACGGCTCGGCCGGCACACGGGCCGTACGGACCTGGGCCTCACGGATCTGGGGCGCGAGCAGGCCCGTCGCGCGGCGGGCCTCATCGTCGAAGTCCTCGACGGCCGCACGGTCGCTCTGGTCTTCTCGAGCCCTCGGCAGCGGGCGCTGGCGACGGCAGATCTCGCGCTGTCGGCATTCGCCATCGCCCCCGTTGTCGACGACCGGTTGGCCGAGTTCGACTACGGCGCGTACGAAGGGCTGCTCACGGACGAGATACTCGCCCGGGACCCTTCCTGGAAGCTGTGGCGCGATGGGTGTCCGGGCGGCGAGTCGCCAGCCGATGTCGCGTCGCGGTGCGATGCCTTCCTTGGCGACCTCGATGTGGAGGCGGAACAGAAGGCCTTGACCGACGATCGTGCGGTGGTCGTGGTCTGTCACGGACATCTCAGCCGGGCGCTGGTGAGCCGGGCCGTCGGCTGGCCGGTCGACACTGCCGAGGGACTCGACAACGGCACGGCATCGGTTGCTCTCGTCGAAGGCCACAAGGGCCGCCGGGTGCTTCGTGCGTGGAATCGCCAGCGTGCGTAGCACCCTGGTTCGGTTGGACGGTCAGCGGGTCGTCACCCGGATCGTCGAGCCCGTCGTGTCGTGCGGTCCGACGATGGTCGATCCGGCCGCTCGGAACGCGTGGAGCGCGGCGAGCACCTCCGTGGTCAGTTGCTCGCCTGGCACGACCAGGGGAATGCCCGGCGGGTAGGGGATCACGTACTCCGCGCACGTACGATCTCGCGCGTTGTCGACAGAGACGGTGTCGACCTCGGCACTGAGCGCGATCCGTGGGGCAACGCTCTGCGGCGGGATCGGCAACGTGCTGAGCGGCGAGCCCCACCCGTTCGAAGGGGCCTGCGCTGCGTGGAGCCGACCGAGCGCCGACAGGAGAAGATCCAGCGAAGCATCGTCGTCCGCAAAGGTAAGTGAACAGACGATTCGTCGGAAGTCCGCCAGCTCGATCCATATGCGGGCGTTCTCGCGCAGCCACTTCGAGGCCGCGAAGCCGCTCCACCCGCGTCTTGAGACATCGATGACCAGCTTGGCCGGGTCGACCGTGACCCCATCACGTCGGAGGTCGACGACGCGGAACCCGTCGAGCCGGTGGATGGCCGTTCGTGCCCCCGCCGCGAGGTTGTCGAGGGCAGCGAAAGGCGCGCCGGCCGACTCGTCGATCTCAGCCCGGGCGAGATCGAGCGACACCGTGAGCAACGATGACGGCGAGGACGACTGGAGCATCGGCAGCGCCCGTTCCAGCCGAGTGGCATCGAAGCCGGGACGCACGTGGAGCATCGAAGCCTGGGTGAGCGCCCGCAACGTCTTGTGGGTCGACTGGATGACGATGTCGGCTCCTTCGGCCAACGCAGACGAAGGGAATGCCGGGTGAAAACCGAAGTGCGAGCCGTGCGCTTCGTCGACGACGAGCACGGCACCGGTTCGGTCGGCGAGCCGACGGTAGGGGCCGAGGTCACACGCCATGCCGTAGTAGTTGGGGCGGGTCACGTGCACGATGGCGAGGCGGTCCGGGAGCTCCGCTGCGGTGGCGGCAGGGTCGGCGAGAAACCACCCGTCTTCGCTGGCATCGTGGGCAGCCGGGAGATAGTGCGGGAGGGCGCCGCTGAGCACGATCCCGGCGTAGACGCTGCGGTGCGAGCCGCGCAGGACGGCGACGTGGTCGCCGTCGCCGCCATGGGCGATGAACACGGCGAGGTTGCCCACCGTCGATCCGCCGACGAGGAAGAACGTGCGTCCGGCCCCGAATGTCGCAGCGGCCGCGTCCTGGGCTGCCGCCATGGCCGCCGACGGAGCGTGCAGATAGTCAAAGCCACCCATCTCGCTCACGTCGTGGCGCCAGATCTCCAGGCCGAGTGTCGACTCGGCCAGGGTCGACGGTGAACGCTGCTTGTGCCCGGGCATGTGGAACGACGCCACCTCGCCCTGCGCGTAGGCCTGAAGCGACTCGGCGAGCGGTGCGGGTGTCGACGGCTCTTCGGTCACCGCATGCCCTACGGACGCACGACGGCGGCGAGGAGCGCCTGCAGCTTGAGCTGCGTCTCGGTGAGCTCGGCCAGGGGATCAGAGTCGGCCACGATGCCACCGCCCGCATGCATCCGGGCCCGATTGCCGCTCACCTGCGCGGAACGCAGTCCGACGGCCCACTCACCGTTGCCGGCGGCGTCGACCCAGCCGACCGGGCCGGCGTAACGGCCGCGCGGGACCGGTTCGAGCTCGCTGATCGTGGCCAGTGCGAGGTCGACGGGGACTCCGCCGACTGCGGGAGTGGGGTGCAGGAGCCCGGCGAGCTCGAGAGCGGTGGGCGATGTGCGGTCGTGGACCTGATCGGCGCGCAGCGAGCCGGTGATGAGCGTGGCGAGGTGTGAGACGTTGCGCAGCGACAGCACCGTCGGGGTCCGGGGCACGTCGAGCTCGTCGCAGAGAGGCCGGAGCAGGGCGGCCATGGCGTCGATGACGAGCGAGTGTTCCCAGCGGTCTTTGGAGGACGCGAGCAGGCTCGCGGCCAATCGGGCATCGGTCTCGGGGTCGCCTGACCGGGCGATCGTTCCGGCCAGCGGATGGGCCCGCACGGCCGAGCCCTTGCGACTCACCAGGAGCTCCGGGCTGGCGCCGAGGAATCCTTCGACGTGGAACACCATGCAGCTCGGGAACAATGCCCGGAGGCGACCGAGGATCTCGCCGATGATGAGCGGTTCGGTGGCCTCGACGTCGACGGCCCTGGCGAGCACGACCTTTTCGAGCGGTCCGTCATTGATGGCGGCGACCGCGGTGGCGATGCGCTCGCACCATTGCTGGTGGGTGACCGTCGAGTGCAGGTCGAAGCCGTGGGGTGACCACGCCGTGCTGGTCGGGCCGACCATATCCGACAGGTCGAGCAACGTGCTTCGCTCGACGGCGGGCAGGGAGGAGTCGATCTCGTTGTCACGCACACGGGTGACCCATGCGGTTCCGTCGCTCGACTTCGCAACGAGAAGTTCCGGGACGGTGAGGTACCCCGGTTCATGAGGGAGGAACTCGAGCGCGCCGATCGCCACGGGTCCGGAGGCGGCGCGGTGCATCAGGTCATCGGCGACGATCGCGCCGAGGATGTCGCGAACGTGGTCGACCGCGGCGGTGCCACCCGGGACCGGGATGCGAAAGGCCGTGCCGCGCGCCGCCAGACCGACACCATCGCGCATGAAGAGCATCCCGTCGTCGCCGGCAAAGGCAAGAAGGTCGAGCTCCTTGGCCATCTCCTCAGGCAACCGACGCGTCACCGCGGTCCACCGCGACGCGTCGCGTGGGTCGGTAACCGTGGGCGTGCGTGCGTTCAACGCGTCTTGTCCGGCAGTCGGCACGGCGTCGGAGCGGGTCTCGGTGTTCATCCCTGTCTGGTCCCCACGATGAGCTGCGCCGCGCCGCCGAGCAGGAGCCGACGCTGGACACCGGAGAACCCGGCGGACCGGAGACGATCGAGCATGACCGGTGGGTCGGGCAGGTACGCGAGCGACTTCGGCAGGTAGCGGTAGGCGGTGCTGTCGCTAAGCGCGCTGCCGATCAACGGCACGATGCGACCGAAGTAGATCCCGTGACCGAAACGCAGCAGCGGGTTCTCCGGCGACGCCGCGTCGAGGAAGGCGATACGTCCGCCGGGCCGAACGACGCGCGCCGTCTCGTCGAAGAACGCGCCAAGGTCGGTGAAGTTCCGGAGGGCAAACCCACACGTGACCCCGTCGACGGCTCCCGACGGCACCGGGAGGTGCAGGGCGTCGCACTGGACCAGCGGACTCGTCGTGCGGGCGTGGTGCAGCATGCCGAACGACAGATCCATGCCGATGGCGTCGAATCCGCGCGCGGTCAGGTCCCGGCAGAAATCGCCGGTGCCGGCGGCCAGATCGAGGATGCGTGAGCCGGCGGGCAGGCCGAGCGAGTCGATGGTGCGACGGCGCCACGCCACGTCGAGCCGGAACGTCATCACCCGGTTGACCAGGTCGTAGCGCGGGCTGATCGTGTCGAACATGTCGCGAACGGCTTTGGTCTTCGCGTCACCCGTCGGCAAACCCTCGGAGAGGTCGATGGTGGGGCTGGATGGACCGGAGGACACGAACGACCAGGCTAGGGCCGGTCAGTGCGTAGCACCCTGCTCACTTCGACGCTCTGCTGTGATCCGCGGCACGTGGCGCTTCGCTGACGGCTCGGACCGGGCTCACTCGGATGATTTGTGGTGGAGAGCTCGCGAGAGTTCGTCGGCTGTTGCCCGGGTGGTGTTGGTCCGCCCGACGCGTCCGGGGGCCTCGACCCGGCCCCCGGCGGCGAACTGAGCGGCGCCGAGGGCGACGAGTCCGGTGGAGATGAGGAGGACGAGGATGCGCCCGCCGGCGTCGCACGCGGCCAGTGCCCACGCCGCCGCGAGTAGTCCGGTGGCGACGTTCGCCGCGCCGAACGGCCGGATGCGGCTGACGAGAGCACCCTTTCCCATACCGGCCCGCCCGATGACGCTCGCGGCGACGAGGAGACCGACGCCCACCAGTGCCACCAGCCAGCCCGGCGCGGGGAGCACGGGGCCGAGCAGCGGGTTGAACACCAGGACGAATCCGACGATCAGCTCGAACAGCGCGTCGAGGTTGAACAGCGTTGCCCGTCGCATCACCGGTTCCGGAGCATGAACGACGAAACCATGTCCTCCAGTCTGGTGCGTTGCGGCGCTGCGAGCGACGTCGGGCACATTGCGGCCGCAGTGCGCGGCCGTGCGGCCACAACCCCGTAACCTTGACGGGCTGTGCTTGCGGTCGCCACCATCTCCAGTCTCCCGGTCGACCGACTCGCCGTCGA
>JANPFX010000183.1:0-19444 GCA_031423635.1 Acidimicrobiia bacterium | reverse complement strand
TCGACCCCACCCGCGCGCGGCGGACGAGCCACCGATGAACCTGGTGTCGTCGTTGCTGGCGAAGCCGCTGGATTCGGCGTGCGACGCAGGTGAGGCGGCCCTTCGACAGATCCGGGCAAAAGTGTCCGGCTGAGGATTCCGTGGTGTCCGGCTAAGCGCACCGCGTGCAGGCAGTGACCCTCTCGTAAGAAGCGAGAGGGTCACTTCGGCGACACGCGTCGGGCCCGGAGAAGGCGACCCTCGGACGTACTGCGCTTCTACGAGTCGCGGTGGGCCCCGAGGAGACTCAACAGGTCGTCAGCATGCTCTTCCTCAACGGCGAGAATCTGCTCGATGAGCGTACGAGTCGTCGGATCGGCGTCACCCAGCCATCGAGCGATCTCCGTGTAGACCTCGATAGCGATCCTCTCGGCCACAAGGTCCTCGCGCAGGAGGTCAACCAGCGATTCCCCATTCACGTACTGCGAATGTGAACGCTGGGTGAGGGTAGCCGGATCGAAGTTCGGCTCTCCCTGCAGCTGGACGATGCGTGCGGCGATCCGATCGGCGTGCTCTTGTTCCTCTTCGGCGTGTTCGAGGAACTCTTCGGCTACCGACTTGGCGGCAAGGCCCGTCGCCAGGAAGTGGTGCGATCGGTAGCGGAGCACGCACACGATCTCCGTCGCCAAAGCGTCGTTGAGCACTTCGACGACCCGCTCACGCTCCGCCCCATAGGCGTCCGTAAGCGGCCCCTGCTCGAGGTTCTTCCGGGCTCGTGCCTGGATATCGGAAATGTCGAGGACAAAATTGTTCATCGTCACGGGCTACCCGCTGGGTCTCAGCTCGAAACCTGACTTGCGTCAGTGGACACCGAAACCGAGGGAGGAACCCCCTTCACCGGATGGCGCAGATCGCCGCCGGCAGAAGTGCAGATCACGCAGGACTGGCCAGCACAGACTCTTCGTCCAAGCGGTCCCGACACAGGGCCTCGTAAAGGTGGGAGAGAGCAGACCGAATTCGAGCTTTGACCGTCCCTTCTGGAAGGCCAAGTAGCACGGCGACCCGTCGATAGGTATGGCCACCGTAGAAGGCCAACTCGATCACTTCACGCTCCGGGCGAGGCAAGGCAGCGAGTGCGCGGCGCACCTCAATCGCTGCGTGTTCCAGCATAACCGCATGGTCAATCGGCGCAGGGCTCGGCACCGTCATTCGCGAGACCCTCGTCTCGCGTGCCGCGCGTCTATTCCTCGCCCGAATGAGGTCGACACACTTGCCATGGCATTGTGCGAGCAGGAAGCTCCGCAGCGATCCTCGCTGCGAATTGAATTTCGCTGGTGTTAGCCATAGGCCGATGAACACCGATTGCATCACATCCTCGGCCAGATGGGTATCGCCGAGCTTGTACATCGCGCTGCGAAGAACGGCCGGACCATGGAGGTCAATCGCCGAGCGGAATGCTGAGTCATCCTGCTGGGAGATCCCCGCTACCAACACGCAATCGAGTCGTTGAGTGTCCAGGTGGGAGGAGCCCGGTTCTGTCCTCCGGAAACGCTCGCCGGAAGGTTGACCAAAGCCAACACGATGACGGGAGGCGGAGCGGGGGTGCACGATGGCGTCGTCAGGCAGCGGGACAAATTCGGGAAGCATCACCGACGCCAAGTTTCCCTAGCAGGGGCAATCCAAACATCGAATCATCGAGCGGACGAGAGTCCCCAGTGAACCGATATTCCGAGACCGCTGCATCGGCCGATGGGCATGAGGTCGCAATCTTCGTCTCCTGACGGCTTCAATCGAACGCGAACGCGAACGTGAACGTGAACGTGAACGCGAACGGGAACGCGAACGGGAACGCGAACGGGAATTCGACGTTTCGTTGGCCCGGTAGAGGGTACGAAGGTCGCCTCGCAGCAAGTCCCTGCGATCTTTTTGAACTGATCGAGAGAACTTTCCATGTCCGACGTCGAAGTCAACACCCGGTTCCTCAGCAAAGTGGGCGTCCACGTTCACGACTCCGGCGGAACGGGGCGGCCCGTCGTGTTGATACACGGCTGGCCGCTATCGAGCGAGAGCTGGAGCGCGCAGTTCGCCGTACTGGCGGAAGCCGGATATCGAGTCGTCGCGTACGACCGTCGTGGCTTCGGACAAAGCGACAAGCCGAGCAGCGGGTACGGCTATGACACGCTCACTGAGGACCTCGACGGGCTCCTCACCGAGCTCGACCTCCGCGATGTCACCCTCGTCGGATTCTCGATGGGCGGCGGCGAAGTTGCCCGATACCTCGCGAAATACGGCCACGAACGAGTTCGCAGTGTCGTGTTCGCATCCGCCGTGACTCCGTACATGATGCAAACCGAAGACAACCCTGACGGTCCTCTGACCAAGCAGCACGCCGAAACGATGACGGCCGACCTTACGGCTGACCGGAATGCGTTCTTCGATCAATTCACCAAGCAATTCTTCTCCGTCAAGGATGAGTTGAAGGTCACGGAGTCCCAGCGTCAAGCAGCGATTGCCCTCTGCTTGCAGTCGGATCAGAAGGCAGCTCTCGCCTGCATGGCGTCGTTCGGCACCGAGGACTTCCGTGGTGACCTCCCCAGCGTCACGGTGCCAACACTCGTCCTTCACGGCGACGAAGACGGAATCGTCCCCTTCGCCGGCTCCGGTGCACGGACCCACGCAACCATTGCCCACAGCGAGTTGGTCGTACTCGCCGGTGCACCCCACGGCTGCAACGTCAGCCACGCCGCCGAGTTCAACGCTGCCCTCCTCGCTTTTCTTGCCCAGGCCTGAGCACCGAACAAACCAAAGTCGTTCACGCGACCGTTGGTTGAACAATGGTGACCGGCTCAGTTCGGTAGTGTTTTGCCGTGTCCGCCGTCGACCAGAGTGATGGTGTGCGCTGCGAGCACGTGGCTGTGGTGCACGATGGCGTCGATGATCTCTCTCGTCGGCTTGCTCCACATCTGCGTCGGGCTTCAGCGGAGGGGGCAGCGGTGTTGATCTGCCTTGATGAATCGGCTGCGGCGCGAGTCCGGTCAGATATCGGGGTAGCGGCCGACTCGTTCGTCTTCACGTCGGCGGTCACGCGATATTCGAATCCCGGTAGTTCGATGGCGGCTTTGGACAAGTTCCTCGTGGATGCGATGTCCTCGGGCGCATCCACAGCGTGGTCTATCGGATCAATACCGTTCGCAGGCGACAGTCGAGACACCAGGTGGCTACGGTACGAGGAAGCGGTCAACGACATATTCGCCGACCGGCCTCTCCGGGCGGTGTGCCTTTACGATGCGATGGCGACGCCGCTGGAGCTCCGTCACAGCGTGGTAAGCACCCACAACGCCGTGGACGGGACGTGGACGGGCGAAACGCAAGAGTTCACCGTCTCGTACGATCTCGCCCCGCTCCGCCTACCGGATTGCGTGCTCGTCAATCCAAGTCCGAGCGACGTCAGGGCCGCGTTCGGAACGCTCCTGGGAGATTCCATTGGTGTCGATGTCCGAAATGACGTTCGGCTGGTGGGCTCGGAGCTCACCAGCAACGCGGTGACGCACGGCGGCTTGCCGTATACGGTCAACATATGGATGGAAGGCGCGTTTGTCGTTCTGCAGGTTCGCGATAGCGGCGCTGCCGGGCTGGATCGCTACGCCGACCTTCGCCCGTGCGCCGGCGGAGCCCACGGCGGGTTCGGCCTGTGGACCGTTGGTCAGCTAGCCGATGCAGTGCACATCTCCACTGATGGTCACAGCACGACAGTCACCGCTGCTATCCCAACGTTCTTGTGAGCAAGCAGAGCCCCCTCGTGCTGGCGTACCCGTGGTCGTCGGGCGGCGAAGGATACCGACGAGGCAAAGCGTCCCACGGAACTGCGTTCGAGCCTCGTCGGAGCTGCTGATCACCCCGGCGCAACAACGGAGAATTGGTCAGAGCCCGAAGTTTCAGGCTTTCCGCGGGCGAGGCTTCGCTGGACGTACTACGTCGAGCAACGGAGATGGCCCGGACGGATCAGCGTTGATGATGCTCTGCGCGAGGTCAAGGAGACGAAGATTGTGGTTGCGGGCGTGGTTGCGCAACGCCAAAAAAGCTTGCTCCATGTTCAGGCTTTGGTGTTGAGCGACCATTCCCTTGGCCTGCTCGATCATGATTCGACTGGTGAGCGCCTCGTTGAGCTGCGTGTTCACGACCTGGATTTCGAGGGCGGCACGGTGCTGCAGAATGGCGATTGTGGCCACGTCGGCGAACGCCTGCGCCGCTTCGACGTCTGACTGTCCCATCTGACCCGTCGCGCTATGGAACAGGTTGAGGGCGCCGATCACCGTGCCGCGCAGTCGCATTGGCAGGGCATGCACCGAGTTGAATCCCGCGGCCACGGCTTCTATGGCGAACTCCGGCCAACGACCGTTGATGGTCCTGAGATCAAGGTTCACGACCGGAATACCGGTACGGTAGCAATCAACGCACGGACCCTGTTGTGCTTGCAGTTCGAACAGCTCCAGGAAACGCATCGTTTCGCTGGACGACGCCATCACTCGGAGGTTGCCGTCGGGAGCTGCGAGCATGATGCCGGCAGCGTCGACTTCGAGAACTTCCACGCAACGATCAGCGAGCAAGGTGAGGAGTTCCACGACGTCGAAGTCTTTGACGAGTGTGTCGGCCAACTCTATGAGCGTCTTGGCGAGCATCGTCTGGTTAGGCATCGGGTCTCCTGTCACGTCGGCGTTGGCGCCGCTCCCCGGCTGGGGGCGTGACGGTGCACTCATCGTACGGCATCGAGTGCCTGGGACCGTTGGTGGGGCAGATTCGGGTTCATGGACGACCATCCGGGGTGTCGGGGTCATGATCGGCCAAACGCAGGGTTCTTGCCACGACAGCTGCGGCAACCTCGGTGATGGTTTGGTTGGCGGCGAACGCGTAGGCTCGTAGACGGATCAGGGCCTGGCCGACGCTCACCCCGAGTTGCACCGCCACCATGCCTGATGCCTGATGCACCACATACAAGAAGTCGGACCCGGCCTCCAGTTCGGCGGCTAGCTGACCGGGAAGGGCGTTCGCTTGAAGCACCAACACGGCTTGGGCGGCGACGTCCGCCAAAATCAGTGCGTCGGCGTGCTGGTCGGCGCTGAGCTGTCCCGGCCGGTCGCAGTACAAGTCGAGTGCGCCGAGGCGGACCGCTCCGACTTGGAGCGGGAACCCGAACACGGCACGCACGCCGGCGTCGATGGCCGGGCCGGAAAACGCCGGCCACCGCACCGTCGCCGGATTCTGAAGGTCGGGTTCGAACACGGCCCGGTCGAGTCGGTGCGCGTCCACGCACGGACCCTCACCGAAGGTGTACTGCAGCTCCTCGATCAGCGCGCTCACCTCGTTGGTCGTGCACAACGATCCGTGCGGGACATCGCCCGACATGAGCATGATTCCCGCGCCGTTCAGTCCAGTCACCTCGGCGCATACCTCGCACAACCGCTTGGTTTCCAGTCCGGGCGCGCCACTTCCCACCAGCAGTTCGAGAATCCGACGGCGCCGATCTCCGCCCGCCACCGTTACGGCCTTCCGGTGGGAGCGGCGCTCGACAGTTTGCTCACTGGCTCGATTTTAACGTCATGGCATCATGATGGCCGGGGCATCTTGCCGCCACGGGTGGCGGCGTTGACGGCCGATTCGACGCCGGACCGGTCCCGTCGCCGGATCGATCGCTCGGATCAGATCGCGGCACGGCCACCCACGTCCCGAGCGCGCCAACAGGTCCGGTGGCGCGCGCAACATCTGGAACGCTGATCACCAGTCGCTCCAAGCCGCACAGTTCCACGATCCGCAGAGCACACCGCGACGGGTGACGCAGCCTCAATTCCCGTGACCGAGCACGCAGTTCCTCCGCGCCATGTACGAGGACGCCGATGATCGCCGCGCCCATAAATTCCACGCCGCTCAAATCGACCACGACGTCACCATCCGCCGCTCTTGCCGCCTGCAATGCAGCGGAAAGCACGGAGGCAGTGAAGACATCGTGCTCACCGCTCAACCACACGACGACGCAGTCACGGTCTCGATCCGACTCCGGCGAGCTACCAGGCCAGATGGTCACGCACGACGATTCGATGGGATCCATAGACAGCTCCGGGACATTCACAAGCTACGAATGAATGCGGTACCGAGGACTGGAGCATCGCTCCCGGACCGGCCGCTGGGCCAGCCCAACACGTCTGGGATTTACTCGTGTTGGACACGACCCTACAACGAAATCCGCAAACAGTGCCCGACGGTCGAGCCAACGGCTGGAAAGCGCTCACGGCCGAACATCTGGGGCGCACCAGCGCCGCCGCACCACTCGACTTCGGGCTGCACAGCGAGGGTCGAGGCGAACCCCGCCTGCGCCCACCGGCCGCCCCGAACCACGAGAGCGACGGCGCGATGACTGGGTCGCAGCGCCGACTGAACGGCAAATGCTCATCACGGACGTCATCTCAGACATCTGCGAGGGTTTCGGTTGGAACAGCAACAAAGCGGGGTAGCGAACAGGTATGCAAACTGCAACAGTCTCGATCGATGAAACCCGTCGGCGGTCGCAAATCTTCGGTGAGGTGACAAAGGCCAAGGCCGACGTCGCGCTTTCGCTTGGTCTGTCCGATGAAGGGCGTATGGCGGCTGCGTCGCCGGGTCCGGGGTTCCCCGACGCTCTGGACCTTCTGTGGTCGGCCATGCGGCCTCCGCCCGGCACTCGCATCGCCGATCTCGGGGCCGGTCTGGGAGGAGCGTCGGCGTGGATGCAGGCACGTGGGGCAAACGTCGTCGCTTACGAAGTAGAGCCCGAGTGTGTTGGAAGCGGCCACATGCTGTTCCCCGACCTCGATCTCCGCTGCGCAGATGCCGAGACCGCCGATCTCGGGTCCTTCGACGCCGTCACGGTGTTCGGGCTCTTGTCGTTGTGTAACGACCCGATCGACGTCCTCCAGGGGATCGCTGACCGTCTCGGTCGGGGGCCACAAGACGAACGGCGATGGATCGCCAGCGTGGATCTCGTGTCGACGACGTCATCGGCGATCGTCACGCCCCGCAATCATTTCCTGCCGCTCGGTGCCTTCACGAAAGCGCTGCCACACTTCGACATCGTCATGCACCACGTCATTCCTCCTGCCGATCGCTCAACGCTGTGGCATGACGTGAGCACCGCCGTCGACGCAGCCGTGCGCCAGACGGTCGGCAACGAAGCGCTGGAGGTCTTCGACACCGACCGCCGTTCGCTGACCATGCTTCTCGACGAACGAATGGTCGAACCCGCACTCACGGTGTTCAGAGCGCAGTAGGAACCAGCGTCGGCCCCCCATTGCGCTTGCGGATGGCCGACAACCCCCTCACAACCCCACCACTGCGCGAGACGCCATCGGAGATCAAGCCGACAATGCCGCGCCAGCCTTTCTCAATGCTGTACTTGTTCTTCTCGTACGACCAATACCGGACACGGCGCGTTCTTCATCACGTAATCCGAGACAGACGGATGAAAGAAACGCGAAACGACCGACTTCGCTTCCCGACCGACGACGACGACGTCAACACCGAGGCGCGCCGCTTCCCGGCAGATCACCAAGCCTGCGTCACCCGTCGCCATGTCGTGAGCCGCTCCGTCCGGGAACGATTCCGCGGCCGCGACGACATTGCGCTCCGCGTCTGCTTCGATCGCCGCAGTGAGAGAGTCCGACGGCAGGGCAACGATCCCGCCAAGCGGAACGCCGAAGGCGAATGGAGGAAGTTCCGCTGCGCTCAGAATGATGTGCTCTGCGTCGGGGAACAAGGTGCGAGCGGCTTGTGTCGCGTGGTGGGCGGACTCGGTGTCGTCAACGGCAATCAGGATCTTCATGAACGACACGATGCCCCGCCATGTCAGGGTTGAAACGGCGTCGCAGCACTTGCCACGGCCACCATGGTTCGGCAGCCTGCGCCCTAGGGGGTGAGCGCAGGCTGCCAGATACTGGAGATGCATCGTGGCAAGCACACGACAGGTGCTGCCACTGCATTACAGGTACCCGTCAGCCGAGGCTCGAAACACCGAGCTTCCGGACAACCGACGAATCGCTGCGCTGGTGTTGGGATCGCCCAGCGCCGCGGCCGGCCCGTAGGCCGATCGAAAGAGTGCGGCGTGTCGACACGGGGTAGCCACAGCCAACAGGATCGACTGGTCCTCGGGGTTGGCGGCGCCTTCGAAGCGGACCGTGTGCAATACAGACGCCTCCTGGGCGGCCACATTCTGGCCGCAGCTGCAGATGAAGCTGGCATCCGGTCCGGTCACCAGGTCATGGAGAAAGCCGGCGGTTCGCAGCCGGTGAACCGCATCGAGCATCGTTTCCATCACCCACTCCGATCCTGTCGCACGAGTCATCTCCGCTTCCCGGGGTGAGCGACGCTTTGGTCTTCCTCCGCCAGCTACCCCGTTCACGGAGAAGCAAACCAAGCTTGTTGTGCCGGCGTCCACTGTTGCTTGCACCGGCGTTTCACTGTTTCGACCGAGGGGTATCAGCTCGCGGTGATCGTCGGCGCCCCCGTTGCTGTTGTCGACGACGCGCCCCCCGGCCGGGGAAAGGGCCTGACGGCTGCCGAAGTCGCCGACCGCCGCGCAGCCGGTCAGGGCAACGCCCTCCCCGACAGGGAAGGGCGGACCATCGCCGAGATCCTTCGGGCCAACGTGCTGACGAGATTCAACGCCATCCTTGGCATCCTGGCGTTGACGGTTCTGATCATCGGCAGTCCCGTCGATGCGCTGTTCGGCATCATCGTGGTGCTCAATGCGGTCATCGGAATAGTCCAGGAATTGGCGGCCAAGCGCGCCCTCGATCGGCTTCGTGTCCAGATAGCTCCGACCATCACCGTCGTGCGCGACGGCCTTGACGTGGTGATCCCCCCAGCCGAGATCGTGCGTGACGACATCCTTCGACTCCGTGCTGGAGACCAGCTTCCCGCCGACGGACGGGTGCTCGACGCGGATGGCCTGGAGACCGATGAATCAGCACTGACGGGGGAGGCAGACCCCGTGGCCAAGAAGGTGAACGATGAGGTTCTCGCCGGCAGCGCCGTGGTCGCCGGATCCGCACGTGTTGTCGTGATTCGCGTCGGGAACGACGCATGGATTCAGAAACTGGTGATGCAAGCTCGGACCTACGCGCCCACGCATTCCGAGCTGCGCAACGGCGTCGACCGTATGTTGCAGGTCATCGGCTGGACCCTCGTGCCTCTCACGGCACTGCTGTTGTGGAGCCAGCTCCGCGCCGACCGGAGCACCAGAGATAGCCTGGTGTCGTCCATCGCCGGCGTTGTCGGACTCGTTCCGCAGGGTCTCGTGCTCATGATCAGCCTCGCCATGGCCACCGCGGTTCGGCGGCTCGCGGCCAACCACGTGGTGGTGCAAGAGCTACAGGCCGTCGAAGGCCTCGCTCGGATAGACGTGCTGTGCATCGACAAGACGGGGACACTCACCACCGGGCGGACCACGCTGGACGCGCTCGAGCCCTTGGGATCCACGTTGGACGAGCTCCGCAGCGCCCTGGCGGCCTTGGCCAAGGCCGAGCCCAGCCCGACGACAGCCATGCTGGCGATCGCTCCCGAGGTCGGAGAGGCGCCGTCGTGGAAAACGACATCGCAGGTAGCGTTCTCCTCGGCTCGCAAGTGGAGTGCAACCTCGTTCGACGGGCACGGTACCTGGCTGATCGGCGCGCCGGAGATGCTGCTGGCCGGTAGCTCCGGCCCGCCTATCGACGCCACTACAGCACGGGTCGGGGAACTGGCTGCGCAGGCCAAACGGGTGTTGCTCGTCGCGCACGCCGACGGTGAGGTGATGGGCGAGGATTCGCTTCCCCCCGACGTCAAGCCGATGGGGTTGGTCATTCTCGTCGAGGAAGTGCGGGCCGACGCCGCCGCCACGCTCGCCTACTTCGCCGAGCAAGGTGTCGAGGTGAAGGTGATCTCCGGTGACAATCCGACAACCGTGTCGGCGGTCGCCGTTCAGCTCGGGGTCCGAGGTGCGGAGAAGTTCGCTGATCTGCGCTCGCCGTCGGCGTCGATCGACGAGCTCGCGGAGAACACGACGGTGTTCGGCCGGGTGTCGCCCGAGCAGAAGCAGGAGATCATCAAGGCGTTGCAACGCGCCGGGCACGTGGTGGCGATGACCGGCGACGGCGTCAACGACATCCCCGCCCTGAAAGCTGCCGACATCGGCATCGCCATGGACACCGCTACGGCCGCCACCAAAGCCGTGGCCCAACTCGTGCTACTCGACGGGCGCTTCGATCGTCTCCCGGGAGTTGTGGACGAAGGCCGCCGCGTGGTTGCCAACATGGAGCGCGTGTCCTCGCTGTTCGTCTCCAAGTCGGTCTACGCCGCCATCTTCGCCTTCGTCATCGGAATCTCCGGCGCGGTGTTCCCGTTTCTCCCACGCCATCTCAGCCTCGTCTCCGAGCTGACCGTGGGCATCCCGGCGTTCGCGCTGAGCTTTCGCCGGGCAGATGCCCGAACCCGTCCCGGGTACCTCGGTCGGGTGCTCCGTTTCGCCGTGCCTGCTGGCCTCGCCGCGTCCATCGTCACGTTGACCACATACTGGCTCGTTCGCTCGACGATCATCGCCGGCACCCTCAACGAGGGGCGGACCGCCTCAACCCTGGCTCTCGGCTCGGTGGCGTTCTGGCTGCTCTACCGGTTGATGCGCCCCCTCGATCGTTTTGACGCCGCGCTCCTCGGCGGTCTCCTCGCACTCGCCGGCTTCATCATCGCCATCCCGACGACGCGCCGGTTCTACGCCCTCGATCTTCTTCCCATCACGGACGCGTTGGCCGCCGGAGTGGTGACGGCGACGAGCGTGGTGGTCCTGCAGGCGTGCCTGCGGGGTCGTCAGCCTCGCCCGTCGCCGGAGTGACCCGAACCCGCAGGAGACTCACCGGTTGCGATGAGAGTTTCTGCGACGGATCGCAGCCTCACGTTCATTCGTTGCGACGCACGGCGCAGTACCTCGAAGGCCAGGTCGGCGGTGATGCGTTCACGCTCCATCAGAATGCCCTTGGCCTCGTGGGCGTAGACGTTAACTGTGAAGGCATGCGTCGAGGCATGGGCCCTCGTTGGCTCCGATCTGCGGAGCTCGGCGGAGACCACCCGCTCCGCTCTCCGGTGATGTTCCCGGCGGCGATTCGCCGGTCGTTTGATGTCCCCTTTTGCGGGGTACCCGTGCGGGCATGTCCGAACTCACCGATCTTTCCGAGCAGCCAATCAGCTTCAACGCCGAAAGCAGCAAGAAGGCTCGTCTCGACTCGTCTGCTTTCCGGGGCCGTGTCCCGGTGGTGATTGTGTTTGTCGGAGCGCACGGACCCGAGGCCGACGCCGCGATCCTCGGCCTGGATGGTGCCCTCATCCGCTTCGGCGAGCGGCGCATTCAGCTCCTTGTCGTGGTCGACGGGTACCCCTCGGAGGTTGCGGATCGACTGGGGGTGACCGTTCCGTTGATCACCGATGACGGTCTCGCCGAAGAGCTCAACGCCAACGTGGACGATCAAGGGCGGATCGCCTCCGTCATCCTCGGCAACGATGGCCGAGTCCTCGATGTCGTGCGTCTGCTCCCCGTCGATGACCAGGCATCGGCAATCCTGGTCGCCGTTGACCGGCTCGCCGCCGAATTTCCCGATCGCTTTGCAATCCTCCCCGAGAGTGACGAGAACGGCGAAGCGATCGACAACCCGAGCATCGTCAGGGAGAACGGCGACGCCCCCACCTTGCGTCAGCGGCTGTCGTGGCTCACCGGAGACCGGGCAAGCGAGGCCAAGGCGCTCGCCGACACGGTCGATGCCCCGCCTTCATCAGATGGCACCGTCCTCGCGGCGGCGAAGAAGGCAGTCGGCGAGGCCCACGGCGACTCCGCCGTAGCCGAGAGCGATCCCGTCACCAGCGACGTGGCGAGTCGCGACGACGTGATCAAGAAGCTCTGACCGTGCGTATGCGCCGGGCACTTCGGGGACTTCCCGATTCGACGTCGACACCATCGCCGCGAGAATCCGCGTCGAAGCAAGATCCCTCGAGAGCTCCGTGGCGGGTGGAAGGGACGCCATCGCCGGCGTCCGATTCGAAGCCGCACAGGTCCCCCAACGGCGGGCTCCCCCGCTGGGTCACCTGGATCGCCGGCGCACTGCTCCTCAACTGGATCCTCGCATCGTTGTTCACCCGCCCGACGCCGGCGACGACGATCACCTACAGCAGCTTCGTCGAGCAGCTCTCCGCCGGAAACATTTCGACGATCAGCGCGAAGGGCGACTCCATCACCGGAAAGCTGCGCAAGGCGATCGCCGTGAAGTCGAAGAACACGACGACCTTTGCCACGCAACGGCCGGCGTTCGCTGACGACAACCTGCTGGCCGGTCTGCAGGCGAAGAACGTCGTGGTCACCGCCAAACCGCTCGTGTCTGACTCGCCGCTCTGGGCCACGCTTCTCGTGAACTTCGGCCCCACCTTGCTGATCGTTGGGCTCGTCGTCATCGGGACCCGGTCGATGCGCAAGTCCGGTGGTCTCGGCGGCATCGGTGGCATTGGCCGGTCGAAGGCCATTCGCGGCGACGAACTCGGGACGACACGCGTGACTTTCGCCGATGTGGCAGGAATCGATGAGGTGGAGGAACAACTCTCCGAGATCGTCGAGATGCTCCGCAACCCGGCGAAGTATCACAACGTGGGCGCTCGACTGCCGCACGGTGTGCTGTTGTCCGGGCCGCCCGGCACCGGTAAGACACTGCTCGCGCGCGCCGTGGCCGGCGAAGCTGGTGTTCCGTTCTTCTCCGTTTCCGCCGCGGAGTTCATCGAGATGATCGTTGGTGTGGGCGCCAGCCGCGTGCGCGATCTGTTCGATCAGGCCAAGAAGGTGGCGCCGTCGATGATCTTCATCGACGAGCTCGACGCCATCGGTCGAGCGCGAGGAGGTGGCGCCAGTTTCGGTGGCGTCGACGAACGAGAACAGACACTGAACCAGATCCTCACCGAGATGGACGGGTTCGCCCAGACCGACGGGGTTGTCGTGATCGCGGCGACCAACCGAGCCGACGTTCTCGACCCGGCCCTGCTGCGACCGGGCCGATTCGACCGTCGCATCGTGGTGAACCCTCCCGACCTGGCAGGGCGCAAAGCGATTCTCGAGATACACGCTCGCGGGGTACCCCTCAACGACGACGTGTCGCTCGCCCAGGTCGCGGCGACCACTCCGGGCATGGTGGGCGCCGATTTGAAGAACCTGGTGAACGAGGCCGCATTGCTGGCGGCCAAGAGCGACCGCGATCAACTGGTGCCGTCGGACTTCTCGCAGTCGCTGGAGAAGATCATCCTGGGGGCCGAACGGCACATCACCATCTCGCCGAGCGATCGAGAGCGGACGGCGTACCACGAGAGCGGCCATGCCCTGCTGGGAATGTTGCTGCCGGGCGCTGACCCGGTGCGCAAGATCTCCATAATCCCGCGTGGCAACGCCCTCGGCGTGACCTTCCAGACGCCCGACACCGATCGCTACGGCTACGACGCCGAGTACCTCCGCGGTCGCATCACCGGCGCCCTCGGCGGCCGCGCCGCCGAGCAACTGGTGTACGGCGCGGTGACCACGGGTGCGGAGTCCGACCTGGAGCAGTGCACCTCCATCGCCCGCCAGATGGTCGGTCGTTGGGGCATGTCCGATGCGATCGGACCGGTCTCTGTCCTCCCGGCCGCCGATGGGCAGCTGCGATTCCGCGGTGATCCAGGTTCGGCTTCCGACGCGAGCCTCGAACTCGTCGACGTGGAAGTACGTGCCCTCATCGATCGCTGCTACGCCGACGCGCTCCAGCGGCTGACGGAGCATCGTCCGCAGCTCAATCAACTCGCCGCCGCACTGCTCGCCGCGGAGACCCTCGACGAGGGCGCCGCATACGAAGCCGCGGGCATGCCGGCCCCAACCCAACGAGAGGTGCACATCACATGAAAGCAATCCAGATCCACGAGTACGGCGCAGCTGACGTACTCCGCTACACCGATGTGCCGATTCCGACGGTGAATGACGACGATGTCCTCATTCGAGTCGTCGGCACCTCGGTCAACCCCGTCGACTGGAAGATCCGTGCCGGTCACATGAAAGGAATGGTCACGTTTCCGATGCCGTTCATCCCCGGCTGGGACGTGTCCGGGGTCGTCGAGTCCGTCGGCAAGTCCGTCACGACGTTCGCTGTCGGCGACAGCGTGTATTCACGTCCTGACCTCGGCCGAGCGGGAACGTATGCCGAGATGATCTCGGTTCGTGAGAGCGAGGTGGCGCGCAAGCCCCACACGATTTCGCACATCGAAGCCGGGGTGTTGCCGTTGGCCGGCATCACCGCGTGGGAAGCGATGGTCACCGTCGGTCAGGTTATGGAAGGGCAGCGGGTTCTCATCCACGCGGCGTCTGGCGGCGTGGGATCACTGGCCGTGCAGATCGCCAAGGCGCATGGCGCGTATGTGATCGGAACGGCGTCAACTCGAAATCGTGGGCTCGTGGAATCGCTGGGTGTCGACGAGTTCATCGACTACACCGCCACACCGTTCCAGGACTCCGCCAAGGACATCGACCTCGTATTCGACACGATCGGTGGCCCGACGCAGGATCACTCGTGGTCGACGATGAGCCCGAACGCGATGCTGGTTTCGATCACATCGCCACCGTCAGAGGAGAAAGCGCGCCAACACGGTGTTCGAAGCGCGTTCCTCTTCATCGGACCGAATGCAAGTGCGTTGCATGAGCTGACGGCCTTGATCGAGGGGGGCCGACTGCGCCCCATCGTCGGCGAAGAGTTCGCGCTCAACGACGTCCAACGTGCTCACGAGCTGAGCGAATCGGGCAGAGCACGGGGCAAGATCGCTCTCTACGTTGGTCAGCCCTAGCCAAGACGTCGGCGGGCAGAGAGGGCGTCAAGCCCCCGGGTCAGGTGCAAGCCAGTTGCGGTAGTGCGCTGCGCTGGCGGCACCGAACGCTGAAGAGTCGAAGTCTGCGATCCGCAAGGCGGCACGCAGGGACGACCGCAGAAGGTCGAGAGCGATGAGCTGCGCTCGTGGCTCGAGGGTGAAGAACGCCGAAGTGACGTCAGCGCTCTCGTCGCGAAGGGCGTGCCCGAACCACCGGAGTGACGCGTCCAGCAACGAATTCGTCGATGCAGCGTCTATCGGAGGTACAACGGTGACCACGGACTTCGACATGCCTTGCTCCTCGTGCGACTGGTGGGTACGACTCGGCACTACCCGAGCGGCGGCAGGATCAAACGGCGAGGTCGAAATGGCGCCGGCCGACTCCCGCTCTACTGCGACAAAAGTCCGGCGACCACGTTTATCGTCACTGCGACGATCACGGCGCCGAACACGTACGACAGAAGGGCCTGGCGCAACACGGTTCGTCGAATCACATGGTTGGTGATCTGGGTGTCAGACACCTGGAAGGTCATGCCGACAGTGAAGGCCAGGTAGGCGAAGTCGAGATAGTCCGGGCTTGCCTCCTCGCCGAAGTCGACGCCGCCTCGACCCGCGTCCGAGTAGAACTCGTGTGCGTACCGCAACATGAAGACGGTATGGACGACGGTCCACGAAAGCGCCACCACCGCGACGCTCAGCGACGTCAGCACAACCTCACGCCAGCCCGTGAGCCGGGCCGCCCTCACGAGCCCGAATACAACACCGCCGAGGCTCATGAGCGACGATGCAACGAGCAGCGCACCGGCTTCAGCCCGCGTGTCATCCTCGGCCGTAGCCGCCTGAGCCGTCTCCTCTGCTGAACATCCGATGACATACGACCACGTGATCGCCAGGAACGTGGCCGCCGACATGGCCCACCCACCAACGATCGCGAAGGAAAACGAGCGCGAACCGGCGCCGACGCCAGCTCCAATCAGGAGACCGGAGCCAAGCGACAACGCGGCTCGAGCGCGATGTCCGCCCTGTCGGGACGGCCACCGCGCTCGCCTCCGTCGGCGACTGTTCAGCGCCACGCTCGAACGGTCACGCGGCCTTCGTGTGGTGGGCGTCGCGAAGTGCCTTCACTTCGATGTAGGCCTTTGAGACGTCGTCCATCTGACGGGCGAGCACCAGACGCAGACCAGACGAAAGATCGGATGATTCCAACGCCGTTTCGTAGGACTTCACGGCGTGCTCCTCACCTTGTACTGCGGCGTCGAGAACGCCAGTCGGATCGGATCCGGACACGGCGTCCTTCAGGGCCATCCAGCCCCGATGGAACGCGGCAGCGATCGTGCCCGATGCTTCGATGGGGTCGCCGTAGTCCTTCGCCATGTCATGCAGTTCGTCGTAAAACCCACTCCGCTGCAGGCTCAGACGGAGGAACGTGGGGCAAAGCTCGGGAGATTCTTCTTCGAGGAGGGCAGCTGCTCTGGCGAAACCGTCCTTTCCATCCTCGAGGGTCTTCATGATGTCGCTTGCTACGTTCTTGTCGGTCGACATAGGTGCTCCTTGGGCATGGCCGTCTCCGGCCGTTCGATAGGACCCTTCCGATACCCCGCATCGACGTACGACAAACTCTCCGGGCGAATCGTTCTTCGACAACCGGATACGTGCCGGTAGATGTCGCCGGGTCGTACTGGCGAAGGAGAACGGCGCCAGCCGGCAGCGAGCAGCGGCTCAGCGCGTTCCGCCCTCGTTGGGCAGCTTCCCGGACGCCGACTCCAGATGAGCGCGAACAAACCAGTGATACTGCTCGAGAATCCCCGACTGGCCGATGAGCAGATCCTCGGTGATCGGATCGGCATCAGAGACTGTTTCAATCGCCTTTCGGTGATCGTCGATGACGCCGACGTAGACCGAATCCAGCGCAGTGAGGTGCTCCGGAACGAGAGCGCGGCGCAGGGGATAGTCGCCCCACGTGCGTGTTACGACCATGTTCCCGGCGAGACCGTTCGGCGAGGAGCCGAGC
This sequence comes from Acidimicrobiia bacterium, assembly GCA_031423635.1. Classification (GTDB taxonomy): domain Bacteria; phylum Actinomycetota; class Acidimicrobiia; order Acidimicrobiales; family JANYDT01; genus JANLQX01. The sequence goes on along the minus strand of JANPFX010000183.1, from coordinate 2,544 downwards.
GTGGCGATCCGTTCTGCGGTCGCATCGACCATTTCGGCCACACCATCGACCTGAGGATCGAGCATCGTATGCACACCGATGAACGTCGGGCCCACCACGTTCCAATGCACGTGTTTCAGGGTGAGGCCGAGATCGATCAATGCACAAAGACGTTCTTGCAAGATGCCGGCTACCTGAGCACCTTCCGCCGGAGCCATGCCCGGGACCGTGAAGTTTCCGGCTGAGTTCGCGCTTGCCTTCGTCGATTTTACAGCCTTCGTCGATTTCGCAGCTACCTTCGGGACTTTGGCGGTCCGAGCGCTAGGGCTGGTCTGCTTCCGTGCTGCCATCGGTGCTCCTCATGTCGTGCCGGACGTCCGGCGGCTTCCTTCGTTGGTACCCGAGGCATCGTTGGCCAAACCTCCGCTCGACTCACCACCTCCGCTCGACTCACCGCCCCACACCTTGGATCGTCGTTGGGCAGCGTTTGATCACCCGGGTGATGGGTACCATCTTCCAGATGGCCTTCCGACGACCCCGCCTCTCCTTTCGCTCCTCGCTCGTTCTCGAGGGTCTCGCCATGTGGCTTTGGCGGCACCGCAGCGAAGCGGGCGCCGTGACGCGGTCGCTCCCGAGTGTGATCCGTCAAGCACGGAGCGGTGAAACGAAGGCTGCACTGGCCGAGGTTCGTCCGATTGCTCGCCAAGCCCGTTCGATCGACCGTTCCCGTCAGACACTGAAAGGTGAACGACTTGGTCTGGCTGACCGGGTCGCGCGTCTACGCGGAGCAGGCAAGAATCGCCCGCCGAGCAGCACCGACCCGATATGAAAGGCTTCGACGCGGTTCCCGTCGCGGCGAACGGGAAGTCCCCGCTTTTCAACGTCACCGAGAGGACCGACATGACACGAGTTGACCAAGCCCAGGTCACACTCACCATCCCGGCCGACCCGGCATACGTCAGGCTCGTTCGCCTTGTCGTGGCCTCATCGGGCTCGGACCTGGGCTACTCGTACGAGGAGGTGGAAGACCTTCGCATCGTTGCTGACGAGGCGGCAAACCTGGCGATCGGCGTGTGTCGCCCCGGAGGTGCCGTACGAGTTGGCATCTTCGGCATCGACGGCACGATTGCCGTTGGCATGGAATGCCCAACCGACAATGAACACGCCGAGTTCGACCCGCTGGCTTCGCAGATCGTCACGGCCTTGACCACAGCCTGCGCGGTGTCGAGCATCGACGGGGAACTGCGGGTCTTCTTCCAATGCCCGCCGGCTTCCACATGAAGGATCGTCCGGGCGAGGCTGACCCTACCCCGGACGCCCCTCATTCGTTGCCCCGACGCGATAGCGAGACGGAGCGCATCAGGCGTTACCAGGCCACGCGGGATGAGAAGCTCCGTGACGAGATCCTGCGCGATGCCCAGGGAATAGCCATCGGCCTTGCTCGACGATTCCGCGACCGGGGGGCGGAGCTCGACGACCTCATTCAGGTCGCACAAATCGGTCTTCTCCATGCCATCGAGCGATTTGACCCTGATCGTGGCGTCCCGTTCATCGGGTTCGCGACGCCGACGGTCCTCGGCGAGTTGCGCAAGCACTTCCGCACAGTGTGGAGCGTTCACATGCCTCGATCGCTACAGGAGGCAACCCAGCGTCTCGGTCCAGCGGTTGGCGAGCTGAACCACGAGCTCGGCCGTTCCCCAACCTTGGACGAAATCGGCGCACGGATCGGCCTGACCCGTGAGCAGGTGATCGAAGCGATGGAAGCGAGCGCTGCCTTCCGAGCACGATCGCTCGACGCGCCCTCGCCCGGAACTGCCGGTTCGTCGCTTCATGTGTCGATGGCCTCCGACGAGGCCGATACCCCCTTCTCTCAGGTCGACGCTCGCGAGACGGTAGCTCGCCTTCTGCCCAGCCTTTCTGAGCGAACTCGGCGAATCGTTGAACTTCGTTTCTACGATGAACTGTCCCAGAGCGAGATAGCCCAGGTTGTGGGTATCAGCCAGATGCACGTCTCTCGCCTCTTGCGCCAGGCGCTCGACCAGATGGCGACGATGATGCGCAACGACGGAAACGATGAGGAGAACGCAATTGCGTAGCGCCCATCGAGGACAGCGCGAGAACTTCGTCTCCGAGGTTTGCCGTCCCGACGCGATGGGTACGTACTTCTGGTCGGCGCCGTCGCCGACCAGAACGAAGGAGACACTCATGGGAGCAATCGACGACGTCAAGGGACGATTGAAGGAAGCGGTCGGCGCGCTCTCGGGCTCCAAGGACCTGAAGCGAAGCGGCAAGGCAGACCAGGTCGCCGGGAAGACGAAGGATGCAATCGACGCCGTTCGCAAGAAGGCAGGCGAGGCCGTCGATTCGATCAACGACCGAACCCAGAGCTGACCCCCGAGGAGTCCGGGTGCCGCAGCGGCGGTTGCGGCACCCGATCTGCGCACACTTCCCTTTCACCCAACGAGCCGGGAGCCCGTGTGACGAGCAACGTTCTGAAGAAGCCGGTTTCAATGGGCGATCTCAGCTCCGTGCGGGGGATCAACCGGTGGCGATGATCGACCTCAA
>JANPFX010000182.1:0-2525 GCA_031423635.1 Acidimicrobiia bacterium | reverse complement strand
CCGAGTCGAGTACTTCGTCAGCTACTACGACTACTACCAGCCCGAGGCGTACCTCCCCAGCTCCGACACGTACATCGAGAAGGATTCGTCGATCAACGACGAGATCGACCGGCTGCGCCACTCCGCCACGAGCGGGCTGCTGACCCGGCCCGACACGATCGTGGTGGCATCGGTCAGCTGCATCTACGGCATGGGCAATCCCGATGAATACCGTGGCCAGCTGCTCGAGCTGCACACCGGGGTCGACTACGACCAACGGTCGATCCTGCGCCGCCTCGTCGACCTGCAATACGACCGCAACGACAAGAACCTCGTGCGCGGCAACTTCCGGGTGCGGGGCGACACCATCGAGGTGCATCCGGCGTACGAGGAGCACGTGCTGCGCATCGAGATGTTCGGCGACACCGTCGAGCGCCTCGTGATGGTCGATCCGGTCACCGGGGAGCAGCTGGGCGAGGAAAGCGAGATCCTCGTGTTCCCGGCCACCCACTACGTCGCCGGCGACGAGCGGATGTCGCGGGCCATCGGCACCATCGAGCAGGAACTCCAGCAGCGCCTCGCGTGGTTCAAGGAGGAGAACAAGCTGCTCGAGGCCCAGCGCCTGCAGATGCGCACGCAGTACGACCTCGAGATGATGGCCGAGGTCGGCTACTGCAACGGCATCGAGAACTACAGCCGCCACATCGACGGCCGCGCCCCCGGCGAGGCGCCGTTCACGCTCATCGACTACTTCCCGAAGGACTTCCTGCTCGTCATCGACGAGTCGCACATCGCCGTGCCGCAGGTGCATGGCCAGTACCAGGGCGACCGGTCCCGCAAGGAGACCCTCATCGACCACGGATTCCGCCTGCCGAGCGCCGCCGACAACCGGCCCCTTCGCTTCGACGAGTTCTACGAGAAGCTCAACCAGGTCGTCTTCGTGTCGGCCACACCGAGTCCCTACGAGATCGGCCAGTCCACCCAGGTGGTCGAGCAGGTTGTGCGGCCGACCGGTCTCGTCGACCCCGAGATCGTGGTGAAGCCCACGAAGGGGCAGATCGACGACCTGATGGAGGAGGCCCGCAAACGGATCGCCGTCGGTGACCGCGTGCTCGTCACCACCTTGACCAAGCGCATGGCGCAGGACCTCACCGACTATCTCCTCGAGCAGGGTCTCAAGGTCCGTTACCTCCACTCGGAGATCGACACGATCGAGCGCATCGAGATCCTGCGCGATCTGCGGCTCGGTGAGTTCGACGTGCTCGTCGGGATCAATCTGTTACGCGAGGGTCTCGACCTGCCCGAGGTCTCGCTGGTGGCCATCCTCGATGCCGACAAGGAAGGGTTCCTGCGCAGCGAGACCTCGCTCATCCAGACCGTCGGTCGGGCCGCACGCAACGTGAACGGCCAGGTCATCATGTACGCCGACCGTATGACAGGGTCGATGGAGCGGGCCATCACGATCACCAAGGTCCGCCGCGACAAACAGATTGCGTACAACCTCGAACATGGGATCAAACCCGAGACCATCCGCAAGGCGGTCACCGACATCCTCGCCATGCTGCGCCCCGAGGAGGCGGCTCAGCGAGCCACGGTGCCGGGCAGCGACCGTCGCAAGCGTCGCCCTGGCGATGTGCGGAGCGAGTTCAAGGAGCTCCCGAAGCCCGAGCTTCAGCGCCTCATCCTCACCCTCGAAGAGGAGATGCGCGAAGCGGCGGTCGATCTGCGCTTCGAATACGCCGCCCGACTTCGTGATGAGATCAATGACCTCAAGAAGGAACTTACGCTGTGACATTGGCGGCGGGCCCCGCCTCCGCTCCGCTTCGGCACCCGCCACAGTGGCCTCTTCGGGGATTCGAGGTCGCCTTCCGTCGCTTCGCTCCTCCCTGCAACACTCACCCACGGCCGCGCTACTGAAGCGTCGCCGGATCGTCTTCGAACCTTCGTACCCCCTGCGAGAATCCCTTCCTCATGTCTGATCGCCTGATCATCCGCGGCGCGCGGGAGCACAACCTGAAGAACGTCTCGCTCGATCTCCCGCGCGACAAGTTGATCGTCTTCACCGGCCTGTCCGGTTCCGGGAAGTCGTCGCTGGCGTTCGACACGATCTACGCCGAGGGACAGCGTCGTTACGTGGAGTCACTCTCCGCCTACGCCCGCCAGTTCCTCGGGCAGATGGACAAGCCCGATGTCGACTTCATCGAGGGTCTGTCACCGGCGATCTCGATCGACCAGAAGTCGGCGTCACGCAATCCGAGGTCCACCGTCGGCACGGTCACCGAGGTCTACGACTACCTGCGTCTGCTGTTCGCCCGCATCGGTGTCCAGCACTGCCAGAACGACGGCACGAAGCTCGAACGCCAGACGCCGCAGCAGATCGTCGACCGCGTCCTGAAGCTTCCCGAGGGCACCCGGTTCCAGGTGCTGGCGCCCGTGGTGCGCGGCCGCAAGGGTGAGTACCTCGAGCTGCTCGCCGATCTCGCCAAGCAGGGGTACGCGCGGGCCAAGGTCGACGGACAGATCCGTGAGCTCACCGAGGCCATCGA
>JANPFX010000181.1:0-22562 GCA_031423635.1 Acidimicrobiia bacterium | reverse complement strand
CTTCGGCCTCCAGCTCTTCGACGGCGCGCTGGCCAGAAAAACCGTCTTCTACTTCAACGGCCGAAGGGAGCGACACCACCATCCGGGCTCGGCGTACGCCCGCGCCGACCGGCTCGGCGGCGCCGCCGTTGGGATGGTCGGTGTGCTGGCGCGGGTCTGGGTCGTACGCCCACTCCTGACGCTAATGCCCGGTTGGCCGAGTGAGATCACGCGGGACTCGTTCGTCGCCGACGCGTTCGCCCGGGATCTACCGCACCCTCCCGACGTTCTCCGCAAAGCCCGGCGCAGTCTGTCGGCGGGTATCTTCCCCCAGGTCACCGACCTGGTGTCCCGTTCGCTGGCGTCGGGCCCCCCTCCGCTTGCTCCGCCCGTCGACGCCGCCACCATCGCGGCATCGCGTCGGGGCGTCGTGAGCATTCGAACCCGGGCGTGCGGCGTGACGGTGACCGGCTCGGGCTTTGTCAGCGCTCGCGGTGAGGTGACGACCGCTGCGCACGTGGTGGCAGGAAGCTCGTCGATCGTGGTCATCGACGACGACGGCCGCCGCCGCGACGCGACGATCGCCGTGTTCGATCCTTCGCTCGACCGGGCCGTGCTCTCCGTCGACACCGGTGGACTCATCGTGCTCCCGTCGGGCACGGCCGAAGTCGGCGACGAAGTGGCGGTGTTCGGCTTCCCGGGCGGAGGTGGTCTCGAAGTGTCGGGAGGCGGCGTCCGCGATCGGGTTCGCGCAACGGGTCGCGACATCTACGACCGGCGCACGGTGCGACGGACGATCATCGTCCTCGCCGCCGATCTCGCTCCAGGCGACTCCGGCGCCCCGGTTGTCCGACCGGACGGGAAGGTGGTCGGGATGGCCATCGCCATCGCCCCGGACAGGCCGGACACCGCGTATGCGATCGATCCGGGGAGCGCGGCGATCGGGGAGCGGGCTGCGCCAGGCCGCTGCCTGAGCGACTGACCCACGCGAAAGCGACCGCCCGGCGAGGGCGGTCGCGAACACGGAACGTTTCTCCGGGGCACTCGGTCGCTGACCGAGCGACCTGACTACTCCATCTCGATGAAGATGCACTCTCCCGGGCACTCTTCGGCCGACTCGATCGTTCCGTCATGATCCTTCTCGGCGACGTTGGCGAGACCCTCGGGTCCACCCGGGTCCGAGAAGATCTTTGCTCCCTCTCGCACGTAGGCCAGCCCGTCGTCGAGCAGCGTGAACACGGACGGCGCGATCTCCTCGCACAGGCCATCGCCGGTGCACAGGTCCTGATCGATCCAAACCTTCATACCCATGGCGCGCAATCTCCTCTTCGCAATGCAGGTCCGACCAACGTAGTAGCTCCGCTCGGGTAACTAAAGCCATGGGACCTGCCGATGCTCACGGTGAGGTCGGTGCACCGCGTTCCGCGCCGATTCTGACCGGACGGGATAGGGTCGTTTGCAAGGGCGCACATGGTTCCCACGGAGGCCGCACGAATGCCGAACGAGCGCAAGACCGAGACCGAGTCGAAGGCCAAGGCCCAGGAGCGCGAGCTCGCCGAGCTCCGCGAGACGGCACGACTCCTCGAAGAGGAGGTCGTCGACATCCGTCGAAAGCTTCAGGATGCGCCCCGCCGGGTTCGGACACTCGAGGAACGGCTGCTCGAGACCAAGGGTCAGCTCGCCCAGGCCATGAGCCAGAACGAAAAACTCACCTTCACCCTGCGCGAGTCACGCGACCACATCGCCGCGCTGCGCGAAGAGGTCGAGAAGCTCACCCAGCCGCCATCGGGATACGGAACCTTTCTCGGGCGAAACGACGATGGCACCGTCGATGTGTTCACCGCCGGTCGGAAGATGCGCGTCTCGCTGCACCCGGAACTCGACGAGATCGCCCTGCTGCGCGGGCAGGAGCTCGTGCTCAACGAGAGCATGAACGTGGTGCGGGCCCGGCACTTCGACGGCAGTGGCGAGGTTGTCTCCCTCAAGGAAGTGCTCGAAGACGGTCTCCGAGTGATCATCACGGGGCGCGGCGACGAGGAGCGGGTGGCCGAGCTGACGGAGACCATGCGGGCGGAGAAGCTCCGCAGCGGCGATTCGCTCCTGTTCGACCCGCGATCGAACCTTGTGCTCGAACGGCTTCCACGGGCCGAGGTCGAAGAACTCGTGCTCGAGGAGGTTCCGGACATCTCGTACGAGGACGTGGGCGGACTCGACGCCCAGATCGACCTCATCAAAGATGCGGTGGAACTCCCGTTCCTGCATCAGGACCTTTTCCGTGAGCACCGACTCCCCGCTCCGAAGGGCATCCTGCTCTACGGGCCACCGGGGTGCGGCAAGACGCTCATCGCGAAGGCGGTTGCCAACTCGTTGGCGAAGAAGGTCAGTCAGGTGACGGGCAAGCCGGCGGCGCGGAGCTATTTCCTCAACATCAAGGGTCCTGAGCTGCTCAACAAGTACGTCGGCGAGACCGAACGCCAAATCCGTCTGGTCTTCCAGCGGGCGCGGGAGAAGGCGGAAGAGGGGGTGCCGGTCATCATCTTCTTCGACGAGATGGATTCGCTGTTCCGCACCCGGGGCACCGGTATCAGCTCCGACATGGAGTCGACGATCGTGCCCCAGCTGCTTGCCGAGATCGATGGCGTCGAGGCCCTTCGCAACGTGATCGTGATCGGCGCGTCGAACCGCGAAGACCTCATCGACCCGGCCATCCTGCGACCGGGACGCCTCGACGTGAAGATCAAGATCGAGCGCCCCGACGCTGCTTCGGCCGAGCACATCTTCCGTCGCTACCTCACTGCGGATCTGCCGTTGGACGTCGACGAGGTCGAACGGCTGGGCGGTGGCGACCCGGAGAAGGCGGTGCGGGTCATGACCGAGACGGCCGTCGAGGCGATGTATCGGACCAACGACGAGACGAAGTTCCTGGAGGTCACCTACCAGAAAGGTGACAAGGAGATCATGTATTTCAAGGACTTCGCGTCGGGAGCGATGATCGAGAACATCGTGCGGAAGGCGAAGAAGCTGGCCATCAAGCGGCAGATCGCGGGGGCGGGTCGGGGCATCCGCACCGACGATCTCCTGGAGGCCACGCAGCACGAGTTCAAGGAGCAGGAGGACCTGCCGAACACCACCAACCCGGACGACTGGGCCAAGATCTCGGGCAAGAAGGGCGAGCGGATCGTCTACGTGCGCACGATCATCGCCAAGGGCGACAAGACCGAGGCCCACGGTGGCCGAGCGATCGAACGAGCGGCAACCGGCCAGTACCTCTAGCGATCCGATGGGTTCGCTCGGCGCCACGATGGGACCGACGACCCAGGAGATCAGGGAGCATTCCCCTTGTCCCCGGGCCGTCGCACCTGTTTGCCTGTTCGCATGCGAACGGAGAATCGGATGAGCTCCGCCGGCGCCGGGGCTCTGGTGACCCTGTCATCAGATGCCGCGGCCGGTCTCGACCGTCGTCTCGTCGTGGGGAAGCATCGACTGGGCGTCGACCCTGGCACGGCGCCGCTGTTTTCCGATGAGGCGATCGCCGGGATCCTCGGCGACTACCCAGCGGAGTGGTTGTTCGCGTTGACGATGGGGAGCGATCCGGAACGGCCCGAGGACAACGAGCGTGTGCAGCACACGGGCGTGAGCGGTTCGGAGTTGCTCGACGCGGTCCGTCGAGGGCGCCTCTGGCTGAACATCACCAACATCGATCGGGTCGACACTCGGTTTCGGACCCTCACCGACCGTCTGTACGCCGAGGTCGCTCGAGCCGTGCCCGGGTTCACCGTCGATGAGTCGCATGCCACCCTGCTCGTCAGCTCGCCGCAGGCAATGGTCTACTTCCACGTCGATGGCCCGCCGTCATTCCTCTGGCACGTCAGGGGACGCAAGCGGGTCTGGGTGTACCCGCACCTTGATCAACGTGTTCTCTCCCGCGAGCTCCTCGAGGACGTGTACGCCGGAACTCGTCAGGAGTACGTGCCGTACGCGACGACGTTCGACGATACGGCGCAGGTCCGTGATCTCGAGCCGGGGGACGTTGCCATGTGGCCGCACAACGCGCCGCATCGCGTCGCGAACCTCGACACGCTGAACGTGTCGCTCGTGACTGACCACTGGACCCCGGATGCGCGTCGTCGTGCTCGTGTGTACAAGGCGAACCGGTTCCTTCGCGTCCGAACGCCCATCCCTCACAATCGGCTCGGAACATCGGAACACGGGCCGCTGGCATTCGCCAAGGTCGCGCTTCACCAGGTGGGGCGTCGCCTTCGTCTCGACGAACCGATGAACAAGGCCCACCGTCCCCCTTGCTACCGGATCGACCCGACGAGTCCGAGCGGGCTCTCTGCTCTGTGACGGCGATCCGCTGGATCCGGTCGGCGCAGGAACTCGAACGGGCTGCTCCAGTGCTGCGGTCGGTTGCAGCCCGCGCCGATCGGCCGCTCCCCGCCGCTGACCCGGACTTCCTCCGGTCCTATGCCGCGCACTTCGAATACTCCTCCGAGCCGCTTGTCCCGGAGATCATCATCGTCGAGCGGCGGGGCGAGCCGATCGGGTTCTTGGCCATGAGGTCGAGTCGCCATCGGGTCGGCCCCGGAATCAGCGTCGGCGAGCGCACGCTGCTCGTCACCCACGACCACGACCGCGTCAACCTCGTCGCCGGCCCGGCCGACGAAGCCGCGGTCGCCGACGCCGTGGCGGCCGGTTTGCTCGGACGGGGCAGTCCGAGCGCACTCGACATCGCCGGGCTCACGGTCGGCTCACCGCTGCACCGAGCACTGCACGGGCACGCGTCACGGTCCCTGCGCTGGACGGCCTACGACATCGATCTCCCGTCATACTGCTCCGTACCGGTTGCATGGGACAACGTGGGCGGCTACTTCGGCGCACTGTCGAAGACGATGCGGTCGAACGTGAGCCGTCAGGCGAGGCGACTCTTCGCGGCCGGCGACGTCGAGCTGCTCCGCGCCGACGGGGTCGACGAGACCGCCCCACTCCTCCCCGTGTACCTCGATCTCGAGCAGCGCAGCTGGAAGTTTGCCGCCGGGGCGGGCATCCTGCGCTCGCCGAAACGTACCTCGTTCTTCGGCGACATCGTTCGCGGACATGCCGCCTATCAACCGTCGATGGTGGGTGTCGTCCTCGATGGGGTGCTCATCGCCGGCCTGCTGCTCGGCCGTTACGGCACCGGCATGTGGGCGCTCGAGATGGCCTATGACGACCACCACCGTGACCTGGGCGCCGGACAGGTGCTCCTCCTGCTCGCCATGTCCGAGGCGATCGCCGCCGGGTCGGCATCGCTCGGCTACCTGCAGCACTTTGCGTACTTCAAGAAGCGGTGGCTGGCTGTAGAGGCGGACGTGGTTTCGACTCGCGTGGTCCGCCGTGGATCGCCGCTTCACGTCCGCCACCTCGCGGCCGAGGTCGACCGGCGACGCGTCGGCCTTGTCCGTGGAGCTGGTGCCCCGGTGGGTCCGGGTGGGCGGGCGGCCCACGCCGACAACGATCCGGCCGATCGTGTTCCGGGAGGCCCGACGTTCGTCGATTCCTTTACCGCACGGCCGACCAGCCTCCCGGATGCTGCCGACGCCTCCCGCCACCTGCTTTCGCACGCGTGCCGTTCGGGGGTTGTCATCGACCGAAGACGCGCCGAAGCGCTCCTCCCGTTCCCTCTGCGATGACTGTTCCGTCGGCCTGGACCGAGCGTCGAATCTGCCCTCCCACCGCCCCGTCCGCACCCGGCCGGGGTTGACCGCTGTAGGTTGCAACCTATGGCGATTCCCAAGGTTTGCGGTATCGAGACGGAGTTCGGGATCTTCAACCCGTCCGCGCCCGACGCAAACCCGATCCAGCTCTCCAGCCTGTTGGTGAATGCCTACGTCACGTCGCTCGATCGCCCATCGTCGAAGGTCGCGTGGGACTTCGAGGATGAGCACCCGGGGAACGACGCGCGTGGCTGGAATCTGGGCGGTTCGATGCCACCCGAGGTCGAGACGCATCTCGTGAACGCCGTGCTCACCAATGGAGCCCGGTTCTACGTCGACCATGCGCACCCGGAGTACAGCGGACCCGAGTGCCGGGACGCGCTCTCGGCGACGCTCTATGACCGCGCCGGCGGACGCGTCCTGCTCGACGCCATGGCCGCGGCCCGCGATGCCCTCCCGCCCGGCCAGGAGATCGTGATCTACCGCAACAACTCCGACGGCAAGGGCAACAGCTACGGCACCCATGAGAACTACCTCATGGATCGGGCGGTCCCGTTCACCCGGGTCATCGGGGCAGTCATCCCGTTCTTCGTCACCCGCCAGGTGTTCTGCGGTGCCGGCAAGGTCGGCAGCGAGCTGCCGGGCGCGCCCGAGGTCGACTTCCAGCTGTCGCAGCGAGCCGACTTCTTCGAAGAAGAAGTGGGCCTGGAGACCACGCTCAAACGGCCGATCGTCAACACCCGCGACGAACCGCATGCCGACTCGTCCAAGTATCGGCGCCTCCACGTGATCGTGGGTGACGCGAACCCGAGCGACGTGGCTACGCTGCTGAAGATCGGGACCACCTCGATCATCCTGGCGATGATCGAGGACGGGTTGCTCGATTCGGGGTCGTTCGCACTCGCCGCCCCGGTGCCGTCGATCCGGGCGATCAGTCGTGACACTTCGCTGACGCTCACGGTCGAGATGGCCGACGGTTCCCGCCGCACCGCGCTCGACATCCAATGGGAGTATTTCGAGCGGGCCAAAAAGTGGGCGGCCAGCCATGGCCTCGAAAGCGTGGGCGAGGCGGTTGGCGCAGACGTCCTGACACGTTGGGAGTCGGTACTGACCGGACTCGAGACCGACCCGCTCTCGCAGGCCCACGTCGTCGACTGGGTCGCCAAGAAGCGTCTCGTCGACGGACTGCGCGAGCGTCACTCGCTGCCGCCCCGGGATTCGCGGCTTCGGGCGGTCGATCTGCAGTATCACGACATCCGGCCATCGAAGTCGCTCGCTACCCGTGTCGGGCTCGAGACACTGTTCGCTCCCGAGGCCGTCGACCTCGCCGCCACGGAGCCACCGAGGGACACTCGGGCCTATTTCCGGGGAAAGTGTCTCCAGCGCTTTCCGGCGTCGATTGCCGCTGCGAACTGGGATTCCGTGGTGTTCGACCTCGGCACTGACCCGCTTCGTCGTGTTCCGATGCTCGAACCATTGAAAGGTACGGCCGAGATGGTCGATACATTGCTAGAGGGCTGCAACACTCCGGCTGAGCTTCTTGCTCGGCTGGGAGCCTGAAGGAGGAGCCTGCCATGAGCGAACGTGAACAAATCCGACGGACACCGAAAGAGCGTGAGGACGAGGCCGTCGCAGAGGTCGCGCCTGCGAAGCAGGGCGAGAAGCTGAAAGCCGACCTCGACGACCTGCTCGACGAGATCGACGAGGTCCTCGAGACCAACGCCGAAGAGTTCGTCAAGAGCTACGTGCAAAAAGGCGGCGAGTAGGAGTCGCCGGTGTGGCGTTCCGCGTTCCGCGTCCCAGCTCGGGCGGATAGCGCCACGTCGGCCTGGCTTCTCCTAGTGTCGGGTGGGTGTCTGCACACCTTCCGCTCCATGCGATGACCGTCGATCACGAGCGCCGATCGAGCTTCGCTGAACTCCTCCGCCATGAGGGTCTGACCCCGTTCGCCGGCATGTCCGCCGGTGTCGGTGCGTCGCTTGCCGCGACGGGCCACGACCTGACTCATGCAACGACGATCGTCGCTCTCCGCTACGCCGACGGGGTCGTCATGGCGGGCGACCGCCGGGCCACCGCAGGCAACGTGATCGCCCATCGCGCCATGCAGAAGGTCTTCCCGGCTGACCGATGGAGCGGCGTGTCGATCTCCGGGGTCGCCGGCGTCGCTTCGGAGATGGTGAAGCTGTTCCAACTCGAGTTGGAGCACTACGAGAAGGTCGAGGGAACACCGCTTTCCCTTGACGGCAAGGCAACACGTCTGGCCAACATGATCAGGAGCAACCTGCCGATGGCCATGCAATCGGGTCTGGTGGTGATACCGATCTTCGCCGGCTACGACCTTCGCCGGAACCAGGGACGGATCTTCAATTACGACGTGACCGGAGGTCGGTATGAGGAGATGGAGTTCTACGGAACCGGTTCCGGCGGAGGATATGCGCGCTCACTGATCAAGCAGCAGTGGAATCCTCAGCTGGATCGGCGGGCCGCTGTCACCCTCGCCGTTTCCTCGCTGTTCGAGGCAGCCGATGAGGATTCCGCGACCGGTGGTCCCGATGCGATCCGAGGCATCTATCCGACGTGCGCCACGATCACCGCCGAAGGCTATGAGGAAGTGCCGGAAGCAGAGATCGCCGAGCGGTTCTCCGACCTCTTGCGCACACGCGGGCTCAGCCGATGATCGCGTACGCGCTCCCATCGTTGTCTCGGGAAGTTCGAATGAGCATGCCGCCGTGCTCGCTGTCCGTGTCGTTTCTGGAGGTTCGATCATGAGCATGCCGTACTACGTCTCACCCGAACAGGTGATGAAGGATCGCGCCGACTATGCGCGAAAGGGCATCGCCCGCGGCCGCTCGCTCATCGGGTTGACCTACGCCGATGGTGTGCTCATCGTTGCGGAGAACCACTCCCGCTCGCTGCACAAGGTGAGCGAGATCTACGACCGCGTCGGTTTTGCCGCCGTCGGCCGCTACAACGAGTTCGACCAGCTGCGCATCGCCGGTGTGCGGGCCGCGGATCTGAAGGGCTACTCGTACAGTCGCGAGGATGTCGAGGCCCGGAGCCTGGCGAACTCCTACGCGCAGATGCTCGGACAGGTCTTCACCCACGAGATGAAGCCTTTGGAGGTCGAGATACTCGTGGCGGAAGTCGGATTGACCCCCGATGACGACCGCTTGTTCCACATCCTCTACGACGGCACCGTGATGGATCAGGAGCGGTTCACCGTTCTCGGCGGCGATGCCGAGACGATAAGCGAACGTATGAAGACCACCTACGCCGAAGGTCAGGAACTGGCCGCTGCCCTTCGTGGCGCGGTCGCTGCTCTCGCCGGAGCCGAGCGCACGCTCACGCCTCGCGAACTCGAAGTCGCCGCTCTTGACCGAACTCATGCCCGCCGCACCTTCATGCGCATCGACGGAGACGAACTCGGCGCGTTGCTGGGCTGACATGCTCGGTTCGCAGTCGCCACTCACGAAGGCAGGCGCCGAGCGGCTTCTTGCGGCCATCGACACCGACGCGTTGTCTGACGCCGTTGTCGGCGCGTTGCGATGGGTCCTCGGTCTCGACGCAACGCACGTCGACGATGCTGTTCTCGCCCGAGCGGTGGAGCTGGCCGGGTGGAGTGGAGAGCGGGCATCTGCGCTCCGGGCGAGGGACGTCGACGCACTCACCTCGATCGCCATCGACCTTTGCGAGTTGCGCGTCCTCGTACCGGAGCAACGCTCCACCGGCGAAGGGCACTAGGTTCGCTCACACATGGAACGTCGCATCTTCGGGATCGAGAACGAGTACGGAGTGACCTGCACTTTGCGCGGACAGCGGAGGCTCAGCCCAGATGAGGTCGCGCGCTATCTGTTCCGTCGAGTGGTCTCATGGGGGCGGAGCTCGAACGTGTTCCTCGAGAACGGTGCTCGCCTCTACCTCGACGTGGGATCGCACCCCGAATACGCCACCCCGGAGTGCGACTCGCTCCTCGACCTGGTCACCCACGACAAAGCCGGGGAGCGGATCCTCGAGAGCCTGCTGAACTCCGCTGAAGCGCGTCTACGCGAAGAGGGCATCAAGGGTGACATCTACCTGTTCAAGAACAACACCGATTCGGCCGGGAACAGCTACGGATGTCACGAGAACTACTGCACGAGCCGCGACGACGAGCTCTCGACCTACGCCCAGGTGCTCATCCCGTTCTTCGTCTCCCGCTCGATCTACTGCGGAGCGGGAAAGGTCCTCCAGACGGCGCGAGGCGCGGTCTACTGCATGACCCAGCGCGCCGAACACATCTGGGAGGGTGTCAGCTCGGCCACCACGCGGAGCCGACCGATCATCAACACCCGTGACGAGCCGCATGCCGATGCCGAGCGTTATCGTCGGCTGCACGTCATCGTCGGAGATTCCAACATGAGCGAGTACACGACCTTCCTGAAGATCGGAGCATCGGCGATCATGCTGCGGATGCTGGAGGATCCGAGCGTGGTGCTGCGCGACATGGCGTTGGAGAACCCGATTCGCGCCATCCGAGAGATCAGTCACGACATAACCTGCCGCCGCCGGGTTCGACTCCAGAACGGCCGGGAGGCGAGTGCGCTCGACATCCAAGCGGAGTATCTCGCTCGGGCGCTGAAGTTCGCCGATCAGAAGGGCCTCCCGGACGAGGAGATGCGCGCCCTCGGCATGTGGAAGCACTGCATCGAGACAATCGAACGTGATCCGCTTCTCTTGGACCGGGAGGTCGACTGGGTGATCAAGCACAAGTTGATCGAGGCGTACCGCGAGAAGCACGACCTGCCGCTCGGTCATGCGAAGGTCGCCCTGCTCGACTTGCAGTACCACGACGTGCATCGTGAGCGGGGTGTCTTCTACAGAATGCAGCGCCGCGGACTCATTGAACGTATGTGTACAGACGAAGACATCGATATCGCCGTCGACCAGCCCCCGCAGACGACCCGGGCGAAACTGCGAGGCGACTTCATCCGGCGGGCAAAGGAGCGCAAGCGTGACTTCACCGTCGACTGGGTCCACCTGAAGTTGAACGATCAGGCCCAGCGGACCGTCCTCTGCAAGGATCCGTTCAAGTCCAAGGACGAACGGGTCGAGAAGCTCATCGCCTCGCTGTGAGCAGCGAACCCCGACTCCGACCGGCCGACGCTCGGTCGCGACGTTGAGGTAGCCGTGCCGTCGTTTCGGTCGGGCGTCGTGTGCGAGATCCTCAGCGAACGGACCGGGCTACAACGCGTGCTCGTCCGCTTCGCCGCCGGAGTAGCACCTCAGCGCGCGTACAACCTGACCGAGCTCACCGGAGCGGTTGCGCTCGGCGACGAAGTTGTCTGCAACACCACCGCAGTCCAGCTCGGGCTCGGAACCGGTGGCTGGCACGTCGTGCACTGGAACCTCGCCAACCCGAACCTGACCGTGCCCGGTGACGGGCACATCATGAAACTCCGCTACACCTCACTGCAGACGAACACCGGGTCAGTGGAGGAACACCTCGGCGAGATCGCCACCGATCTCGGTGGAGTCCCCGTCGTCGGCTGCACGCTGCACAGCCAGGTCGGCGTCGTCGCTGCGGCATTCGCGACCCGCCGCCCGGACGCCCGGTTGGCGTACGTCATGACCGACGCTGCCGCGCTTCCCCTCGCGTTGAGCGACCTCGTCCATCAGCTCGTCGGGCAAGGGCTCCTCTGCGGGACGGTGACCGTCGGTCACGCGTTCGGTGGCACGAAAGAAGCCGTGACGCTGGCCAGCGGACTCGCGCTTGCCCGATCGGTGCTGCGTGCCGACGCAATCGTCGTCGGCATGGGTCCGGGGGTCGTCGGCACGGGCACGACGCTCGGGCACACCGCCCTCGAGCTCGCCGAGATCGTGCACGCCACCGCCACCCTTGGCGGCCGAGCGGTCGTCTGCCTGCGGGTCAGTCAAGCCGACCCGAGGGAGCGGCACCGGGGAGTGAGCCATCACAGCCTCACCGCCTTGGCCCACGTCCGCCCGGGCACCCCGTACCTCGTCGCGGTCGCCGATGAGCATTCGGGCGTCGACCTGGCGGTTCTGCCATCGGCCGCAACCCGGGTCGACATCAGCGTCGGTGACGTCGACGCGCTCCTCGCAGCACAATCGCTCGGGATCACCACAATGGGTCGAAACGTGGACCAGGACACCGACTTCTTCCGTTTCGCGGCCGCGGCGGGCTTCGTAGCTGCCAGCATGGTGCGGTGATCGGACCGACCATCGCACGCCACCGATGAGCCGAATCGAGCGGTTGATCAACCTGAGTGCCGCGCTTCTGTCCTCCGAACGGCCGCTCCGGGCCGAGGAACTTCGCGAGCGCATCGTGGGCTATCCGGAAGACAAAGCCTCGTTTCGCCGCCAGTTCGAGCGTGACAAGGACGCGCTTCGTGAGCTCGGCCTCCCGCTCGAGACCATCGTGGAACGGCGGGCCGGCGAAGAAGTGATCGCGTACCGCGTCAACGCCGACGAGTACTACGTCCGTGATCCCGGACTCGAGCCTGATGAGCTCTCCGCGCTTCATCTCGCTTCGCGCCTCGTCGAGATCGAAGGACTTGATACCGGCTCGGGGTTGTGGAAGCTGAATGCTGCGGCCAGGGCCGAGCGGAGTCGCCGGAAGGTCCCGAGCCTCACGCTGCCCGACCTCGAAGAGCCCGTCGTCGGCCCGACGGCCACGCTACCGGCCGATGAACGACTCACGCACCTCTTCGGTCTCATCGCATCTGGTGCCTCGGTCAGATTCACCTATCGCGGCGAAGAGCGTCACGTGCAGCCCCGCCGGCTGTCGTTCTCGCGAGCCCATTGGTACCTGATCGCCTACGACCTCGAGCGAGCGGACGATCGCTCGTTCCGTCTCGATCGCATGGACGGCTCGCTCGAACCCGATATGCCCGAAACCGTGCCGCCGCCTTCGGGCAACCGGCGAAGCGGCTTCTCTCGGCCGTGGGAGCTCGGGCCGGCGCAGGGTGAGCAGACCGCACACGTCCTTGTCGACGCGGCGCAAGCCCCTTGGGCGATACGACACGTCGGAGCGTCTTCGGTCGTCGATCGACGCCCGGACGGGTCGGTCGAGTTGGCCCTCACGGTCCGCAACGTCGAATCGTTCCGCACATTCGTCCTCGGATTCCTCCAGCACGCCGAAGTGCTCTCACCGCCGACGCTCCGCGCCGACCTCGTCCGATGGCTGTCGGACGCACGCAACCGGGGAAAACGCTGATGTCGACCGAGGACCGCCTGAAGCGGATCCTCGCCATGGTGCCGTGGATCGTCGCGCATGACGGCCCGACGGTCGAGGAGACGTGTGCCCGTTTCGGATGCACAGCACCCGAGTTGATGCGCGACATCGAGTTGCTCTACATGTGCGGGCTCTACCCCTACACGCCGGACGTGCTGATCGAGGCGTCGGTCGCCGACGGTCGCGTGTACGTCGAATACGCCGAGTACTTCAGCCGTCCGCTCCGCCTGACGCCAGGTGAAGGGCTCGGACTCGTCGCTGCCGCGTCGACTCTGCTCGCCGCGCCGGGCACCGATGTGAACGGCCCGCTCGCCCGTGGGCTGGCGAAGCTTGCCGCCGCTCTCGGCGGCGACGAATCGGCGTTCGACGGAACCATCGAGGTCGACCTCGGCAGCACCGACCCGGAAGTCCTCTCGATGCTCCGAGATGCGGTCGAGGGGCGACGGCAGGTGCGAATCCGCTATTACTCCTTCGGTCGCGACGATGTCGACGAACGCATCATCGAGCCGGTGAGCGTCTTCCGTTCGGTGGGCGAATGGTATGCACACGCATGGTGTCACCGGGCGCGCGACGAGCGGACGTTTCGCGTGGACCGAATCGAACGGGCAACGCTGCTCGACACCGAGCGCTCCGGACCCGAGATCACCCCGAGCACCGGCTTGTTCGTCCGCTCACCGGAGTCCGGCTTCGTCGTGTTCGCGCTGCGTCCTTCTGTTCGCTGGGTCGCTGACCAGTACCCGGTCGAATCCCGGGCGGAGATGCCCGATGGCAGGTTGCGGGTGCGGCTCGGCGTTTCGGAGTTCGCGTGGCTCGATCGTCTCGTCCTCCAACTCGGCGCAGCAGCCGAAGTGCTGGAGTCGCCACCCGGATGGACGGGCATCGTTGCGCCGGCGGAACGAGTTCTCGCCCGTTACCTGCCGAGCGCAGGGCCTGCCCACCACTAGGCCCCATCGTTGGCTAGCGTCGTCGCCCGTGCCTTCTCCTGACGCTGCGCTCGACCAGGCCGGCGAGGAGACCACTGGCCCGTCCGCCGAGACGGGTCCGATTGGTGACATCGACGGAGATCCGCGTCTTCGCGGCCGCGCCCGCCGAAAGCGGAGTGGCCCCGCCGTCATCATCGAATGGTTCGTCATCCTCGCATTGGCGCTGACCGTCGCCCTGCTGGTGCGGGCCACGGTCGTCCAGACCTTCTTCATCCCGACCCCGTCGATGGTGCCGACGCTCAAGGTCGATGATCGCCTTCTCGTCGACAAGATCACGTTGCGCACACGTGACGTCCGTCGCGGCGACATCGTGGTGTTCGAGCGGCCTGCGACCTTCACCGACACGACGATCAAGGATCTGATCAAACGCGTGGTCGGCCTTCCCGGGGAGACGCTCGAAGGCCACGACGGAGCGGTTTGGGTCAACGGCAAACGGCTGGAGGAGCCCTACCTGGTGAAGGGCATCACGACGAGTGACTTCGCGCCGGTGAAGGTGGCCGTCGACCACTACTTCGTGATGGGCGACAACCGACCCGAATCATTCGACTCACGGTTCTGGGGCACCGTCGAGCGCGAGAAGATCATCGGGCGGGCCCTGATCCGGGTCTGGCCGCCGACTCGTTTCGGTCCGATCTGACCGAGGACGTCAGGCCTCGAAGGCCGGCGCACCGCCGATTCGACCGAGGGTCGCCATCATCAGCTCGACATCGTCGCAGTAGAGCGCGTCGATCTCCATGGTCTGCAGCGAGCGCAGGACACGTTCGTGCTGGGCATCCCAGCCGAAGGTGAACAGCGAGAAGCGGTGGAACAGCGTTGTCAAACCGAGCGTCCAGTCGGTGTGGTGCATGTTGATCCCGTCGATCCCGGCCTCGTACAGCCGAGACGCGTGGCGTTCTGCCCCGTCGGTCAGTCGCTTCAATCGCGTCGAATCGATGAGCTTCACGTCGACGTAGGTCGAGCGGTGGGAAGCCAGCCGTTCCCAGCGTGGGTCGCACAACCAGAGGTTCGCCGGCGCATTTCCACCGACATTCCGGGCGACGCCGACGGTTGCGTCGTAGGCCTCGGGGTCCTTCACGTCCAATGAGAGCGGGATGTCCGGACCGCAGACCTCGTAGAGCTCGGCCAGGGTTGGGATGTGGGCTGGCAGCGCGTTTCGCTTCACCTCGCCGATCGGCCGCTTCCGAAACGCCGTCTTGACGACGCCGTCATGGTCGAGCACGGGCTCACCATCGGCGGTGAGCCACACATCGCTCTCTAACCCGGTGGCGCCAAGGCGCAAAGCGAGCCGAAAGGCCTCGAGTGTGTTCTCCGGTGCGTGGGCGCGAGCGCCTCGGTGAGCGAACGCGATAGGCGGAGAGTGTCTGGCGGCCACGTGCTCCACCGTACCCATCGGGCCGAGAGCAACGTGCGCGGTGGCGACGGCAAGGCCGTGGGCCCCGCGACTCATTGCGGGGAACGTAAGACCCTTCTCGCTTCAGCACTCCGGCGCGGTCCCCGATGACCTCATCGTCAAACGCAGCAGTGTCACCAGTGCACTTCTGCCGGGTTCGTCGTCCGTTCAGCCGAGGTGCAGCACATGACCAAAATTCGAGCTCGTTGCCCACGATGCGGAGACGTTGAATTCGGAGTGGCGAGTATCGTCGTCCTCACCGAATCCGGCTCCTCGACCGCGTATCGGTTCTGCTGCCCGACGTGCGGTGACAACGTCTCCCGTTCCGCCGTCCCCGATGTCCTGGCCCTGTTGCGTAGCGCCGGCGTCCGGGAAGAAGCGACTGTCCCACCAGCCGAACCCCAGCTCACCGAGGTCGACGTCGAGTCGTTCCGTCGCCTCCTCGACTCCGACTTCGTGTGGGATCGACTGCAGTCGGCCATGCGCACCGGTGACGAGGCGAATCCGTAGGGCATACCGCTCCGTCACGGCCCACTCCGTCCGTCAGATTGCTGAACAGAGCGGAAGGGATCACTCCGGACCCCCAGGTATGCTCTGAGACGTGTTGAACCTTGGAGGCGGCGAGATCCTCGTCATCCTCATGATCGCCCTGCTCGTTCTCGGACCGAGCCGCCTTCCGGGTGCTGGCCGCCAGATCGGCCGGGCGCTGGCGGAGTTCCGGCGCATGTCCAGCGGCGTGCAGGAGGACCTTCGAGAGGCGATGAACGTCGAGGGTGTCCGGGAAACCGTCAACCAGGTCAGAGACGCACTCGATGTGCCCAGGGCGCTCCGCAACGAGGTGGCGTCGGCGATCTCGTCGGTCGGCACCACTCCTGTCGCCTACACGCCCGGCACGAAGCCCGACCCGGTGCCAACCGATGCACTGGCCCCGCTCGGCGACGCTTCAGTCCCGGCGCCGGATGGCGTGTTTGCCGGTGATGTGACCATGGGTCCGATGGGCGTCGACGTCCCGGCTCCCGCGCTGTCCATCGACGACGAGTTCGGTTCCGGACGGTGACCACGGCGAACCCCGCGGAGTCCGACGGGCGGATGACGCTCGTCGGGCATCTCACCGAACTCCGCACGCGCCTCTTCCGTGCGGCGCTGGCCATCGTGGTCGTGTCGATCGTCGCGTTCACCCAATACAGCCACGTGCAGTTGTGGCTACTCGACTACTACCGCGAGGCGGTCGGTGACGGCACGAAGAAGTTCATCACGCTCGGGCCGCTCGACGGCTTCGGGGTCCGCCTGACGCTGTCGTCGTACATCGGGCTGTTCGGCGCATCACCGGTATGGATCTGGCAGGGCTGGCGGTTCATCTCGCCCGGTTTGAAGTCCACGGAAAAGAAGTACGCCGTGCCGTTCCTCCTGTCGAGTGTGGTGCTGTTCCTCTCGGGCGCGGCGGTCGCTCTGATCACGCTGCCGCCTGGTCTCGAGTTCCTGGTCAACATCGCGGGACCGGGCCAGGAACCGTTCTTCACCCAGGACAAGTTCGTCAACCTGCTCACCCTCGTCGTGCTGGCGTTCGGCTTCGCGTTCCTGTTCCCCGTCGTGTTGGTGTTCCTCCAACTCGTCGGCGCGGTGACTCCGGGCCGACTACTCCGGGCGTGGCGTTATGCGATCGTCATCATCTTCGTGATCGCCGCGGTCATCACGCCGAGCCAGGACCCCTTCACCCTCTTCGGTATGGCGGGCCCGATGGTCATTTTCTACTTCGGTGCGATCGGGGTCGGAAAACTCCTGAAGAAATGACGGAGCCCTCCACCGGGCATCGAAGCCCTGCCGCCCTGCTTTCGTCCGCACCGCCAGTGACGGCACCCTCCTCGGCTCGACTCGCGTTCGAAGCCGGTTTGCCGTTCCGGCTCGACGAGTTCCAAGTCGAAGCGCTCGATGCGGTCGATCGCGGTTCGTCGGTCGTTGTCGCTGCGCCGACCGGGTCGGGGAAGACGATCGTCGCGGAGTACGCCGTGCATCGCGCGCTCCACGAGGGATCAAAGGCCTTCTACACGGCGCCGATCAAGGCCCTCTCCAATCAGAAGTACGCCGACTTCGTCGCGCAGCACGGCAATGCCAACGTCGGTCTGCTGACCGGTGACACGTCGATCAACGCCGCCGCGCCGATCCTCATCATGACGACTGAAGTGCTGCGCAACATGCTCTACGCGAACTCACCGACCTTGGTCGGGCTGCGTTACGTCGTGCTCGACGAAGTGCACTACCTCCAGGACGCCTACCGGGGCCCGGTGTGGGAGGAGGTCATCATCCACACACCTCCCGAAGTCGACCTGGTCTGTCTGTCGGCCACGGTGTCGAACGCCAACGAGTTGGCATCGTGGGTGACGTCGGTCCGAGGAAGGACTGAAGCCGTCATTCACGAGGAACGCCCGA
The DNA here is from genome assembly GCA_031423635.1 of Acidimicrobiia bacterium. Lineage (GTDB taxonomy): Bacteria > Actinomycetota > Acidimicrobiia > Acidimicrobiales > JANYDT01 > JANLQX01. The sequence goes on along the minus strand of JANPFX010000181.1, from coordinate 4,856 downwards.
TCGAACTCCGCCAGCTCTATCTCGCCGGCACACGCGACGGCACCGTGACCATGTTCCCCACGTTCGTCGACGGTCGGCCCAACCCACGAGCCCAGCGTCTCGAGCACGATGCGACGATGCCTGGTTCGCGAGGCGGACGTGGGTCGGCGATCACGACGCCGCGTCGCCTCGACATCGTCGAGGCGCTCCGTGACGACGACATGCTCCCGGCGATCTACTTCATCTTCAGTCGCGCTGCCTGCAACGACGCCATGCATCACCTGCTCCATTCGAAGGTGAAGCTGACGCTCCCGGCGGAACGCCGCGAGATACGGGCGATCGTCGAGAGCAAGATCGGATCGCTCACCGTCGACGACCTGCGAGTCCTCGACTACCAGCGATTCCTGAGCTGCATGCAGAACGGTTTCGCCGCGCACCACGCCGGTTTGATCCCGCCGTTCAAGGAGGCGGTGGAGGCGTGCTTCCTCGAAGGACTGGTGAAGGTCGTCTTCGCCACCGAGACGCTCGCTCTCGGCGTCAACATGCCGGCGCGCACGGTCGTGATCGAGAAGCTGACGAAGTTCACCGGCGAACGCCACGAGATGCTCACCCCGGGGGAGTACACCCAGCTCACCGGCCGGGCCGGCCGCCGGGGCATCGATCCGGTCGGCTACGCGGCGACCCTGTTCTCGCCGTACGCCTCCTTCGATCAGGTGGCGGACCTCGCCTCGCAACGCGCCTACGAGCTCCGTTCGGCGTTTCGACCGACCGCGAACATGGCCGTCAACATGGTGCGCCGCTATCAGCGCGACAACGCCCACCATCTGCTTTCGCTCTCGTTCGCCCAGTTCCAGATCGACGCATCGCTCGTCGTCCAACGCGCCCGGCATCACCGGCTGCGTGCGGAGTTGGCCGAGACCGACAAGCGGATCGCCTGTGAGTTCGGCGATGTAGAGGCGTATCGGAAGGCCTCGGTGCAGAAGCGCCCGGTTCGAGACGTCAGCGAGCGAGAAGTCGCTGCGGCTCTCGACCGCATGCGACCGGGCGACGTCATCGGACCGATCGGTGGTGGGACCGAGGCACTGCCGGTCCGGAACGGGCGGGCGGGCGACGGCTGGTCACTGGTCGTCACGACCACCAAGCGACGGGGGCGCGACACGACGCTGCGCGCGCTCACCCCGAACGCCCGCATGCTGTCGCTCACCCCCACCGACTTCGGTGCCGTCCCCGAGGTGGTGGCCCAGGTGAAGCTTCCCGTCCCGTTCCAACCCAACAGCCGGGCGTTCCAACAGCAGGCTGCCGGATCACTCTCCAAGGCGATCTCGCGAGCGGCGCGCGTCGGCGAAGGAACGACGCAACGGCGTCGTGAACGTGACGAACGCAGCTCGCGAGCGACGAAGCATCCCGTAGAGCGCTGTCCAGATCTTCGCGGGCACCTCGTGGCGGCGAACCACGCCGACCGATTGCGGGCCGAGCTCGCCCGCATCGACGCGACCACGATCAGCCGCGAGCATTCGCTGACGGACCAGTTCGACCGAGTGCTCCAGCTGCTCGGGACCATGGGGTACGTCGATGGGTGGTCGCTCACGCCGGCCGGCGCCATGCTCGCCGGTCTCTACCACGAGTCCGACCTGCTGATCGCGGAGGCGCTTCGGACCGGTCTGTTCGACGGGCTGCAGCCGTTCGCCCTCGCCGGGCTCGCATCGGTGTTCGTCTACGAGGCCCGCGGACCCGGAGCGGCGGCCCGACGGACCGGGCGTGAAGTAGCGCAGGAGCGAGGGCGCGGCGAGGACGGGCGTCGTAACCGCGATGGAGATCTTCCCGATTCGTTCCCGCGTCAGCTGGCCTCCCGCTGGTGGAAGCTGTCCGACCTCGCAGAATCGCTTGCCAGCACCGAGGCGACCATCGGGGTGCCGTTGACGCGACGCGTCGACCCGGGATTCGTCCACCTCGCCCAGCGGTGGGCCCGCGGTGACGAGTTGGAGGTCGTCCTCCAGGACGAAGAGATCAGTGGCGGCGACTTCGTCCGGACCACGAGGACCCTGATCGACCTGCTCCGCCAGATCGGTATCGTCGCGCCGCTCGCCGAGACCGCAGCCGCCGCCCGGTCGGCCGCCGATGCGCTCACCCGAGGCGTGATCACCGCGTCCTCGGTTCCGACTGCAGCGAAGGCGGTCGCCCTCGAAGCCGCCGCGGCACGGGAGCCCGCTCCATGACCATCGGACCGGGCACGGAATGGAGCGTGCCGGGACTCCTTCCGGCGGACGCGCCCACGTTCGCCACCGACGCCTCGCTGTCGGAGTTCGTCCACGCCCGTCGGAGCAGCGGGGAGTCCCTGCCGATCGTCGGGCTCACCGGGGGCACGCTCTTCGACACGATCGGCGGGAGCAGCGTCATCGGGCGGCTTCGAACCGATCGGGCCCGCCGGTACCCGGTGGACGTGGTCCGCGCCGACATCGATGGCACGTCCCGTTGGTTCGTCGGCACGCTGGTCGCCCGGAGTCGAGGTTGGCGGGACGTGATCGCAGTGATGAACACGCCCTGGTTTCGGGGACTTCGCCTCGGCCACCGGGCCCATCCCGGTGACGCGCTCCTCGACGTCGTCGAGGGTGTCGGACTGCGATTCGACGATCTGCGTCGGATCGTCCCGCGCGCCCGCCACGGAGCACACCTGCCCCACCCCAAACTCCGAGAGACGCGGACCGCCGTGGCGTCGTGGGAGTTCGATCGTCCCCGGCGTGTCGTCATCGATGGTCGCTTCGCCGGCCGAGTCCGGCGTCTTGCCGTCGAGGTCGAACCCGACGCGCTCACCGTGGTCGTCTGAGCGGAGAGAACGCCGGGTAGCACGCGCGCGGCAGTGGAAAGCGGACCTCCCATCCACCACCCGTCGCGCACCCTGTCCCTAGAGTCGCTCCCGGTGTTGATCACGACTCCCGAGACGTTCTCCGCCGCCGAACAGGACATCCTGCGGCGGTACTTCACGAACCTGGACGAGCCCGTCTTCGCCCTCGTCAACCTCCCCGAGGTCGTGAAGGGAGCGCTGTTCGCCCGATACTCGCGCTCAGCAAAGAGCCTCCGACGACTGTTCCTCGACGAGTTCGTCGATGAGTTGGACGTCAGCGGCGACCGTGGCGTCGATGCCACCGTCGGGCTGGACCGGGCGGAGAAGCTCTACGAAAAGGTGTTCCTGGAGTACGGCGACGATTCCGTGGCCCAGCTCGGCGGCGTTCACCTGGCGTGCGAACAGGCGTCGAACCTGCTCACCAAGATCCTCGAGCGTGGCCGCCTGATGAGCTACCTCGAACAGAGCACCCGCTACATCGCGTACGACGCCCGCCTCGAGGGTCGGTACCGCTACCACCGCGATGCCGACGTTCTCGCCTCGTCGCTCGGCACCCGCTACGTCGGCGACATGGACCGCCTCTTCGACGCCTACAGCGAGGTGTTCGCCGGGGTGGTCGAACACTCGCGGCGAGCGTTCCCGAAGGACCCCGACGACTCCGACATGGTGTGGCGCTCGGCCATCCGGGCCAAGGCGCTCGACGCCAGCCGGGGCATTCTTCCCGCGGCGGCGCTGTCCAATGTCGGGATCTACGCCTCGGGACAGGCGTACGAGGCGCTGATCCTGCGGATGCGCGCCCATCCGCTCCCCGAGGCCCAGGCCTACGCCGAGCTCATGCTCCAGGAGCTGCGCAAGGTCATCCCGTCGTTCCTGACCCGCCTCGACCGTCCGGAGCGAGGCGGAGCCTGGGTGGACTACCTCGCGACGTCGCGCGAGGACACCGCGCTCGTGGCGTCGGAGCTCTTCGCCGGGGAGCTCGACGATGCGCTGGACGAGACGGCACCCCCGCAGGTGCAGCTCGTCGATTTCGACCCGGACGGCGAGGACAAGGTCATCGCCGCCATGGTCTACGAATCCGTCGACATCCCGGAATGGCGCATCTACGAGCGTGTTCGGGCGATGGCGGCCGAGGACAAGGCCCGGATCGTTGCCGCCTACGTCGGCGAGCGCCTCAATCGTCGTCACAAGCCGGGCCGGGCCTTCGAGCGCACCGACTACCGCTTCGACGTCCTGTCGGACTACGGCGCTTTTCGCGACCTGCAGCGACACCGGATGCTCACCATCGAGTGGCAGCCGCTCAGCCCCGCGCACGGGTACGTGCTGCCGTCCCTTGTCGCCGAGGCGGGGGAGCGTCCACGTTTCGAGGCCGCCATGGAGCGGTCGGCGGAGCTTTTCGACGCGATGGTCGACCGCTTCTCCCACCAGGCGAGCTATGCCGTTGCCCTCGCCTACCGGATCCGCTACGTGATGCAGTTCAACGCCCGCGAGGCGATGCACATGCTGGAGCTCCGCTCCAGCCCGCAGGGCCACCCCGAGTATCGCCGGGTAGCACAGTCGATGCATCGGCTCATCGCCGAGCAGGCCGGCCACAAGATCTTGGCGGACAGCTTCTGCTTCGTCGACCATAGCGACATCGAGCTCGAGCGGCTGGAGTCGGAACGACGGGCCGAGCAGCGTCGCCAGGCACGAACCTGACACTCTGTGGCCATTCGGCTCGGGTTCGGCCGATGCCGCCGCCGCACCTCGTCGACCCTGTGCCCCAGAGAGGGCCTCTGGCGCCGCACATCGTCGAAAAACGGGCTGTTCGCGTCCGGAATCGGGCGATGTGCGGCAGGGACGGGCTGATGTGCGGCAGGGACGGGCTGGCGGCGGATTGTCACCGCCATTTCGTAGGGTGGTCGGCGTGAAGATCGTGGCCATCGGCGATGCCCACCTGGGCCGGAGCGCCACCACCGCCGTCGCGCCCGACGGCGTGAACCAGCGGGAGCGTGATTTCGAGCTGTCGTTCGAAGCCTCCGTCACCGAAGCGCTGGCC
>JANPFX010000180.1:0-22737 GCA_031423635.1 Acidimicrobiia bacterium | reverse complement strand
TTGTTCAGGAACACCACCAAGTCGATCGTGCCGAGCGTCGAGACGTCGACTTGCACCTTGCGCCACTGATTTGGCGCGAGCGCACCGATCGGTACCGAGAGTCGGCGCGTGCCGCTTGCCAACAACTCCACCGTGAGCTGCTGCCCGCCGTTCTCACCGTTGATCCAGAACTCGAGGATCGAACCCGGAAGGGTCGTGAACGGGCGCTGCAGGTGGAGTTGCAGGCCGGCCCATGGGTCTGCCGTCACCGCGATCGCTCTTGTGCCGGACTGCACCGGCGAGGTGCTGGCGTAGTTGCGCGGTGCCCAGCCCCAATCGTCGGCGTTGGTCAGTGCGTCGTCGAACAGGACGAGTTGGTTGAGACCACCCGCGATCGGCGACGTCGTGAACGTTGCCTCGCCCGAAGTCGCGAGGTTTCCCGCAGCATCTGCGCTCCGCACCCGGTAGCGGTACGTGGTCGCGGGGAACAGCCCGGTCACGATCTGCGAATGCGACGTCAGCTTGGTGGTGTCGAGAACGGTCTCCGCTCCGTAGCCGGTGGTCGTCCCGTAGATGACCTGCGACGTGGACGCTTCATCGGTCGTCCACGTGATGGTTGCCGAGTTCGCTGTCGGAGTTTCTGAGCGTATGGCCGAGATCTGCGGGGGAGTGCCGTCCGTCCCTGCGGACGGGATCACCTGCAACAGCGATTCGATGGACGCGGACAACCCGTCCGGGTCGGAGAGCAACAGATAGCGCTGGGTTCCCACCGCGTTCGGGGTGAACACGTTTCCGCCATTGGCATCCACGGTGTTTCGACCGGGTCCCGACACGGTGAGCCGGGGATCATTCGGTCGGACGGCGTGGTACACGGCGACGAGGTCATAGGAGTAGATCCAGTTACCCGGCCGCACGAACGCTTCGTACGCGACCCGCACCGGTGAGTTCGCCGGGTGCACGCGGCTGATCGTCTGACCGGTGTGCACGGGGTCTCCGACCTCATAACCGGCCCAGACGATTGGCGCTGTCCAGTTCGCGGCGACGTTCTGGGCGGCGACCCAGGCCCCCCGCAGGTTGTTCTCTCCGGGCCATGTGGGGTAGCCGCCGCCCATGGCGACGAGCCTGTTCACCTTCTGCGCAATCAGCGCCCGGCCAGACAGCGGACTGCTGACGTCAGGAGCCGACTCGAGCAGTGCGGAGAGGTTCGACAGATAGCCGGTCGACACCACCACGACGCTGTTGTCGGGCTGCGCGGCCAGCGTGCGCCGGTACACGTTCACGGCCGTGTCCGGTGTCGGCGTGGCCGGCGACGCGAGGGCCGCGCAAGGCCGAACGAAGTCCGGAGTGTTGACATCGGTCCCGTTGTTCGGAAGGGAGGTGCCCAGCGGGACTGCTTCAGCGCCGTACCACTGCATGACCGCAGCGGCGCAGCGCCATGAATCGTTGGAGACCGCCGGACGGCTCGTGCGGGTGTTCACGCCGACGGCGATCACCTGAGCCTCTCCGAGTTTCTGCAGACCGAATGCGGTGGCAAGCGCCGTCACATCGTCGGCGTCGCTGAAGATGTCGGTGTCCACGATCACGCGAACGGGGCCCGAAGGTGCCCCGCCGGTGCGGAAGGTCAGGTCGGGGCCCGTCGTGGTGCCTCCGGCATTGGTGCTCCGGACTCGGTACCTATACGTGGTGTTGGCTGCCAGTCGGCTCAGCTCAACGACATGCGACAGAACGGGAGACGGATCGAGCGTCGAGGTGAGTCCGTAGTCCGGAGTCGTTCCGTACTCGACTTGCGAGTCGGCCGCCGTGTCAGTCGTCCAGGTCACCGTCGCACGGTCGGTGCCGGCGATCGCGCCGACATTCGCGATGACCGGTGCCGTCGGCGTCGCCGATATTGCCGAGCGCAGGGCGACGACGACACCGAACGCAGCATCCGGTCGCACTGAAGATGTGGAGGTCATCTCGCCCGTGGAGCCGGGGCCGGGGAGAGGGCGCACATGCAGACTCGCAGAGAGCTTCTTGTTGCCCGACTGGGCATCGCCGACCTCCGCCGCCGAGGTCGGCGTCGACCACGTCTTCAGCCCTCCTTTGTCACGCGACGCCGAATACGCAGCAACGACCGCGCCGCCCGACGACGTCGTCGTGATCGATGGAACGCTGACCGTGGAAGTGTCCGTCGACGTCACGGTCTGTACGGCGTCGATCGGCCGCTCGCGGTCGACACCGGAAAACGCACCCATGAACGCGACGACGGTTGCTTTCGACGACAGCGTCCAGGTCGCGCTGCCCGTCCCGGGTCCGGCGACGCGCGTGAACACGGCAAGGCCCTCGGTACCCGCCCGATCAGCTTGGGCAGCGAGCGTCCACTCGGTCGGCGCGGCAACGGTCACGCGCTGGCCGTCCTTTCGTGATCGATAGGCGATCGAAGCGACCAGCACGTCGCCGGTTCTCGCGCTCGAGGGAGTATCGAGCCTCACCTCGCTGGTGTCATCAGCAGTCCTCGACGTCGTGCTGGTCGGGACATCGACCGACGCGGAACCGATCTCCGGGGCGGTGACGACCGCGAACGAGATGAGGACCGTCACGGCGGCCAGACCGGAGAGTGTCGGCTTGGTGCGTGGGAAGCGGCGGCGATGCATGTCGAGTTCTCCGGGTACAGCGGTCAGCGAGAGGGCGTGTTGGTGGACGGCGAGGACTTTCCGGGCGCCGGCAGGACGAACGCGAGCCCGGTCGTGCACAGGCCGCCGAGTGTTGCTGCGGCCCGTCGGACACCTGATGCGTCGCGGCGCACGATCGCGCGCGCGCCGATGCCGAAGGAGCGTCGAAGTGCATCAGCTGCGAAGCGTCGCTCTGGCCCGAGCGCTCCTCCGCCGAGCGTGCGGTGGATCAACGCCTTCGAACGTCCTTCGGCCCAACAGCGGCGGATGAAGTAGCGCGGCGTGAGACGGCCGATGTCGACGTGGTGAAGCACGGTCGCCTTCGGCTCGTACAACACCCGGGCGCCGCCGCGACTGAGTCGCATGCAGAGTTCGGTCTCTTCACAACCGGCAGCGTTCGCGCCGACCCGACCAAGCCTCACGTCGAACCCGGCCGTGGCCACGAGCGCCTCTCGGCGAAATGCCATGGTGCAGCCGATGACGTTGCGAACCTCGCTCAATACTTCGGGGAGCCCGGCCCACGAGCAGCCGACGACCCAGTCGTATTCGTGAGGCCACCACGCCGGGAAGTGGTCGGGCCTGGCCGGCACGGCGCGGCCACCGACAGCGACGACGGTCGGGTCATCGAACGGGGCGACCAGGTGGCCCAACCAGCCGGGGAGGGCTTCCGCGTCGTCGTCGATGAAGACCGTGATCTCCGATTCCGTCAATGCGATACCGGTGTTGCGTGCGCCCGACAGACCCTTCGTCGCACCATTCGGGACCACGCGGACCGGAGCATTCCCCGAGCACATCTGAAGGTTGTCCTCGGCCAGACGCAGAAGGGCGGTGTTGTGGTCGACGACGACGAGGACTTCGTCGGGGAGCTCTGAAACCGCCGAGTCGACCGCGTTTCCGAGCTGCTCCCATCGCCGAGTGCTATGTGCGCAAATGACCACCGACACGGTCGGGCGCTGTCCGGCAGCGCTCGAGGTCACCATGGTCGTACCAACTCGGAGAGGATCGTTCGGAAGACCCGAATCCCGTCGCGGGTGGCATTGAGGTTGCTCGTGCCGTGCAGCCGGCTCGACTCGAAGCTGGCGACCTCCGCCACACGGAGCCCACGCCCCGCGGCCCGGATGCACAGCAGGGTCTCGATCTCGAATCCTCGGCAGTCCGGGGCGAGGACGTTCAGGTGCCGTCGCCAGAAAGCGATGTAGCCGTAGCAGAGGTCGGTGTAATTGGTCCGCCAGAGGATGTTGACGATGCGGGTGAGGACGCGGTTCCCCCGGGAACGGAAGGCGGTGATGTCCTGGGAACCGCCGCCCTGGATGTAGCGGGTCCCCTTGACGAAATCCGCGCCCGTCCGCAGGGCCGAGACGAAGCGAGGAATCTCGCCCGGGTCGGTCGATCCGTCGGCGTCGATCATGGCGACGATGTCGCCCGTTGCCGCCTGGAATCCGGCGTTCAGAGCGTCGCCCTTCCCCTTGCCGGTCTGCTGCACGATGCGGATCGACGGCAGCAGTTGGCGGGCTACGGCAACCGTGTCGTCGGTCGAACCCCCGTCGACCAGGATGACTTCGTGCACCCACACCGGGATGCGAGGAAGCACTGCGTACAGGTTCTGGGCTTCGTTCAGTGCTGGCACGACGACGCTTACGGAAGGTGTCACGGCGGCGTCGATCTGTCCGTCGACGGTCGGGACGAGATACGGCCCACCCCGGCGCGACTCGCGTGTCGTAGCGTCTCGCTCTGTCGAGTTGAGCAACATCGGTCTCCTCCATCCTCCGAACCGCGGTTCGGAACTGAACACCTGACCAGTGCGTCTGAGACGTTGCGAAATACATGGGTTTGCGAGGAATAGGTCGATCGACCCACTCGGCAGCCCGCTCTATCGCGGTTCCGTCCGATCTGTCGATGGCCGGAATGGCTCCGGCTGCTCAAGGCGCAGTGGTCCGGCAGCCGATACCCGGGCCATGGGTCGCCACTCACGAGGAACGATGCGGGCGTGTTGCCCGGCGTGACGAGGACGACGCCGGAGCGCGGCGCGACCGGCCTCGACTGGCGAATCGACCTGCTCCCTGACGTCTCGACGCTGCTCGACGCGCTGCAGGCCGAGGTCGGACGGGTGTGTGTCGGCGGTGCCGATCCCCTCAACGCGTACCTCCTCGCGGTTGCGCTCGGACAGGTCGCGGACGACGTCCTCGAACCGTCCACACCGATCGACCGCGTCGCGGAGTACCTGGGCTTGAGTGGGCGATCCGCCACCCGAACGGCGACGGTGACGATCCGGGCGGCGCGTCGGCTGGTGGGGCGATCCGGCGGACGGCAGCGAACACTCGACCTGCGCCGATGGCGATGTGACTTGGCCAGCTTCATCGAGCTGTTGGCGGCGTCGCTTCGCACGGACGATTCCGTCCCCCCCGAGTGTCTCCGGAAGGCGTTTGATCGCCTCTACCAGACCGGCACTTCGCTGGCCGACGCCGCGTTGCGAGGGGCCACGCCGGTGCTTCCGAGTTGCTTCGAGACGTTCGACCTCGGTGTCGGCGACTTGTTCGAGCTCGGCGAGCGGCTCGCCGAAAGGGTCCTCCCGCCGCCCGAGACGACCGCGTCCATCGTGATGGTCGGTGTTCGTACATCCGGTAGCTACATCGGGCCGTTGCTCGCCGAGGTCCTTCGTAGCCGTGGCTCCGACGTCGACGTGCTCACGATGCGACCTGGCGTCGCCCTCACGACGACGAGTGCTCGCTTCGTCCGTGCCCGGGCTTCGAAGTCTCGCTTCGTCGTGACCGACGATCCGCCCGTCACCGGTTCGTCGTTCGTGCGGTGCGTCGATGAGCTCGTTCGGCTCGGGGTGCCCCGCACGTCCATCACCGTGGCCTATCCCTGCTTCCTCGGCACGCCGGAGAGACTGCGGGGTCTGGAGGACCTCTCACACGTCACGCTGCCGTGGCCCGATTGGGACGTCCACACGAGACTGGACGAGCCGGCGGTCCGCTCCACACTCCTCGAACTGCTTCCGGGTGGGTCGGTCGTCGGTGCCGTCGAGGAAGTCAAGCGGCGTACGCCGCGACGTGCCGAAGCCCATGTGCGTGTCGTCTACCGCGTTGGCGTCGAGGACACCGACGGCAGAGCCGGCCAACGGATGATTGCCGTGCAAGGCGTTGGCATCGGCTACTACGGAGAGCACGTCGTGGTGGTGGCTGGGACGCAAGATGGCGCGGTGCCGGAGATCCTGGGCCTTCGGAATGGTCTTCTCTATCGCGAATGGCTGCCGGAGTCGCACCGTGTCGATACGACGACGGCTCACGGCAGGCAAGCCCTGCTCGACGCGTTGCCGACGTACGTGGCGAATCGGCGAGACAAGCTGCCGGCGCGCGCCGACACCAGCCTGACGCTCGCCGGTGATCAACCGGTCTGGGAAACGGCTGCGGCCGAGATCAGCCGTGGCTTCGGGCGGGCATGGCCGATTGCCCAGGTTCTCGCCGCGAACCCTCTCGCCCGTCAGATCTTGCATGTGTCGAGTCCGTCGATCATCGACGGCACGATGGAGCTGGAGAACTGGTTCGGGGATTCCGATCGTGTGCTCCGAACGGTTGGCTTCCAGGACCGTGCCTACTGGCACCACGGGCTGAGCAGTTATGACGCCGTGTTCGACCTGGCCGGCGCCACCGATCGGAATCTGGACGTCCCGCATCAGGACGATCTTCTCCGGCGCTACGCGGAGCTCACCGGTGATGCCGTCACGCCCGAGCGATGGCTGCTTCTTCGACTCGTCCAACTCTGGGGTGCCCGCCGTCGCGATCCGTCCTCGGCCTCATCGGTTCGCCAGGCGGGTGCCCGCGTCATGCAGCACTACTTCGCGACGGTGTTCCTCGACGGCTCGTGCGCTCACCCTCCGGCGAAGACCCCCGGTGTCGCCCGACAGCTTGTGGCACTCGACATCGATGGCGTCTTCGAGTCGGACCTCCTCGGCTTCTCGGCACCGACGATGTCGAGCGCCTTCGCGCTCCGCTCGCTTTTGTGCCACGGATTCGTTCCGGTGTTCGCGACCGGTCGCGGACTCGAAGAGGTGCGTGATCGGTGTCGGACCTACGGGTTGGTCGGCGCGGTGGCGGAGTACGGGTCGGTTCTCTACCTTTCCGGGGGCGACGAGCGCATCGATCTCCGCTCGGAAGGGGAACGCGGACACGTGGACGCACTGCGCGCTCGGCTCTCGGCAATCCCGGGCGTGGAGCTCGACGACGCGTACCGCTTCGGCATCCGGGCCCGGGTCGACAAGGGACCGGTTCCGGCCCTGCTGCTGAAGGACTGTGCCTCCTTGCTGATGGGGATCCGGAGGATCGACGGCGACGGCCAGACCGACTTCGTGGCCGCCCGCATCGACAAGGGCACCGGTCTCGACGCGCTTCGCACCCGTCTCGCCGACGATTCGGGCAGTGAACCGGACCTGCTCTTCGCTGTGGGTGACACCGAATCGGACCGCCCGATGCTCCAGCGCGCCCGCGACGGAGCCGTCCCGGCCCACGCAACGACAGGACCCGGAGCATGGCGCACAACGGCGTCGCCGTACCAGGCCGGCCTGGGCGAAGCCATCGACGCCTTGGTCGGCCACGGTAAACGCAGGCCGGGTACGCGTCCTCGCTCGAGAGACCTCGGTTGCGAGTTGTGTCGACTCGCTCCGTTCAGCCGCGAACGCGAAGCCCTTGTCGCACTCCTGTCGGCCTCGGAGTCCGGGCGGTCGGGCTTGGTCCCGACGTTGTTTCGTGCCGTACGGCTCGCACGGTCCGGGCTTCCCAATCCTCGTCGGGACTGAGGCGACCCGTCACGTCACTTCGCGAGACTTGCCGGGATGTCGATCACGCCGGCACCGAGCAGGTTCTCGAACGGCTTGTCGAGCTTCCGCGACGTCGTGCGGATCGTCTCGATGATCTTGTCCGCCCGGTCCCGGGTGTTGATGCTGCGGAGCAGCGCGGCCTGACCGGCGACGAACGGCGCGGCTGCCGATGTCCCGCTCCAGGCGGAGAACGTGCCACCCGGAGTTGTCGAGACGATTCGTTCGCCCGGAGCGGCCACATCGACCCACTTGCCGAAGTTCGAAAACAGGCTCAGCGTCCGCGCGTCGGACCGAACGGCACCCACCGACATCACGCCGCTAGCGGCGGCGGGATAGAAACCGCTCGGCGACGCATCATTTCCGGCCGCCGCAACGATGACGATTCCGGCCGCCCGTGCTTCTCGGATGGCTGCATCGAGGGCAGGGGATTGGAGCTTCGTGTTGGTCCCGAAGCTCATGTTGATCACGCCGACACCGGCGGCCGTTGCGTCGCGAATTGCTTCCGCGATTGCCGGCGCGGTGCCGCGTCCTTCGGAATCGAGCACTCGCCCGACCCAGATCTTGGCATCGGGGGCCACGAGCCCGACGACCCCGGAGACGAAGGTTCCGTGACCGACGGCGTGGTCGACGACACCGTTGCCGTCGTCATCGATGCCGTTGCCGACATCTGCAGGATCGGCGTCGTCGTCGACGTAGTCGTACCCACCGATCATCCGGCCGGCCAACGACGGATGGGTCGAGTCGATGCCGGTGTCGAGCACCGCAACGACCACGCCGGCGCCACGGGTTCGTTGTTGGGCCTGGTAGCCGCCGACCAATGCCATCGCGGGCTGACGCTGCCAGGCCGCCGGGTCCGTCCCGACGTAGTCGGACCGCCCTTCGACCCAGGCGTAGAAGCGCTCCCCCTGTGTTCCGCCGGTGTCCGCGGATTCTGCGTACTCGACCGATTGGTCGCGCTTGACCTGCTCGATCGCCTTCCTCGGGTCCGCGGCGTCTTTCCCGCCGAGCGCCACGGAAGCCCGATAGAGACGACGGGAGCGCAGGATCGGCTGCACGTCGGAGAGGCCGAGGCGACTCGCGACGGTATTGACATCGGTGCCCGCCCTCAGCTTCATCGCGACGTTGATCGAACTCGGAGACGGTGCTGGTCCGGCAGAGCTGACCCCGGGGGTTGCGATCATCAGGCACAGCGTGGCGACCGACAGTGAGGCGACGGCAAACGAGCGGCGGCCGGTGGTGAGACGACGGATCATGCTGTTTCCTTAGAACGACAGGCAAGTGGTTGGGGTGAGGCGGGAGACGGGAGCGGCGTGGTTCCCTCGAGAAGGACGAACGGTGCCCAGTGGAACGGGTGGGGAAAGCGTTCGGCGATGCGTCGGCGTGCTGCTCGCAGGGCCGTTCGCGGAGCGTCCCCGGCGACGATCCGTTCGGAGAACGCCGCCATGAACTCCGTCGTCGACCGGTCATCGACAGGCCAGAGCGTGACCAGAACAGCCGATGCGCCGGATGCGATGAACGTTCGCGCCAGACCTGTCGGTTCGTCGCCCAATCCCCGGGACAGGTGCAGACCGCTCTCGCACGCGCTGAGCACGGCGAGCACACCGCGGAGGTCGATCGTCTCCAGATCCGACGATGACACCCATCGGTCGGCGAATCGGAGGCCGGAGAACCCCGGACGGGCGGTGCGGTGCATGCCGTGCGCCGCGAGATGCACGATCGCCGTCCCCGGGGCCCGACGGGCGAACGTCGTCCAGGTCGCCTCATCGCCGAGATAAGGATCGACGCCGAACCGCGCAGCAACCTCCCTCGCCTCTTCGTCTGCACCGGGGATCGACGGATCTGTCGGCGCCATCACGAGCGCAGTCGCATGTGTTCGTGTCTTCGAGGGCACGGGGGTTGTGGATGTCACCTCAGGGACTGGATTGCTCAGTGAGGGCACGATCCGTAGGTGCCACACGTCATCGAGCGCTCGCGAGCCATCGTGAAGTGCGGCGTACGGCACGGCGGCGAGGCCCGGGTCGGGCGCGAGGAACAACTCGCTCTGGTCGAGGCGGAGACGGTGGGCGATTGGCGCGAACAGCAGCGAGTGGATGCTTTGGAGCGTGTGACGGGCTCCGGCGACCACCGTCTCGTTTCCACCGAGGTCCGCAGTCATTGCCAGACGCTCCCGACCGCAGTGGATTCGGAATGCCTCGAGCAACTCGCGCACCTCGTCGACCCGGCAGAGCTCTCGTTCCACCGTCAGCACTCCCGCCGTCCACACGAACGCGAGTACTTCGTCACCGAGGAGGTGATGAACAACGGCGTGGTCGATGTGTCCGTTGATCGCCCGGGGAGCCTGCTCGGTCGCTGCTGGACGAAGCGTTGAAGCCCCAGATTCGTGGAACCCTTCGCGAAACCGCTCGACGCTCACCTCGCGCTCGAGCTGGTCGATACGCGCGCGTAGCAGTCCGTGGTCCTCGGACGACTCGCTTGCATTCCTTCGGATCAGTACGTCGTACGCCGCGTGGAGCTGTGCGAGTGGAGCGATATCCCGTGCTGCCCCGGGGTCGCCGCTGACGGTCGTGTCCGACTCCGTCGGCAGCCGGTGGTTGGAGGTGACCCGCTTCGACTCCTCGACGTAACGGAAGGCCGTGAGTTCGTCATCCGGCCGCCCGGACGCGAGCAACACCCGGATCAGGTCAGCGTGCGCCTCAGCCCGACGAAGGAGGAATCCGGTCCGCAGCGAACGGTGCGCGAGCGCCCCTTTCAGCGACTCCGCGATCTGTACTGCCCGCTCGAGTTCGCTCCGAGCGGCTTCTCGCTTTCCCTGCGCCAATCGAAGGCACCCGGTCCGGTGGGCAACGAGGAATTCGAGTTCCGGTAGCCGCAGTTCGTCGACGATTCGGCGAGCCTCGTCGAGCAGGGCCTCTGAACGCTCGTGGTCTTCGGGCTGGATGATCGAAAGCCACAGGAGCGCGACGACGAGCAGTCCGGGACGTTCGGTCAATCGGATCGTCGCTGCACCGGCCTGCGCATGACGCAGTGCCGCCTTGGTCCGGCCGAGGGCATGGTGTGCTTCGCTCAGCGTGAGTAGCGCCCGGGCCGCCATCGTGGCATCGCCGGCTTCGTTGTACGAGTCCACGGCCAACTCCGCTGGCTCGACCGCGGCGGCTGGGTGGCCGAGCCTGATCTCACTCATCGCGACATGCCAGGCTGCTCGCGCCACATCGTGGATGAGCGCGTGGCGATCGAAGACCTCGAAGGCGGTGGACGCGAGACCGTGCGCCTCTTCGATCAGATTCAGCTCGAGATACAACGACGAAATGGACAGTGCCGCTCGAGCTGATTCAACCGGGGCGCCGCAGGTCACGAAGACCGTCGACGCACGTTCCAACGCGGTCAATGCCGCGGAGTGCCGTCCCAGTGCCGTCTCGCCCTCGCCGATGTGCATGAGGCACTTGGCGACTGCGAGTTCGTCGTCGGCCGCCTCGAAGAGCTTCAACGCTCGGCCGAGTTGGCGCACCCCATCCGCGGCAAGGCCCATCTCGATCAACTCGATACCGTGGTTGGCCTTCACCCGGCCGAGGTCTTCGCCAGATCCCATCGCTTCGTACTCGACCTCAGCGGCCGCATAGGCCGTGATCGCCCGCTGGTGGTGGCCCATGGACCCGACGGCTCCGCCGAGATTCTCCGACGCTGCGGCGCGAAGCCATCGCAACTCGGCGCGGAATTCCTCTCCATCGTCGGCGGCGGGAACATCGTCGAGATCCCGTAGCAGCCGCTCGGCGGTCGTGGCAGCTTCCGAATGGCGGCCGAGATCACCGAGCACGTTGATCCGTCCGAGGTCGGTTCGACACGCTTCGATCGGCCGACCGAGATCGGTCCATTGGGCCCGGGCTTGGGCGATCAGTGCGAGCGCCGTGTCGGCTTCCCCCTCGAACAACGAGACCCGGGCGAGAAGGTAGGTCGCATGGGCGACGACGTCGCGGTCGTCCGGCGTTGCCCCGTCGATGCATTCGCGAAGCAGGTTCCCGGCTGCGGACGGGTCGTGGCCCAGTTGTTGGCGCGCGTCGCTCAGCAGCCCTGCGCTCCGCGACTCCGTGGACACGGGGCTTCCCATGTCATCGGTCCCGGAGGTCGAGTTCGATCCCGATCATCGATTCGCCGGAGGCGAGCTCGAGCGAGACGACGTCGGCCGGGACCGTGTCAAGGCGGAACTGTCCGTGCTCGTCGGCAGTGGTGGAGAACCGGCTGTCGGCGATCGTTCGTCCGGTGACCCGCGTCCCGGTGGGGTCGCTGCGGGAGTCGACGATCTGGCCGGTGATGCGAACGGAGACCGCACTGGTGGGCGTCACTTCGACGAACACCGTCGCCGACCCTCCGCCGAAGAGAAGCTGGTACGCCTCCTGCATCTCGGATGTCGCCGGTCCTCGAACGCCGACAAGCTCCGAGCGGCTCCGGGAGTCTGCGACGAGGTCGAGCAACTCGACCGCGGTGGACCGCCTGTCGTCACCTTGCCGGTGGTCGGCGAATGTCGCCTGCAGCCGCGCCCGCAGTGACGCCGGGGGTTCGATCCGGACCAGGACATCGGCAGCGTCGAGGAACGATTCGATCCACATCACGGCATCGAGGGATTCGTCGTCGGGGGTCGGAATCGGTGCGTCGCTGATTCCCGCACGACGGGCCTCCGCCCAGTCCAGGAGACGTCGGAACTTCGGGTCGTAGGAGGCGCTCACGGTGCCTCGAAGGTGACGAGCGAACGGAGACGCTGAAGGCATCGAGCCCGGGTCGGTCCGATGCTCCCGACGGGTCGGCCTGTCGAAGCTGCCACCTCGGCGTAGGTTGGCTTCTTCGGATCGAGGTAGAGCGACGTGAGCATCGTGCGGCACGGCTCGCCCATCCCGAGGAGGCGTTCGTAGAGCTCGAGCACGCGGTCGTCGGGCAATGCACCGTCCGCATCGAAGTCGTCGGGCGGGGACGACCAGGGGGACCACTTCTGGTTGGCTTTGACGAGTAACTGGTGACCTTCGCGGCGAAGAGTCGAGTCCTCGCGGCGTCGGCGCTCTCGTTGGCGCCAGGCGAGGCGACGAGCCACACAGGCCAGCCAGGCGCCGACGGATGTTCCGGTCTCGATCCGTGGCAAGGCGGAGATCAACGATTCGAAGGTGGCCTGCGTGACGTCGGCAGCGTCCTCCCGGCTCAGTCCTTCGCGGACGGCGATGGCGAACACGAGACGTTCGAAACGGTCGATCAGTACCTCCCATGCCGAGGAGTCGCCCCGCTGACAGGCCGCAACGAGGAGTTCGAGGTCGAGGGCGCCGTCGGATTCATGCTGGCTGACCTGGGTTTCCACGGCGATACCTCCCTCTTTTCGTCAAACGAACTCGACCGACGACGCGCGATCGTGAACCGAGGCTCGTGTACCGAACCGTCGTTCACCGGCGGGAGAAAGCTTCGCAGCGAACACTCTCCGTGGGAATGAGCCGTTCGTCTCAATCTTCCGGCGAACGCGGTCGATCGACCGATGGTCCGGCCGCGAGAGCGATCGAGTTACGCATTGGGAGGGGGAGAGTTCGTCCGCTCGCCGATTCCGCGGTTGGCGTTGAGGATGAGGTTGGCGACGAGGCCGGTCCATCCCGTTTGGTGGGAAGCACCGAGACCGGCGCCGGTGTCGCCATGAAAGTACTCGTGGAACGGCAGCATCGCGTGCCACACGGGGTCGGTGTGGAACTTGTCGTACGCACCGTGCACCGGTCGGCGTCCGTTGCTGTCTTCGAGGAACAGCCTCACGAGGCGGAGACTCAACTCGTCGGCAACCTCGGCCAGAGTGCGCATGGTGCCCGAGCCGACGGGATGCTCGACCGTCAAGTCGTCGCCGAAGTACCGGGCGTAGCGCTGCAGTGATTCGATCAGCAGGTAGTTGACCGGGAACCACACCGGGCCGCGCCAATTGGAGTTCCCGCCGAAGAGGCCCGATGTCGATTCGGCGGGCTCGTAGTCGACGGTCGCGGAGAACTCACCGGCGCGCAAAACGAAGGGGTGCTCGTGGTGGAAACGGGACAGCGCACGGATGCCGTGCGGTGAGAGGAACTCGGCTTCGTCGAGCATCCGCCGCAGCAGCAGGACCATGCGATCCGGCGAGACCACCGCGAGCAGCCGACCCTCGCTGCCACCCAACTCGTGGGTGTGCATGATGTTCTTGGCGAACTGCGGCTTGTGCGTCTCGAACCAGCGGAGGTTCGCAGCAAAGTTCGGCAGCTTGTCCAGCGTGTCTCGACCGAGCGTGGTCGTCGCCGCGAGCGGTAGCAGGCCGACCATCGATCGCGCCTTGACCAATTGGCGCTCACCCGACGCGTGCCGGAGGACGTCGTAGTAGAAGCCGTCCTCCTCATCCCACAGTCCTCGGTCGTGCAAGGCGGACGCGATGTAGGCGAAGTGCTCGTAGAACTTCGAGGCGAGGTCCTCGTACGTGTCGTCGTGTTTCGAGAGCACCATCGACATCTCGAGCAGGTTCAGGCAGTACATGGCCATCCACGCAGTGCCGTCAGCCTGCTCGAGAACGCCGGCCACGGGGAGTTGGGCTGACCGGTCGATCGGACCGATGTTGTCGAGACCAAGGAAGCCGCCTTGGAACACGTTGTTGCCTTCGGCGTCTTTGCGGTTGACCCACCACGTGAAGTTGAGCAGCAGTTTGTGCATGATTCGTTCGAGAAAGGCGTAGTCGGCTCCGCCGTCGATCTCGAAGACTCGCAAGGCGGCCCAGGCGTGGACCGGAGGGTTCACGTCTCCGAAGGCCCACTCGTATGCCGGGAGCTGACCATTGGGATGCATGAACCACTCGCGACACATCAGCAGGAGTTGCCGCTTGGCGAAGTCGGAGTCCACGTGAGCGAGTGCGACGCAGTGAAACGCCAGGTCCCACGTGGCGTACCAGGGGTACTCCCACGTGTCGGGCATGGAGATCACGTCGGCGTTGTTGAGGTGGCGCCAGTCCTTGTTCCTGCCGTTCTTGCGCGCCTCGGGCGGCGGTGGACCGGCCGGGTCACCGTCGAGCCAGCGCTCCACGTCGTACTGGAAGAACTGTTTCGACCAGAGCATTCCGGCGAACGCCTGCCGCATCACCATGGCCTGCTCTGCGTCTACCGCAGCTGGCGTGAGGGCGGCGTAGAACTCTTCCGCATCGGTCTCGCGATCGCGCATCGTCGCGACCCAGGAGTCGTCGATGCCAACGTTCTCGCGACTGAGCCGCAGGCGCACCTCCACTGTCTGTCCCGGGTCCACGCTGAGGTGGTGCCAGAACGCCGCCTTGGTGCCGACGCCATCCGGGTTGATCGAAGCGCTCCCATGGATGACATGGTCGCCGATCCCGTCCTTCGGAAAGACCGGCGCGTCGTCTTCGCCGGGATGGATTCCGAACAGCCGGGCCGCGTTCGTGTCGTTGTCGCAGACGATCGGCCGCGCCATGGCATCCGCAGTGAGGAACATGCGCCCGAGGATCGGATGGTCGGCAACAACCTGTTGGCCGCTGACGTGGAGTTGACCGCGGGCGTAGCCCTCGACATCGTCAAGTCCCCACGACCACGTGTTGCGAAACCACATCGTCGGCAGCACGTCGAGCTCGGCGGTCTCCGGCCCGCGGTTCGAGACTTGAAGGCGAATGCAGTAGTCGTCCTTCGCCGCTTTCGCGTACGTCGCCTCGATGTCCCAGTAGCTGTCGTCGTCGAAGACTCCGGTGTCGAGAAGTTCGAATTCGGGATCATACTTCGTACGCATACGATTCTCGTCGACGAGGCGGGAGTACGGGAATTCGTTCCGTGGATACCAGTAGCGCCATCGCATGAACGAATGGGTCGGCGTGCTGTCGAGATACCACCAGTACTCCTTGGCATCCTCGCCGTGGTTGCCCTCGTTGCCGGTGAGGCCGAAGATGCGCTCCTTGAGGATGGGGTCGCGTCCGTTCCAGAATGCCCAGGAGAAGCACAGGATCTGACGGTCGTCGCTCAACCCGCCGAGTCCATCTTCGTTCCAACGAAACGCTCGGCTGCGGGCGTCATCGTGGGAGAAGTACTCCCACGCCGTGCCGTTCTCGCTGTAGTCCTCGCGCACAGTGCCCCAGGCACGTTCGGCGAGATACGGTCCCCAGCGCCGCCAGCCGTGACCGTCCTCGGCGAGCCGACGGGCTTCGGCCGTGCCGTCGGTCGGCCGCATCTTCACGGCCCCGGTCGCGTCGTGTGATCGATCCATGTCCCATGGTCGCCCGAGAATGATCACACCACGCGCCGAGCCTGGTCTGCATCACACGACCTGGGTCGGGATCGGTGCGCTGAGTCGGGATCTGTGCAAGAACATGTGCAGGAATGCACCTCGGCCGACCCGACGACGCCAGCCGACCCAGATCGTCCGGGCAAGCACCACTGACAGTGATCGGTTAGGTTCGGTCGCCAGATCAAACGACGGAGGACAAGATGAAGGCAGCTCGACGATGGATCGCGTTCACCGCAGCGCTGAGCGCCGTGGCGGTGCTGACGACGACGGCGCAGGCCATGACAGCCAACGCCACGCCCGACGGTGACGGTCATCCGGCCGTCGTCGCGCTCCTCCAACTCCGCGCTCCGGGCGTGGCCACGATGTTCTGCAGTGGCGCGCTGATCAGCCCATCCGTGATCGTCACGGCCAGCCACTGCGCGTCGTACGCGGCGACGTCGCTTCCGACCGGCACCGTGTACGTCACCAATGATCCCGTGCTCACGAACGATGCCAACGGGCTCATCATGTTGTCGTCGCTCGTACACAAGAGCGTCGTGTCGTCGATCGCCGTCAATCCGAAGTACAAGCCCGGCGTCGGTACCGATTCGTACCGAGAAGACGTGTCCGCCATGGTTGTCGCAGATCCGTCGTATCTCGAACGTCCGAGCCCCATCGTGTTTCCGTCGCTTCCCGCTGCCGGCGTCCTCGACGCGTTGCAGCGCGCCGGTGACCTTCGCACCACGCCGATCCAGGTGATGGGCTATGGAACCGAAGCGGCGGTGAACGGCCCGGGTGGGCACACGTTTGCCGACAGCAACGAGCGACGCTTCGCCGACATGACGATCGGTGCGCTCAACCAGGAGGTGATCCGCGAGTCCCAGAAGGTCAGTCAAGGCTCGGCCGGTGCGTGCTACGGGGACTCCGGCGGTCCCACCTTCGCCACGATCAACGGCAAGTGGACGATCCTCGGTGTGACCAGCACCGGCGACATACCCTGCTGGTCCACCAACACCGCGGCACGCATTGACCGGTCGTCGGTGCTCGCGTTCCTCGGCGGCGTCACCGGTCGCTGACCGATCGGGCTGCTGATCCGCAAGCGGCCTCGGCCCTGCAAGCGCGGCTGCACCGCAGGACGCTAGGTTCCGCTGATGACGCAACGCGGATCGATGACGGTGGACAGGATCGAGCTCGGTCGGTTCCGGTTTTTGGGCGCAGTCGATCGACGAACGTGACGCCGTGTTTGCCCGGCTCCGGGAGGAGCAGCCGGTCGCCTACCACTCACGCCTCGATTCACTGCCGGGCACGCCGCCGGGCAGAGGCTTCTGGTCAGTCACGAAATGGGCCGACGTCCGCCCCGTGAACCGCAATCCACGAGTGTTCTCTCCGGTCGACGGCATCCGAATGGACGACAGCCTCGACCCGGCGACGAATGAGTTCTTCAGTTCGATCATTGTCATGGAGGACCCGCGTCACGCAAAGCTCCGCATGCTGGTGCAGAAGGGCTTCACACAAGCACGATCGCTGCGCTCGAAGAGAGTGTCCGAACGCGCGCCCGCGCGCTGGTGGAGGCTGCTCGTGAGCGTGGCGGTGAGCTCGATTTCGTCGAGCATCTCGCCGCACCGTTTCCGCTACAGGTGATCTGCGACATGCTCAGAGTCCCGCCGAGTGACGAGGCACAGATCTTCGAGTGGACGAACCTCATCAACGGAATCGGATCCCGGGTTCGGATACTCCCTCGAGCAGCTGAACTCGACGATCATGGAGATGTACGAGTACGCGCTTGCGCTGGGTCGCGATCGGCGTCGACATCCATCCAGCGAACGTCAAGGAGCAGGCCGGCTACGGGTCAGGCGGACCGCACTTCTGCCTCGGTGCCAACCTCGCCCGACGAGAGATCCAGGTGATGTTCGACGAGATCCTCCGAGGCCTCCCCAGCTTGGAGGTCACGCGCGAACCCGATCGGCTGAGGTCGAGCTTCCTCAACGGCATCAAGCGCCTGCCCTGCACGGTTGCCTGAACCCGACGGTTCTCATCTCGCTGGTTCACGTCATCGAAGACCGACTGCCCACCTACGAAGGGCGAGTGAAGGTGACGTGCACGGTGCCGCTCTCGGCGGTCTCGGTGCGTACGCCGTAGCCGTCCTCGAACCCGCGAAGATCGCTCCACAAGTTGATTCCGCGACCAAGCAGGATCGGTGCGACAGCGACGTGCAATTGGTCGACGAGACCGGCCTTGAGGAACTCTCGCACGGTGCTGACGCCGCCCCCGACCCGCACGTCGTTCCCGCCGGCAGCAGCGTTGGCCTTCGCAAGTGCCTCATGAGGGGACGCAGCAACGAAATGGAATGTGGTGCCACCGGACATGTTGATCGAGTCGAGCGTGCGGTGGGTGAGCACGAAGACCGGCACACGAAACGGTGGCTCGTCACCCCACCAACCCTTCCAGTTCGGGTCGTCGGGAAAGGTGTGGAAGCCGAACATCCCTGCACCCATGATCTCGGCGCCGACCCCTTCGAAGTACGCCGCCGCGTAGCGGTCGTCGACGCCGGTCGTGCCCTCGCCCGAGGTGTCGTGGAAGACCCGCTCACGGAACGTGCGCGTGGCGACGTAGGCGGCGGTGAGCTTCGTCCAGTCTTCCCCCATCGGGTTGTCGGGCGTACCGCCTTCGGTCGTGGCATAGCCGTCGAGCGAGATGTTCAGATCGACTCGTACTCCCATGAGCAAGTTCCCTTTCGAAGTGATCAAACAAGGCAACCGATGACACAGGTGAACCAGGCGGGCCTTATCGACAGAATAGGCAGGCTGAGTTCGACTCGCAGTCGCCGGGTAGGTCGTCCCGGCCAGTGGCGCGCCACCGCGCTCCAGCGGCCACACCTTCTGTTCCGTGCAATTATGCGTTCTCGGCAGATGGCTTCGACCACACGGTAGGAAATCTGGCGGCTGGACCTTCGCTGTAGTCAGACGTCGATGATCGACACCCGTCGTTTGGCGGCGGTTGCGAGGCCTTCGATGTCGGTTCGGTCGGAGGTGGCGACAGCGGTCCCTCGGCGCAGGCATGTCTCGACGACGGTTGCGTCGATGGCGCTCACCGAGCTTGCGTGCCGGAGCGTAGGGCGCCGGCCCGTTTGCTTCGTTGCTCGTCGAGGGCTTCGATCTCGCATCCTTCGAGCAGTCGGGCGAGGTTGGGTTGGCGTGCACCCTGCCAGGATTCAACGATGCATCCGGCCGGCACGATCGGCCGGATTCCACGTTGAAGCGCTCGGGCGTGGATGGCCCAGATCCGACGATCGTTTCGATCCGCGGCGATGAGCGCTGCGCTGTCGTAGACGAGTCCCAGCGGGTCCTTCATTGCATTGGACTTGGCCATCAGCGGCGACCGACGCCGGCGCGGTCGAGGACGCGTCGGCTTCGGCCAATTCGGCGGCGGTGAGCGCCCCGTGCGCCTTCTCCCAGGCCCGAACCGCTTTGAGGCCGTTCCTCGTCGACAGCCAAAGGTCAGCAGCCTCGGCGAGCGTGGCCGACATCGTTCGTCCGTCCTCGGCGGCCTCGTGTTCAAGGCGCTCGAACAGGTCGGCGGGCAGGGAGACCGAACGTTTCACTACGGTCGACATGACCCTATGGTACGACTACGGTACGACTACGGTACGACCAAGGCAAACGGCGAAGTGCTCCGTGCGAATGCTCGCTACCGCAAGGACCTTCACTGGCCGGCGGCGAGCGGTCACCAGCGATCAGTCACGGATAGTGAAAGCAGCTGTTCAGTGACCATTTTGAATGATCATTTGAGGTCGAGTGACGGTGAGTCGGCCTGTAGGCGGGGTTCTGTCCGGGCCGCACCGAAGTGCGGCCTTGGGTAGCCATCCATCTGCGCGGTCCACCTGGAAGAGCCGACACCGGGGTGTCGGTGGGCGGGCCGCCCGTCTCTGCCGTTTCGACCTTGCTCCGGGTGGGGTTTACCGAGCCGCCCAGTCACCTGGACGCTGGTGCGCTCTTACCGCACCGTTTCACCCTTGCCTGATCCTGCCGCCGGAGCGACAGGCCATCGGCGGTCTGCTTTCTGTTGCACTTTCCTGCGAGTCACCTCGACTGGCCGTTAGCCAGCACCCTGCCCTGTGGAGCCCCGACCTTCCTCAGCCCGGACATCCGGCGAACCGGACATCCGAACCGCGACTACCCAGCCGACTCACCGTCGCTGAACATTCTCGCAGACGCGGCCAACGCCCAGACAGCGCACCGAGTCCCGCCCAGGCCACTTGCGCCCACGCGCAGATCGATGTCGATCACACACACCTCCACCCGATTTCCGGTACGGAACCGACGAGATCGGTCGATCGGCGCGTCGGTGCCACCTAGGTCAGCTGAGCGCGCGAGGCGGAGCCCGTTCTCGACGGACCGGTTGAAGGGATGCTGAGAGGGCGTGCGGGGACTAGCTCCCCGGGCAGGCCAGGATCTTCTCGTGACTTCTGCTCGTTTCCCCTCTCCACGTGCTGCCCTCGGCGGGCTCCTTGCTGCGGCATGCGGGTTGGGCGTCGGCGAGTTCGTTGCCGGCGCTATCGGCGCCGGTGCACCCGTCCGCCGGGTCGGCGATCGGGTCATCGACGGCGCGCCCCGGTGGTTGAAGACCTTCGCTATCGAACGCTTCGGCACGAACGACAAAGCGGTTCTGCTCGGTTCGATCATGGTGATCCTGGCCATCGGTGCGCTTCTGGTCGGCCGGCTCGCCGCCCGCCACTTCGTCAGGGCCGGTATTGCGGTCGCTGTCGTCAGCGTGATCGGCATTGCCTTCGCGCTCTCCGGCCGTCTGCCCGACAACCTCGACATCTGGCCGATCGTTGCTGCGGGTGCAACGACGATCGGTGCGCTGTGGTTGCTCGTCGGCCAACACACTCGCACCACGGCCGCCGCGGGCGGCCCGATCGACGCACTCCCGACCGGGCGCGCGGTCTCCATGGTCGACCGTCGGCAGTTCGCCACGATGGGCGCGGCCACCGCCGGCGTCGCCGTGTTGGCGACAACGATCGGGCGTCGTCTGCAGGGCGACCCCCAGGCCGCGGCCGTGCGCGCCACCCTCACGACTCCGAAAGCGACCGAGACGCTTGGCGCCGTGAATCCGAAGACCACTGCCGACGTCGTCGGGATGACGCCATGGCAGACCCCGACGTCGAACTTCTACCGGATCGACACCGCACTCGTTGTGCCCCGCATCAACGCCGAGAAGTGGAAGATGACGATCAAGGGACGGGTGAAGAACCCGCTCACCCTCACCTACAACGATCTGCTCAAACGTCCGCTCGTCGAGCACGATTGCACGCTGATGTGCGTGTCCAACGAGATCGGCGGCGAGCTGATCGGCAACGCGCGGTGGACCGGTGTGCGTCTGGCCGACGTTCTGCGTGAAGCCGAGATCGACACGATCGCGGCCGATCAGCTCTTCGTCACCTCGACCGACGGATTCACCGCCGGCTTCCCCACCAAGATCGCCATGGACGGCCGCGAGGCGCTGATCGCCATCGCCATGAACGGTGAGCCGCTCCCGTTCAAGCACGGCTTCCCGGCCCGGCTTGTCGTGCCGGGCATCTACGGCTACGTCTCGGCAGTGAAGTGGCTCTCGTCGATCGAGGTGACCACGTTCGAGGAGAAGCAGGGCTACTGGATCCCGCGCGGGTGGTCGGCCCTCGGCCCGATCAAGACGGGGTCACGGATCGACGTCATCGGGCTCAACAACCAACCGGTGCCGGGCAAGAACGCCATCGCCGGCGTGGCCTGGGACCAGCACACCGGGATCGCCAAGGTCGAAGTGCAGATCGACGATGAGCCGTGGCGCGAGGCGACGCTCGCCGCTGATGGTGGTGTCGACACGTGGCGTCAATGGAAGCTCGAATGGAACGCCGAGCGGGGCAGCCACACCATCCGTGTGCGGGCGACCAACGCCAAGGGGCAGACGCAGACGGAAGAGCGTGCCGACGTCGCTCCCGACGGCGCCACGGGCTGGCACACCGTCAACGTCAACGTCTGACCCACCCAGCCGTGCTGTGTGGTTGGTTGGCGTCACCCGTGTCGGGTTGACGACGTCGCCAACTCGACAACTCGGCGCCAACGCGTCACGCATCGCGCGAGGTTCGGCGGGTTTGCCAGAATTCATGGGTGGCCACCTCACGAACGAAGAAGCCGGCGGGATCGCCGATCGACCGGCTCCGTCAGCTGTGCCTGGCGCTGCCGGAGACGAGTGAGCGGCTGAGCCACGGGGAGCCGACCTTCTTCGTCCGCGACAAGAAGTCCTTCGTGATGTCCGTCGACGACCACCACGGCGACGGCGTGCTCGGGTTCTGGGCGGCCGCACCAATCGGCGCGCAGGCCGAGTGGATCTCCGTGGCACCCGATCGCTACTTCCGTCCGCCGTACGTGGGTCACCGCGGGTGGATAGGCGTTCGTCTCGATGTCCCGACGACCGACTGGAACGAGGTCGCGGAGATCGTCACCGAGGCGTATTGCCTCGTCGCCCCGAAGTCGCTCGCCGCTCTCGTTCGGCCGAGCTAACGGCTCCAGGTCAGAAGCTCGCCGACGCCCTTCATCATCAGCGAGCCGGGCATGACCCGCAGTCGATACGGACGCAGCCGAAGTACCCCGAACGACGCAACGTCGGGGTCGGTCCAACCGGGAATGAGCGACGGCAAGTACCCGACCGGAGCCGGTCCTT
The DNA here is from genome assembly GCA_031423635.1 of Acidimicrobiia bacterium. Taxonomy (GTDB): domain Bacteria; phylum Actinomycetota; class Acidimicrobiia; order Acidimicrobiales; family JANYDT01; genus JANLQX01. The sequence goes on along the minus strand of JANPFX010000180.1, from coordinate 366 downwards.
TGGCGAAACGATCCCAGCCCTCGCGTCGCAACTCGGGCGTCGCATCCCACGTCGCGTCGCAGTCGGCCGTGCAGGTGTCCTGGGTGGCGTCCCAGTAGGTCAGCGACAGCGCGGGCACGGCGTCGAGGTGGCGTGCTTTGAGTGACTCGGGAGAGGTGGCGATCCACCCGGTGAGGTCGGTGCCGTCCCATTCCCAGATGGGGTGGAGCACGCGGGTTGACGGGTGGCCCTTCGTGTTGGTCGTCGCCGCCACCGCCCAGACGATGCGGTGCGCCATCTCGACGAACGCTGGGGCTACAGCTGCGAGCTCAGACATGGGATTTCCATCCGGTGTGCGTGGTCGGCTGATCGTAGGCCGTTGGCCGC
>JANPFX010000179.1:0-1909 GCA_031423635.1 Acidimicrobiia bacterium | reverse complement strand
CTCGCCGTAGAGTCGAACGCGTGCTTCGGTTGGTTCTTCCCAAGGGTTCGCTCGAGAAATCCACGCTCGAGCTGTTCGACCACGCCGATCTCAGCGTGATCCGCTCCTCGGCGGTGCAATACCTCGCCACGATCGACGATCCCCGCATCGCCGAGGTCCGCATCCTCCGACCGCAAGAGATCCCGGCCTATATCGCGGAGGGTCTGTTCGACCTCGGCATCACCGGGCGCGACTGGATCGAGGAGACGGCCAGCGATGTCGTCTCGCTCGGCGAGTTGCAGTATTCGAAGGCGACGTCGCAGCCGATCCGCCTCGTCGTCGCCGTTCCCAACGACTCGCCGTGGAAATCGGCGCACGACCTCCCCAACGGCGTTCGCGTCTCCACCGAATATGTCGGATTGACGGAGCGGTTCTTCGAACGCCTGGGCATCGAAGCACGGGTCCGCCTGTCCTACGGCGCCACCGAAGCCAAGGTCCCCGACATCGCCGACGTCGTCGTCGAGATCACCGAGACCGGATCTGCGCTGCGGGCCGCCGGCCTGCGCATCATCGACACCGTCCTCACCAGCTACACCGAGCTCATCGCCAACGCCGACTCCTACGCCGACCCCGAGAAGCGCCACGCCATGGAGCAGATCCAGACACTGCTTCTCGGCACCCTCGAAGCCCGCGGCAAGGTCCTGCTCAAGCTCAACGTCGACAACGACCGCTTCGACGCCGTCGTTGCCCTCGTACCGTCGATGAAGACGCCGACCGTGTCTCGGCTCTGGGGCGAGACGGGCTACGCCATAGAAACGGTCGTGCCGAAGAAGGGGATCAACACCTTGATCCCGGCGCTGAAAGATGCCGGCGCGACCGATATCTTGGAGCTGCCAATCGAGAAGATCATCCACTGACGATGGCCATCGGCGACCCCACCCGGCCCGGAGTCGTGAGCTCCTTCGACGCCGTCGTCGGCCTGGGCGAGGTCACTCTCGGCGGTGGTCGGCGTGTCGCCTTCCACGCCACCGCGCTCACCGACGGCTCACGCTCGGTCGGGGTCGGGGCGGCGGTTCGGGTCACGCTCGGACCGTCCCTCGGCGGCGTAGAGGAAGCGAGATCGGTCACCCTCGACGGCCCGTCGTTCCCGTGCCCCGTTTGTCGCCACGCGGTGCCGGGCGACGCCGAGACGTACGAGATCTGCCCGTGCTGCGGCTGGGAGGACGATCCCGTGCAACGCCACGACCCGTCCTACGGCGGGGGAGCCAACGGCACGTCGCTCGACGAAGCCCGCGCCCACTGGCTCCTGCGCAACGATTTCGGCTGACGGGCCCGCTGGGCCTCGAGGCACAGCGGGGCTGTCCGCTCTACCGTCGCTTTGCTAGCCCCCAGAGCCGCCGGCGATCTGTACGTACGCCAGGCGGATCTGGGCGAGCGCGTCCTCGAGCGTTCCCTCGTCGACGCCCAGCCGACCGTTGAGTCCGTCGACCAGGATCCCCATGGCGTCGATTGCCAGTCGGGCGTCGTCGAGATTCGGCGGCGAGACCTGGAGATGAACGGCGGCGAGCTGGAAGAGCCCGATCACATGGTTGGCCACGATGGCCGACGCCGGCACGGAAAGGATCTCGCGCTGCGCCTCCTGGAGTTCCTCCTGGAGCGCAGCGACATCGTCGGCGCTCAGTTCTCGTCCACCTTCGGGTGGCATCGGCGAACTGGCGGCCGGTTGGGGGTCGGGGGAGCGGCGAACAGGACGTTCGCCGTCGGGGGTCCAGAGAGAACTCATCGGACGTGTAACCTATCTGGTCACAACCGAGAACAAGCGGGCACCGGACCGCGTCGACGACTCTGTCACCGATGCGACCCACAGCCCCACCCGGCCACCGTCCCTCTGCGGACATGCGACCGGGTTGACCGAAGAGGTCTCGTCGAT
>JANPFX010000178.1:0-5356 GCA_031423635.1 Acidimicrobiia bacterium | reverse complement strand
CGGCAGTTCGTGGTCCGGATCGTCGTGGTCCGGCAGTTCGTCGTCGGGCTCGTCGTGGTCGGGATCCTCGTGGTCCGGCGGCACCTGGAACTGACCGGTTCAGTCGACCAATTCGAACACGAAGGAGCCGGCCGCGTGGTCGGCTCCTTTTGCCGTTCACACACGCGTTCAGGTGCCGAATCGCCAGTTCATTGCCATCGTGCTCCGCGGCCGGCGTCAGAAGCGAAAGTGTACGGTCGCGGCCCATGGAGTCGCCCGAACGAATCGCCTGGATCGACACTATCGCCGAGGACGCAGCGGAGGGTCTGCTTCGAGAGCTCTATGACGCGGAACGCGACAAGACCATTGGTGCCGTCGACAACATTCTGAAGGTGCACGCCCTGCACCCCGAGACCATGCGTGCACATATCGATCTCTACCGGACCGTGATGTACGGCCGGTCCGGTGTCACCCGCGTCGAGCGGGAGATGATCGGTGTGGTGGTCTCGAAGATCAACAGTTGCCACTACTGACTTGCCCATCACGCGGCCGGTCTGGTCCGCCTCTGCAGGAACGTTCAGTTCGTACGCGCGCTTATTGATGGCTACGAGAACGCCACGATCACCGACCGCCAACGCGCCATCCTCGCCTACGCCGTTCGCCTCACGGTCACCCCGGGGGCGATGACCGAAGACTTGCTCGTGTCTCTGCGGGCGAACGGCCTGTCGGACCGTGACATCCTCGACGTCAATCAGGTGACCGCGTACTTCGCCTACGTGAACCGGGTCGCCGATGGCCTCGGCGTGGTGACCGATGCCTATGCGCAGGACGCCTATCGGGCCATCGTCGGACCCGACTGAACGAGCCCGTTCACGCTCGCTCCGGCCGAAGGACCGATGCCGCTGCACGAGTCCCGAATCGGCTGAGGGTCGTTTCATTCGTGAGTGGCGGTGCAGAGTCTCACGACTCATACACTCGACCACGGAGAGTGACGACAATGGGTGCGTGGTCACGGAAGACCACCGAAACTTTGGAGCACCATGCGTCACTTCCCCAAGCCTGTCAACGCACACCCCGGAGACACCTGGCTCCGAAACATCCTGGGTGGACGCTCGATGACACGCCACGTTCTGGGCGTTCTGCTCGCCGGGGCGAGCCTTCTCCCGGCCTTCGGTGCCCAACCCGCGTCCGCTGCCGCGTACGACCCGCTCACTGATCCGTATTCCATGGCGGCGATCACCGCGACCACCGGCGCCACGGCGTGGTGGAACGCCGGCTTCACCGGCCAGGGCGTCGATGTCGCCGTCATCGACACCGGCGTGTCACCGGTCCCCGGCCTCGACGCACCCGGCAAGATCATCCACGGACCTGACCTCTCGCTCGAATCCCAGGCCCCGAATCTCACCCGGCTCGACACCAACGGCCACGGCACCTTCATGGCCGGACTCATCGCCGGCAAAGACGCTGCGCTCACCAAGCCCTACGCCAACGCTCCCGCCACCGCATATCGCGGCATGGCCCCCGACGCCCGCATCGTCAGCGTCAAGGTTGGCACCGCCGATGGCGGCGTCGACGTCACGCAGGTCATCGCTGCCATCAACTGGGTCGTCGACCACAAGAACGACCCCGGCATGAACATCCGCGTCCTGAACCTCTCCTACGGCACCAACTCCACCCTGGCCTACGAACTCAGTCCGCTGGCGTTCGCCGCCGAACGGGCCTGGAAAGCCGGCATCGTCGTGATCGTCGCCGGCGGCAACTACGGCTTCCAGAACCTCCCCGGCAACGCGCCCTCGCTCTCGAGCCCGGGCAACGACCGGTGGGTGGTGGCTGTTGGTTCGGCCGACACGATGGGAACCCCGGCAATCCAGGACGACACCGTTCCCTCGTTCTCCCCGTGGTCCGGGCGGGGTGGCAACCGCAACGTCGATCTCGTTGCCCCGGGTGCGCACACCCAGGGGCTGCGGGTACCGAACAGCCATACCGACGTCAACCACCCCGAGGGATTGCTGGGTACCCGCTACTTCCGCGGTAGCGGCACGTCGCAATCGACCGCCATCATGTCCGGCGCCGCCGCACTCATCCTGCAGAGGTTCCCGGCGGCAACTCCCGATCAGGTGAAGATGCTGCTGATGACGAACAGCCAGCCGATCAACGGCAACAACAAGGGTTTCGGCTCGGGCGAACTCCAGATGGCCAAGACGCTGAACACCGGTCTGCCGAACTTCGTACAGAGCTGGCCGTGGTCGACCGGCACCGGTTCGATCGAACTGACCCGTGGCACCGATCACATCGCCCGTGACGGGTTCGTCCTCACCGGCGAGAAGGACATCTTCGGCAAGCCTTGGACGGCCAGCCTGGCCGGGAGCTCCTGGTCCGGCGGCGTGTGGAACGGATCCACGTGGTCCGGATCGAGCTGGTCGGGTTCGTCTTGGTCGGGTTCGTCGTGGTCCGGCTCGAGTTGGTCGGGTTCGTCGTGGTCCGGCTCGTCGTGGTCCGGCTCGAGTTGGTCGGGTTCGTCGTGGTCGGGTTCGTCGTGGTCCGGGTCCTCGTGGTCCGGCGCAAGCTGGTCCGGCGGAACGTGGTCGGGGGGGACCTGGAACTGATCCAGCCTTGACGCAAAGCGACTGTTACACGCGCGCATATCACTCCTGTACGCGCGCGTGGCAACGGTCACGACATCGCAGCGGCCTTCCGTCAACGGGAGACCCTGGGTTCCGCGGACCGCTCAGATGTCCGGATGCCGGGTCGAGAACCCGCTCGCTGCTTCGTAGCCGGCGCCAGCCGACAGCAGCGCCGCTTCGGACAACTCCGGCCCGATCAGCTGGAATCCGAGCGGAGCACCTTCGAACGTCCGGCCCATCGGCAATGTGAGCGAGGGAACGCCGGCGAGGTTGAAGGGGATGGTGTAGCGCATGAACGCGGCCGAGTCGACGGGCGACGAACCCGCGGTGGCCCTCATCTGCCCAGCCAGCAGGGGAGCGATCGGCATGACCGGCGTGACGATCATGTCGGCATCTGCGAACGTCCGATGAAGTGCCCCACGGAACTCGCGACGCCAGATGGCCACTGCGGCGTAGTCCACCGCACTCGTGCCGATGCCGAGATCGAGGAGGTCTCGATACGGCTGGCCGTACCTGGCCCGCTCCGACGGGTAGCTCGCGGCGTGGGAGATCGCCGCTTCGGCCGCCGCCGCCATCACTGCACGAGGCAGGATCGCGTCCACCTCGGGCACGCAAACGTCGACGATGACGGCCCCCTGCTCCACCAGAAGTGCAAGGGCGGCGGTCAGGGCCGAGAACGTCGGACCGTCGACGTTCTCCAGGGCATAAGCCTGATCGACACCGATCCGCACACCGCGAAGCCGCGCCGCGCGCGCCGCGGAAGCACAGTCGCCCACGGGTTCCGTCAGCGACGTGCCGTCGAGCGGGTCGGGCCCGGCCATGGTCTCGTAGAGCAACGCGACGTCGAGGACCGAGCGTGCCATCGGACCGACGTGGTCGAAGGTGTCGGACAAGGGGAAGACGCCGTGGCGGCTCACCCGACCCCACGTCGGCTTCAGGCCGACCAGATGGTTGGCGGCAGACGGAAAGCGGATCGACCCTGCGGTATCCGTGCCGACCGCTCCGTAGGCCAGGCCAGCGGCCACCGACACGCCCGAGCCACTCGACGACGCACCCGACCAGCGGTCCTCGGCCCACGGGTTGACCGGCGTGGCGACATCGGGATGGTGCGATCCCCACGCGCCTTCGGTCAACTGCGCCTTGCCGATGATGATGGCGCCGGCGTCCTGGAGCCTCGTCACCACTGTGGCGGTGTCGGTAGACGAGAATCCCGTCGAGAAGAACCCGCCGGCACGCGTCGGAGTACGGGCCATCGCGCACAGATCCTTGACGGCCACCGGGACACCGTGCAGCGGGCCGAGACTCTCGCCGCGGGAACGGCGCGCATCGGCGTCCTCCGCGTCACGCATCGCATCGTCGTTTCTTACGAACGCGAACGCGTGCAGGCGCGGATCGAGGCGCTCGATTCGGTCGAGTGTGTGTTGCGTGACCTCGACGGCGGAGAGGGTGCCCGAGCGGGTATCGGCCGCCACGTCGGCGAGATGGCGGTAGTGGAGCTCCTCAGCGGCGGCCACGGCGTTCGTCCTTTCGCAGGCTCCTTCGATGTGCTGTCGCACGGCTGCACACGGCTTCACGCACCTTCAGATGGCCAACGACACAATGACCACGACCTCATCTGACGGCCGGCTTCTCGGCGTCACCTCCCGGCTGCACCATCAGGCGCAGGTCCGGATTGTCCGGTACCGCCTCCGCGATGAGGAGACAGCACCGGCCGAACGACGGACTTAGTGGACCTCGCCGCCGAGGTAGCTCGCTTCGAGAAGGTCGCGCCGGGCCAGGAGCTCGGCGGCGGTACCGGAGAGCACGAGCTCGCCGTGGTTCAACACATACCCACGGTCGGCAATCGACAACGCCATGTGCACGTGCTGCTCGACGATGAGGACAGCGGTGCCGGTCTCGTCGGCGATGCGTCGCACGATCGGGATCATCCGCTCGACGATGATCGGGGCGAGGCCCATGCTCATCTCGTCGACGAGAAGCGCCTTCGGCTCCGAGACCAGCGCACGAGCCATGGCGAGCATCTGCTGCTCGCCACCCGACAGCAGACCCGAGAGACGACTGCGCAACGGCGCGAGCGCCGGGAAGAGTTCCATGGCGCGCTCCATCGCAACCTTCTGTTGCGCCCGAGGACCGGTGAGACCGAGGCGCAGGTTTTCGGCGACGGTGAGGTCGAAGAACAGCGAACGGTCCTCGGCGACGTGGGCAAGGCCGCTGCGGGCGACCAGGTGGGGTTTGCCGAGCGGGATCTCCTTGCCGAACACCTCGACCGATCCGGCGACCGGGCGGAGGATTCCGGAAATGGTCAGCAGGGTGGTCGTCTTGCCGGCGCCGTTCGGGCCGAGCAGGGCAATCACTTCTCCCTTGCCGACATGGAGGTCGAGGTTGCGCACGACAGGAATTCCGCCGTAGCCGGCGGCCAGGCCTGAGATCTTGATGACGGTCTCGGGCGGGGCAATAACCGTGCTCATCAGTGGTTCCTTCCGGCTGCCGCGGCTGCAGCAGCACCTTCTTGGGCTTGAAGCTCGCCGGCCTCGGCGCCGAGGTAGGCCCCGATCACGGCCGGATCGGTGCGGATCTGATCCGGTGTGCCCTGGGCAATGATCCGGCCGAAGTCGAGCACGTAGATGTAGTCGCACACGTTGAGCACGAGGCCCATGTCGTGGTCGATGAGGAACACGGTGATGTCCTGGGTCAGGAAGTCACGCAGATGTGAACCGAGGGTTTGCGACTCAGCGGTGTCGAGGCCGGCGGCC
>JANPFX010000177.1:0-3502 GCA_031423635.1 Acidimicrobiia bacterium | reverse complement strand
CGAGGCGTTGGCCTTTCTCCTCACCCTGTCGTCGGGTGTCAAGGGATACACCACGCTCCACGCAGGATCAGCCCGACAGGCGTTGAGCAGACTGCGGTTCGTCGCCCAACTCGCCGACGTCGGAAGCGAGATCCCACTCAGCGCCCTGCAGGGACTGATCAGCGAATCCGTCGACGTGGTCATCCAGTGCGAGCGCAGCGCGTCCGGGCCGCTGGTCACCGAAGTGATCGCCGTCGAGGAATTGCAGGGCGCGTCGGACGGCACCGCGTTCACAACGACCGAACTCCTCCGCCGACCGCACCCCGGAGCAGAACTCCACTGGACGGGACAGGTCCCGGTTCGGCTTGCCCGCCTCTTCGAGTCGCGCGGTCTCGACCTGATCACGCTTCTCCACCGCTGCAACCGGGTGGAGGAGACCGAACAATGAACGCGTCCCGCGACGCGGTTGCGTTCGCCGCGGCACTTCTCGCGGCAAGCGGCGTCTTCCTCCTCACCCAACGGCGTCGGCCGACACGGCGCGTCCGCCACGCCCGCTTCTCGGACTGGATGCGGCAGTCCGGTGTCGAAGGCGTGAGCAGCACCGAGTTCCTTACGGTCGAGGGCGTGGTGTTCGCGATGACCACTGCGATGATCTGGTTCCTGTTCGGAGCCATCGTGCCGGCGACTGCTGCGGGACTGTGCGCGCTCGCCGCTCCGCTGGCCATCTATCGCAATCGTCGCGCCCGGCTTCTCACCCAGGCCCGCGACGACTGGCCGACCATCATCGAGGAGCTACGACTCCAGGTCGGTGCGCTCGGTCGTTCGGTGCCGGCAGCGCTGCTCGATGTCGGACGCCGATCGTCGACCCCACCCATGCGGGCGGCGTTCGACGCGGCCCACCGGGAGTGGCTGCTGTCCACAGACTTCGCCCGGGTGGTGGCGATGCTCGAGGAGCGCCTTGCTGATCCGACGGCCGACACGATTCTCGAGACCCTCCTCGTAGCCAACGAGATCGGAGGTACCGACATCGATCGACGACTGGCCCGGCTGCTCGCCGATCGCCAGATCGACCTCCGCCATCGCCACGAGGCGACGAGCCGCCAGGCGGGTGTGCGGTTCGCTCGCTGGTTCGTCCTGATCGTGCCGTTTGCGATGGCACTCGTCGGGCTGGGCATCGGCGACGGACGGGCGGCGTATCAGGAGCCGACGGGTCAGGTCGTCGGAGGATTGGCCGTGGCCTTCGTCGGCATGTGCTGGTGGTGGTCGGCGGCGATCCTGCGTCTGCCGACGGAACCTCGTATCGCGCGGACTGCGGGACGGGAACCGTGATTCGTCTCCTCGGGCTCTCTGCCGTCCTCGGGACGACCGGTTTCTCGATGCTTCTGGCTCGGGCACCGTGGTTCCGTCAGCCCAATCTCGCGGCGCGGCTCCGAATCCACACGCCGGGCCTTCCCGATCGTCGCCCCCGGATCCTCGGCGCGCGTAGCTTTCGCGACGCGCTCGGACCAGCGGCCGAACACGTCGGCGGATGGGCAGCGCGGGCCGTCGGCATCAACGAGGACCTGTCAACTCGTCTGGAGCGGCTCCATCGGGGGATCACACCGACCCAGTTCCGAATCGCCCAGCTCGGCCACGCCTCGCTCGCGCTGCTCGGTGCCGGAGGCCTCGCCGCGGTGCTGGGTCTGCCCGGTGTCTTGGCACTTCTGGTTGTCGCCGCCGCCCCAGCGCTTTCCCTTCTCATCGATGAACAACGGCTGGCCTTGGCCTCGCAGCGCTGGAAGCGCGACCTCGCTATCGAGCTGCCGGTGGTCGAGGAGCAGATGGCGATGCTCCTCGATGCCGGATGGAGCCTCGGTGGCACGCTTCAGAGAATCGCCGATCGCTCTCGTGGGCCGGCATCGCAGGACGTTGCCCGGCTGCTCCGGTCGGTTCGCCGCGGCAACAGCTATCGCGAGTCCTTGCGGGAGTGGACGACGATCGCCGATGTTCCCGCGGTCGGTCGGCTTGCGGCAATCCTGTCGCTCGCCGACCAGGGTGCCGACCTCGGCCGCCTGGTGTCCGACGAGGCCCAGCTCGGACGCGAGGAGCGCCACCGCGAGCTCCTCGCCGCGGTCGAACGCAAAGGTCAGCAGGTGTGGATCCCCGTGACGGTGGCGGCACTCGTCCCGGGCTGCATGCTCCTCGCCCTCCCCTTCCTACGCGCGCTGAGTTTCTTCTCGTCGTGAACGTCGTTCGCTATTTGATCTTCCCATCCACCACCAAGACACCAAGGACAAACGACATGTACACGCACATCCAGAGCCACGGCAACAGCAAGGGTACGTTGCGTTCGGCCTCGCGCGTCCCTCGACGTCGGACCCGCGACGAGAAGGGCGAAGGAGTCATTTCCCTGGCGATCGCTGTGCTGATCATGGCGGTGATCGGCGCGGCCATGTTCGTCGTGTTCAGCAGCATCGCGAAGGACAGCGGCGACACCGCGAAGGAGAAGGTGGCGTCGATCAAGTGAGAACTCCGGAGCAGCGGGACGAACGCGGCTCCGGGCTGATCACGTCGATCATCGGCACGTTCCTGGTGCTCGCCACGGTCTTCGTATCCGTCGAGGTGCTCGTCACCATGTACCGGCGGACCGTCGTCACCGGTGTCGCCGACGACCTGGCCCGACGCCTCGCCCGGAACGCTGCACTCGACCCGGACAACGAGGCTCGCATCGCCGCAGCCGGACTCGGACCAGGGGTCCGTATGCGCGCCTACGAGAACGCCGGGGATGTCATAGTGACGGTTTCTGCTCGCGGGCCGGGCATCGGACCGCTCGCTTCGTTGAAGCCCTTCCGAACGATCGAACGGACGGCACGCGCTCACCGTGAAGAGTTCCGGGAGGCCGGATGAACGTACGCAGCGGTCTCTCGTCGGCCGACGAATCGGGGCAGGCAGGGGCGGAGGTCATCGCCGGCTGCGTCGTTCTGATCGTCGGGCTCGTCTTCGTGTTTGCGAACCTCTGGGCGGTCCTCGACGCCAAGATGGCCGTGAGCAGTGCCGCCCGCAACGCCGTTCAGGCGTACGTGGAGGAGAACACGCGCGGAGCGGCCGAAGCGGCCGCGCGTACCGAGGCGAGTGAGTTGCTTTCCTCGCGCTTTCCTGCGCGCTGGACCACCGAGACGAAAACCGAGCGCTTCGAGCGCTGCCAGCCGATCGTCATCCGCGTGACGGTCGACATCCCGCTGATCGCCGTTCCGTTTCTCGGGTCATTCGGAGGGACGAAGACGGTGAGCGCGACCCATCGGTCGCGCATCGACCCGTTCCGCAGCGGCGTGCCCGGAGAGGTCGACTGTGGGGTCTGACGTGGGGTGTGACCGGAACCCGCCGTCCCGACGGCCGACCGACAGGGAGCATGGGTCCGCGATGCTGCTGCTGCCGGCGGCGGTCATCATCGTGGCGATGTTCGCTGCGGTCACGATCGACGCCGCGCACGCGTTCCTCATGCAACGCGAACTCTCGGCGACGGTCGACGCGGTGGCCAACGACG
>JANPFX010000176.1:0-5918 GCA_031423635.1 Acidimicrobiia bacterium | reverse complement strand
GGGGCGGCCCTTCCGCGGGGGGGTCCCGTTGCTGGCCGGGCCCTTCACTACCCGCCTAACCTACTGCGTCCCGAACCGCGCGCCGGTGGTTTTGGCGCCGGGGGGGTGCCCCCGGGGGGCCCCCCCCCCCCGCCGCGCTGGTTGCGGCTTCAGCCGTCCGCCACCTCGGACCCGTCGACGAACTCGTCATCTCGCCTGATGTCGACTCCCGCAATCAGGCACTCGACGCCTTGACCCGTGCCCGCTCCGCCGATGTGCGCATGAGCAGTTCGGTCGACGACCTGATGGCGTTGGTGATGATCGACGGGGCGTTGCAGATCGGCGACCGCCACCTCGACGTCATCGTCGCCGAAATGGATGTCACTGTGGGGCAGTTGTTCGGCGGGAACCCGGGACAAACCGGCCTCGCCGGCGTGGCCCCGCTGGCCGTCGGCGACGTGGCGATACGCGGTTCGCTCGTGAACGCCTCGAGCGTGCCTGCCGTGACCAGGCTGTCGATGAGCGGCATCAGCCGCGACGTCCGCGTGCTCCCGATCGCCGCAGGGCACGGATTCGCCGCAGCTGACCTGGGAGGTCTCGGTGACCCGTCATTCGGACGACCGGCGCAACGGCCGGTCGTCTACGTAGCGCCCGGAACGATCACGACGACGATCGACGCGCTCCCGGACCGGGGGGCTTCGGCGAACGCCGAGTTCGTCGTCGCCGTCTCCAACCAGGGCGATGCCCGAGGTGGCCTCCGCCGCTCCAGCGCGAGCGTCGCGCTCCTCGACGAGATCCTGGCGAATCCGTCGATCGGACCGGTCGCCCTTCCTGCCGACGACCCCGTCGGGCTCGGCGGTTCGACCATTCGCGTCGCCGCACCGATACCGGCCACGGTGGTCCCCGTGAAAGCCGCGCACGTGCAGCGACTCCGCGGCGAACTCGAGGCTTCAGAGCGTTCTCGTCGACTGTCCCGCATGGCGCTGTACATCGCAGCCGCCGCGTGCGCCGCTGTTTCGTTCCTCACCCGTCGCAAGCGTCACGTCGTTCAGCGCCAGGTCCTGCGGTCCCTCGGCCTTCGGAGCCGTTCGTCCGTGGCCGTCGAAACCGGATTCCTCGGCGTGACCACGACGATCGGACTGGGCACCGGCGCGGTGGCCGCCCTTGCGGTCCGCGCCGCGATCGGCCCCTACGTCCCGATCGATCGATCGCTCGCCGGTGGTGCCACGACGATCACCCAGGCGCTGACGTTCGCCGGCGGTCTGGCTCTGGCCCCGTCGTTGCTCCGGTCGATCGCCGTCGTCGTGCCGCCGCCTCTCCGCCGGATGGTTCGTCGGGCCCGGACACCTCGTCTTCCCGATTCCGTTCTCGTGATCTTCGGCGTCACGGTGGCCGCGGGAAGTTTCGCACTCCTGCGTCACCGCTCGACCATCTGGATGCCCGCTGCCGGCTTTGTCGCGTTGATCGTCGGGGGTGCGCTGATCCTCGGAGGCACCGTGCTCCAGCGTCCGCCGTTCGGGCGACGAGTGACGGCCCGTCCCGTCCGCCGGTTGCGCACCCGCAGCTTCGCCGGTGTCGCAGCGGCAACGGGTCTCGTCATTCTTCCGGTGGCGGCGTCCCAGGGTCTCGCGGCGACCGCGACGGTGGCTGCACCCTGGCGATCATCGGTCCTCTTCAGCGACGACACCGATGCTGTGGGTCTGGCCGAGCAACTCGTGCGTGTCAGCGGCGGCCGTGTCCTGCACACCACCACGCTCTTGGTCGATGGCGGCGGGATCGATATCCCGGCGACCCCTACGGTCGCCCTGGCCGCCGCCGACGGTCTCGGAGACGGTTGGATCCCCCGGCGACGATCCCCTGACCCCTCGTCAGTGTCAGCCGATCTTCCGTCTGGAACGGTGGTGATCAGCGAACGGCTGGCTTCGATCCGCGGTGGGGCCCTTCGGTCCGGTGATCGCCTCGTGCTACGAGATCCGGTCACGACCCGGTCGGTGTCCGTCGTGGTCCACGACGTCGTGGCGTTCCCGCCCTGGGCGGGTGACTTCGCAACGTCGATCGACGTCCTCACCAGCCTTCTCACGGAGAACGGGTTGATGGCGGCCCGACGCGCTGTGGCGATCTCCCCGATGACGAGCGACCTTGCCGGAACCAACATGGGGACCCTCGCGCCGAGAGCGAACGCGGTGATTCGGCACATCGATGATCGACCGTCGACAGTGAGTTCGGCGCTCGTCGGTTGGCTCCGCCGGGCCGCGCTCGTGACGCTGGCGATCGCGGTGCTCATGGTGCTCGTGTTCCGGTCACCCGCATGGCGTCCGATTCATTGGACGGTGATCGTGGCGGCAGCGGTGTTCGGCGGGTTCGCCGGCTCCGCGGTGGGAGGACCGCCGACCCGCTCGCCGACCGGTCCGCTGGCGGTGGCGTTCGGCATCGCCATCCTCTGCGGGGTGAGCGCGTTACGTGTCCTCACTCCGGAGGTCCGGGTCCGTGATGCGATCTCCGCGATTCCCCGCCGGCCGAAGAGAACCGGCGAATTCGACTGACCTTGGTGCTCAGCGCCCGGTCGGTCCGAGCGCGTCCTCGATTGCCCCCAACAGCCGGGCTGTGCATCCCGACATCTCGACCGGCGGAAGCACATCGGTGGCGATGCGTTCAGCCAGCGCGGCGAACGCCAGCCCCACGATCGAGTCCGGATCGGCCAGCGCCGCCGGCTCACCGATGTCGCCACCGGACGACACTGCGGGCGCGATGGGAAGCTGCGCGAGCAATGGCGCGCCGGTCTCCTCGGCCAGCCGCGCGCCGCCGCCCTCGCCGAACAGATGATGCTCGACCCCGACGGAGTCAGTGAACGCACTCATGTTCTCCACGACGCCGGCGATCTTGAGGTAGCTCCGGCGGGCCATGTCGGCGACGCGGACTGCAACCTTCTGGGCAGCGAGGTTCGGGGTCGTGACGATCAGGAGCTCGGTGCGCGGGAGGAGCCTTCCGAGGGCCATCTGCACATCGCCGGTTCCCGGCGGCATGTCGATGAGGAGGTAATCGATCTTGCCCCAGCGAACCTTGGTGAGGAACTCCTCGACGGCCTTCGCCAGCATCAGGCCCCGCCACATGATCGCCTTGTCCTCGTCGTCGACCACGAGCCCCATCGACACCGCCCGGATCTCTCCGGTGCCGACCGAACGGCTCGACGGTTCGATCTTTCCGTCAGCGCCTCCGAGCCGTCCTTCGAGCCCGAGCATGCGTGGCACCGAGAAGCCCCAGATGTCGGCGTCGAGCACGCCCACAACGAAGCCACGGGCCGCGAGCGATGCCGCCAGGTTGACGGTGACGGACGACTTGCCGACCCCACCCTTACCCGAAGCCACCGCGAGCACCCGGGTCGTGGCCGGGACCTCGGTCGTGGGAGCGTTCTCTCTCGCCTTCCATCGGGCGCGCTGCATCACCTGGCTGCGCTGCTCGGCGTTGAGCTCCCCGAAGCTGATCACGACGTCGTGCACGCCTTCGAGCCCGCGAATCTTCGATCTGGCGTCGTCGCGGATCTGGGTGCGCAGTGGGCATCCCGCGATGGTCAGTGCGATCACGACCTCGACGGTCGCATCGGGCAGCACGTCGATCCGCTCCACCATTCCGAGCTCGACGATGTCCGCATTGAGCTCGGGGTCCATGACCCCGCGGAGCACTTGGCGGACGTCGTCAACCGAGGGAGGGGGAGTTCGACCTGCCGGCGGGGGGGTCGAGCTGACCTGTTCGCCGGCCTGGTCGGGGGAAGTGACGCCGGGCATGGCTGCAATTGTACCGGCGGGGGTACACTTTCCTTCCGTCCAGTCGATGTGACCCGGACACCCCTGTCCGGGTTCCCCTCCCGGACTTCCGCAACGAGGAGCTTCCCATGAGCGTGCAAGACGCCCCCACCGCCGTGAAGATCGGTCTCAGCCGCAAGTCCGACACCATCATCGTCACCGCCGCCGCTGCGGCGAAGGTCGCTGCGCTCCTCGTAGCCGAAGGCGACACGTCGCTCGCCCTGCGCGTCGCTGTGCGCCCCGGCGGATGCTCGGGCTTCTCCTACGAGATGTTCTTCGACGGCGAAGTGGCCGACGACGACCTGGTGAAGGAATACGGCACGATCCGCGTCGTCACCGACGCAACGAGCGCCGGGATGCTCAAGGGCGCCACGCTCGACTACAAGGACAGCCTCCAGGGCGGCGGTTTTGCCATCGACAACCCGAACGCGACGCGTTCTTGCGGCTGCGGCAACTCGTTCAGCTGACCTGTCCGACGCGAACTGCGTGAGACGGCAGTCGTCGCGCTAGGTTCGGTGCCGTGTCGAAACCTGTTGGCCCCTATTCGCCCGTTCTCCGCGCCGGTGACCTCGTGATCCTCTCGGGTCAACTCGGGCTCGCCGACGGAGGGATCGTCGAGGGTGGTGTCGACGCCCAGACCCGCCAGATCTTCCGTAACGCGGAGGGCCTGCTTGCGTCCGCCGGCGCATCGCTCACCGACGTCGTCAAGTGCACGGTGTTCCTCGCCACGATGGACGACTTCGCCACGATGAACTCGGCCTACTCCGAGTGCTTCGCCGGGCACCGCCCGACCCGCTCAACGGTGGGCAACGTCACGATGGCGCTCGGTGCCATCGTCGAGATCGAGTTCCTGGCCTACACCGGCCCGGCCGGTATCACGACCCCCTGATCCGGCCGGAGGACGAAACAATGCTCGGCGCCATTGCGCTCATCGTGTTCATGGTGGCGGTCTTCCCGGTGGGTTTCTTCCTCACCGGCGCGATCGCCTCAGCGCTGCACGGCGTGTTGTTGTCCAACGATGCCGACGAGCGTCACGAGGGCAGCGAGCTCATTTCCTTGAACTCCTGACCGCCCCGCGGCGTCGACCGCCAAGGGGCAGCGGGCTAGCTCCCCCAGCGACCGGTGCCGAAGCGGTAGCCGACGGACCGCACGGTGTGGATCAGGTTGTGCTCGTCGCCGAGCTTGGCGCGCAGACGGCGGATGTGGACGTCGACGGTGCGCGCTCCGCCGTAGTACTCGTACCCCCACACCCGTGAGAGCAGCGTCTCCCTGGTGAACACCTTTCCTGGGTGGGTGGCCAGGAACTTGAGGAGTTCGTACTCCATGTAGGTGAGATCGAGCGGTCGCTTCTCGATCACGGCCTGGTACGTCTCGAGGTTGAGGATCAGCGGTCCGTACTCGACAACTTCGGGTCGACTCCCCTTGCCGGCTCGCCACAGCAGATGGCGCAGGCGCGCTTCCAACTCGCGGGGATGGAACGGCGACAGGCAGAAGTCGTCGAAGAGGTCTTCGCGGAGCTCGAGGTCGTTGAGCTGCGAGCCGCTGACGAGCAGGAGCAGAGGCTCGACCGGGACGTCACGCTTGCGCAGCGCTCGGCAGAGTGCCCAGGCACCCTCGGTGTCGGTATCGGCGGTGACGATCACCGCGCCCCAGCCGTCGTCGGGTTCGAGTCGTTCGGCGGCGATGGGCGTCGATGCGCTCAGCCACCGGTACCCGGCGAGGTCGAGTGTTTGGGCGAGGACCGCAGGCGGCGGATCGGGGAAGACGAGGATCGGACTGAGGGCCATGATCGTAGGTGTACGTATCGACGGCTAGAGGGCGGGAAGGTAGCGGTCGAGCTCGAACTGGCTCACGTGGGTCTTGTACCCGGTCCATTCGACCCGCTTGTTGCGGATGAACCACGAGAAGACGTGCTCACCGAGAGCGTCTCGCACGAGTTCGCTCGCCTCCATCACATCAACGGCCTCACTGAGCGATCCCGGAAGCTGGGCGATCCCGGACGCCAGCATCTGGGCCGCGGTGAGCTCCTGGTTGTCGAGCTCGGGCGGAAGTTCATACCCCTGTTCGATGCCTCGCAGCCCGGCAGCGAGAAGCACCGCGTAGGCGAGGTACGGGTTGCACGCCGGGTCGGGGGCCCTG
>JANPFX010000175.1:0-5569 GCA_031423635.1 Acidimicrobiia bacterium | reverse complement strand
CGACAGGGGCGCTACCTTCGAAGGTGATGCGACGCACGGTGATGGCTTTCGACGACCGGATGGAGACCGTGGACTTCCGGGTCTCCCACACCGCCCATATCGTCGTCGACTCCGATCTCTGCCGGAGCTGCACCACCAGCGCTTGCGTCCATGCCTGCCCGGCGAAGCTCTTCGTCCCGACGAACGACGGAGGCATCTTGTTCAACTACGAGCAGTGCTTCGAGTGCGGGACGTGTTACCTCGTCTGCAACACCGAGGGAGCCATCAGCTGGTCGTACCCCGACGGCGGACATGGCGTCGTCTTCCGGCACGGATGAGAGCGGTTCCTCGGCGATGAACCCGCCGTCGCCACGACCGGTCGTGGTCTGCATGAAATGGGTTGCGCTTCGGCCCGAGATCGATCCGCTGACCGGCACGATCGTCACCGACGCGCGCTGGTCCGGCCCGTCGCTCGCCGACCAAGCGGCGCTGGAGTGGGCTCTCCGCCTTGGCGAAACCCGTGCTGCCACGGTGCACGTCATCACCGTCGGCCCCGACGATGCGGACTCGATGCTCCGCGACGCACTCGCCGCAGGCGCCACCGCTGTCACCCGTGTCCACCTCGACGATGGGGACGACCGCCAGCCGACCAGCGCCTGCGTCGCCCGACTACTGGCCGACGTCGCCCGGCCGCTCGACCCGACGATGGTGCTGTGCGGCGACTGGAGCCTTGATCGAGGGTCGGCGTCGGTTCCCGCGTTCCTCGGCGCTGAACTCTCCCTCGAGGCGGTTTGCGGACTGGTGCGAATCGAACAGGCCCACGACCGCCGCCTCGACGTCGAGCGCCGCCTCGACGGTGGTCGCCGGGAGGTCCTCGCCATCACCGGCCCGGCGGTTCTTTCCGTCGAAGGAGCAACCGCGCGACTCCGCCGTGCCCCACTACGCGGCGTCCTCCAGGCCAGGTCGGCGAACGTGCACGTCGTCACCGTCGGATCGGGTGACGTCGAATGGGAGCCGGCACCCCAGCGGGTCGGCCCATTCCGTCCCCGAGCCCGGATCCTCGACGCCCCGGCGGACCCCGATCCCCGTCGACGCGTCGAGGCGCTCACCGGAGCGCACACCAGCCGCACCCCACCGCAACGACTCGCCTTGGACCCCGACGCCGCCGCCGATGCGATCCTCGACCGCCTGCGAGCGTGGGGACAGGTACCGGGCTGACGTGTCATCGGACGACGCCGACCCGATCGACCTGGGCGGACAGCGCTGGCCGGACGTCCGGCCGGGCCTGACCCTGCTCGTACCGCTCGGCTCGACCGAGCAGCACGGTCCCCACCTTCCCCTCGACACCGACACGGTGATCGCCGCGGAGTTGGCCATCCGCGCGGCAGCGCGGTGTGGCGACGCCGTCATCGTCGCACCAGCCCTTCCCTACGGTGCGTCGGGAGAGCACGCCGGGTTCCACGGAACGCTGTCGATCGGCACGAGTGCGTTGACGAGCGTCCTGGTCGAGCTCGGCCGATCTGCGACACCGCCCAACGGCGGACCGTTTGCCCGGCTCGTGTTCGTCAACGGCCACGGTGGGAACCACACCGCTCTCACCGTCGCATTGGCGATCCTGCAGGACGAAGGCCGCAACGTCACGGCCTGGTGGCCGCAGGTCACCGGCGGTGACGCCCACGCCGGCCACACCGAGACCTCTCTCCTTCTTGCTATCGCGCCAGAACGCGTCCGGTTCCCCGCCGGCGACCGGAGAACCGACGCCCTTCGAGGGAACACCGAGCCGTTGTCGACGTTGCTGGCCGCCTTGCGGAGCGGAGGGTTTCGAGCCGTGAGCCCGAGCGGAATTCTTGGCGACGCTACGACCGCCGACGCCCAGGAGGGCGAGCGCATGCTGTTGGATCTCGTCGGGCAGCTCGTGTCCTTCCTCGGCCTGCCGCCGAGATGATCCCCGACACCGCTCTGCGGAACCCTCAGAGTCCTTCCCCCGGACCGCCCTACTCGGCTGACTCGGAGGTGGCCTTCATCTCTCGGGCGGCGCGTCGGGCGGCGCGGGCCGCATCGTCTGCCTTCTCCTCGCGCTCGGCCTTCGCTACGGCGTAGCCGAAGACGATCGCCGGAGCGAGGAAGAGCGAACCGACGCCCATCGACCATGCGATGACCGTGTTCGCAGCGTCCGTGGGCTTGTCGAGCCAGATGAATCCGAACGCAACACAGGCGAGCCCGAAGCATCCGTAGCCCACGGCCTTGCCGATCCTCACGGCCGAGGCGATGCGGGCACGTCGGGCGAGAACGGGATCGACGGCGCCGGAAGAACTCACGGGGTCAACCTACCGAGTCCGGCCTGCTCCGCCGAACGATCAGCAAGGGAGAGCACTTTCGGTGCGTCGGCCTCGGTCTCGGCGGACAGATCACAAGAACAGGCGACCGGCCGTTCGAGTTGGGGAAGACCATGTCGAGTCAGCACCGCCCGCACCGCGGCGCGTGCGGTCAACTCGCTCGCGAGATGAGGGTCATCAGGATCTGCGGCGGTGAGGTCGACGAGGACACCAGGATCAGCGGCAGCATCTGCGACCTGCAGGGCAACATCCATGGGGTTCACGCGGGGCGCAACCTCCTCGGCGCCGAAGGTCACCGTGCCGCTGCGGGCGGCCGACACCCTGACGTCTCCGACACGGTGACGACCCCGGTGCGGCCTGGCCTTCCCGCGGTCGATGACCGCGGTGAACGCGGCGAGGCCGAAACCGAATGCGAGGAGAAGATCGCCGACCGAGGTGACGGCGCGCAACGGGGCGATCGGGATGCGCCGCGCCGCGATGAGCAATTGGTCCCCGTCACGAAACGGTCTCGTGAGGCCGTCCGTTTTCAGTACCACCGGCCCTGACGGGACCAGACCCGCCGTTTCGGCTGCTGCGGGATCGTAGGGAAGCGCGCCGTTAAGTCCGAGGACCAACGCGTTGAGGAACAGTCCGAAGCAAACCGCCGCAAGACCTGGCCACCGAAGGGCGTTCAGCCCGGCGAAGACCATTCCGCAGAGCGTGGCGACCAGGAGCACCACTACGGCAGCGACGCCGTGCAGGCGGGTCGCAATGAGTGATCCGACCACCCATGCGAGTCCCAGCCCCATGAAGCGCAGCGAGAACTTGCGCAGGTGACGAAACGACCCGCCGCCGATGAGCCCGGCCAGCAGGCCCAGAGCTACGGCGAATCCGGCGAGTCGCATGGTGTGTTCAGGCTACCCCCGTCGTTTCGGCCACTATCACTACGCTCGTGGCGACACCGACGGCTTCAGGGAGCACACCGATGAGCGAGATCCGAGCAGAGATGGCAGCAAATGTCTGGCAGGTACCGGCCGAGGTCGGTGCCACCGTTGCCTCCGGTGACGTCCTGGTCATCCTCGAATCGATGAAAATGGAGATACCGGTGGAAGCTGAGCGGGCCGGGGTCATCACCGAGGTGCGGGTCAAGCCGGGCGATCAGGTCCAAGACGGTGACGTGCTCGTCGTCACCGAGCCCTAGCGCCATCCGACCGACCAGAACGCCGGGACTGCGCTACAGATTCTCCGGCAACAGCCGAGACAGCACCTCGAAGGTGAAGTACAGGACCGGCAGGAAGACCAGGACGAACCCGGCGGAGTAGATGACCGCCTGTGCCGCCAACCGGCGGGGCCGGGCCAGTCGCCAGGATCCGAACCAGATCAGGGCGCAGAGCATCGACAACAGCCCGGTCTGGGTCCACGTGCTGCGGTGGCCCTGGAGCAGTCCGAGCGTCCAAACCGGGCCGGAACCGCCGGGGTCGCGCTCGCTGGAAAGCGATGGCTCCTGGTCCTCCGTTCTGATTGGGTCCGCCGTCGCGTCTGTCGCCGGTACCCCCGCGACGGTCGAGTCGGCCGACTGGACGAGCGGGTCATCAAGCACGGCGGGGCCACTCGTCGGGGCTGCGGTCGTCACCGGCGGCGCGGTTGTCGGCGGCGGCGCGGTTGTCGGCGGGGGCTCCGCAGGGGCGAAGAAGTCCCCGTCGGCCGCCGGACCGACAAGGCGGGCGCGCACGATCAACCGCTGACGGGCGCTGTACTTCGGGTGACAGGTCGTCAAGGTCAGCAGGTTGTCGCCGGGAGTGGGCGCCAGCACCGTCCGGTCGTTGGGCGACACGATGAATGAACCGCTCCCGTTGCACTTCGGCCGGCACGCATCGATCACGTCGTAGCGGAACTTCCCCTGCTGGGTCTGGATGAAGATCGGATCGCCAGGTCGCAGGAGCGCCAAGTTGAAGAAGGGCGCACCGAAGGTGGTGCGATGCCCGGCGATCGCGGCATTCCCCGGTTGCCCGGGATAGGCCGACCGGAGGTACCGGCCCGGTCCGCTCTCGAGGTCCGTCTTCGCCGTGCCTTCGACGATCACCTGGCGCTGTTTGATCCGCGGGATCACGAGGAGACCGAGCGCCTTGCCGGGACGAGGTGCCTTCATCTGCGAACGTCCGGGACGCACCGATGGAAGCGTCGTCGTCGTTGGTCCGACCGCCATGGGAGCCGCCGTGGTGACGGGGACCGACCCGTCCGTCGTTGATGCTGCGGAAGCGATCGTGGAGTCGGCAGTGGCCGGCGGGGTGGTGTCGACGGCGAAGGTTGTCGACGCGAAGTCGCCGAACTCGATCGGCACGATGCCCGCGGCTGCGAGTTCGGATTCGAAACCGCTCTTCAGCTTGCGCTGCTCCTGGGCCTGCTTGATGTTCGTCCCCCACAACTGGTACACGACGAACAGCAGGAGAAGAACGCCCGCCGTGATGAGGGTTCGACCGACCCCCGAGAGCAACCGACGCATGGCCCCTATCATCGGACATCTGATGGCCGGGCTGGAGAACCACGCGGGGAACGCGCCGCCCGTCACCCTTTCGAACGGGAGTCAGCAGCTGATGGCCCCCCAAGCAGCTCTGCCCGGGGCGGTTCCGGTCATCGACTTCCGGCACGTCGTCGTGCTCCTGGGACGATTTCCGGCCCTTGCCGGACTCGACCTGCGGATCGACCAAGGGGAGATCGTCGTCGTCCGCGGCGCAAACGGCGCGGGGAAGACCACACTTCTCAAGGCGGTGAGCGGTCTCGTCACGATTGCCGAGGGGTCGGCGGCAGTGCTCGGCGTGGATCTCCGGCGCGACCGTCGAACCGTCCGCCGATCGGTCGGACTCCTCGGTCACCAGGGGTTTCTCTACGACGACCTGACCGTCGTCGAGAACATCGCGTTCGCCGTGCGGGCCGGCGGTGGCGATCCCGAGAGGATCGATCCCGCCATGCGACGAGTCGGTCTCGACGGCAGGCTGCGCGGCCTCCGCGTCGGGGCGTGCTCGGCCGGCCAGCGACGCAGGACCTCGCTCGCGTCTCTCGTCGCCCGGAATCCCGCGCTCTGGCTCCTCGACGAACCCCACGCCGGACTCGATCCCGTGACAGCGGACTCCATCGACCACCTGATCAAGGACCTGCAAAAAAACCTCGGCATCACCAACGTCGTCGTCACCCACGAATTGCGCAGCGTTTTCCGCATCGCCGACCGTATCGTGTTTCTCGAAAAAGGCGTCATCCATTGGACCGGCGGGCCCGAT
>JANPFX010000174.1:0-1584 GCA_031423635.1 Acidimicrobiia bacterium | reverse complement strand
GCTTCTCAACGACGACCAGTTCGGCCGGGCCCGCAACCCCGTATTCAGCGACGCGCCATCGGAGTATCAGTCGGCGTTCGCGCACCTCGCGGACAACCCCGACAACGGCGAGATCGTCGCTCTCCGCGACGATCGGATCATCGGGTGCTACCAGTTGACGTTCATCCGCGGCCTCAGCCACCGGGGCGCCGAACGCGCGCAGATCGAAAGCGTGCGCGTCGCCAGCGATCTTCGGGGCGGCGGGCTCGGGACGTTGCTCATGGAGGATGCCATCGAGCGGGGGCGGCTGCGAGGGTGCTTCATGGTGCAGCTCACGACGGACCGCCGCCCCGAACACACCCGTCGATTCTATGAGCGCTTAGGTTTTGTGGCCTCGCACCACGGCATGAAGCGCACACTCACGTAGGTCCCCCATGACCCCGTGGGCCAGCTGGCTCGCTCGGGCCAGCTGACCGGCGAAAACCCGTGGTCTCCCGGCCCATGCGAGTGCGCTGGCCCACGTAGGCAATGGTGACCGGGCAACTCATCATCCGTTGCGCAAAGCGGGCCAGTCTTCGTGGGCGAGTTCGTATTCGACGTCGCCTTCGTCGCCGCCTTCGATCGCCTCGGGCCAGTCGTAGTGGAACGTCCGCACGTAGTGAAGGCCGCAGCGTTCCATCACGGCGCGCGACCGGGCGTTGACCGTCATGGTCTGGGCCCAGACCCGGACCGCCCCACGAGCGATGAACGCATGTTCAACGAGTGCCTTCGTTCCCTCCGTCGCGAGCCCCTGGCCCCACATGGCCCGCCGCAACCGGTAGCCGAGCTCGAACTCGCCGGGCCCGCTCGAGCGGAGGGAGAACCAACCGACGAACACCCCCGAGTCGAGCAGTGTCGCCGTCCACCTCGTACCTCGCACTTCGCGAACAATCTGTTCGATCTCCTCACGCGTGCTGGCGCGGCCGCCGCTGATGTAGCGCATCACCTCGGGATCGGAGTCGAGCTCGACATGGAGGTCCACATGCTCTGGCGATGCCGGCCGCAGGGCCAGACGCGCCGTGATCAGATCCACGAAGCCGAGTCTCGCGCCGTTGGAGCGTGAACCAACACGAGTCGTCGGTCTGTCACCCTGCGAGGAAGTCCCCGATGATCCGCGCGCATAGTTCACCGTGCTCCACGTGGACGCTGTGGCCGGCATCGTCGACCACCGTGCTCGTCGCCTGCGTGATCGCCGAGTCCCACGCCGCTCGATACGAATCGACCGGCGTGAGTTTGTCGTTGGCACCCCAGACGACGTGCGTTGGCGCTGAGATGCGATATGCCCGAGTCGACAGGCGGCGGTTCGGGACGGGGAAGAGCAACTTGCCCATGAACCCGAGCCGACGGGAGTTCCGCACCTGGAACGCTTCGATTGCCGTCGGGTCCTCGAAATCGAGGCCCTTCGTGAGGAGCTGGGTGCCGAGCGCGACGTCGGAGAACAGTGCCGCCGGGAACTCGAACGGCAGCATGGCAAAGATGTCGGGGATCGGGGCAGACGCCACCCACATGCCGAGCGGGCTGACAAGCCCGAGCCGGGCGACGTCATGTCGCGCGACCACGGCCATT
>JANPFX010000173.1:0-7750 GCA_031423635.1 Acidimicrobiia bacterium | reverse complement strand
CACGGGCAGGGCCTGCCAGCTGGCGCCCTGGTTGTCGGAGCGCCACAGGTCGACTCCGCCGGCCCACACGATGTCCGGATCCAGGGGGTCGACGGCGATCACGTTGTCGTACCACCCCTGGTTCAAGAACTGCGGGCTGCCGAAACAACCGGCCCCGTAGACCGGGTTCGACAGCAACAGCGCGTTGATCTTCTGCTGCTGTGTGGCCGTCGACATGTTCACCGACCCGTCCGTCTTCAGGGTGAACGTGGCGCCCGCGTCGTCTGACCGGTACACGCCCCAGAGCCCGTGCGCGCCCGTCCCTCCGCTACCCGTTCGCGACCCCATGACGTACAGGACCGACTCGTTGCTTGGCGCTATGGCGAGGGAGCTACGCCCCATCCCGGCGGGCGCCAGGACACTGGCGAACGCGGACGTGCCGTCGTCGAGGGCTCGGTACACCGTCCCCT
The DNA here is from genome assembly GCA_031423635.1 of Acidimicrobiia bacterium. GTDB lineage: Bacteria > Actinomycetota > Acidimicrobiia > Acidimicrobiales > JANYDT01 > JANLQX01. The sequence continues at coordinate 7,301 of JANPFX010000173.1, read as the reverse complement.
GGGCGAAGGTGCCGCAGGCCGCGAACGCATATCCCGTCGCGCCCGTCTGCTGGATGACGACCTGGGTGCAGCCGTTCACCCCGCTCGCGTTGACGACTTGCGTGAAAGAGGTTCCGCCGTCGGTGGAACGCCAGAGCCCTGTCCTCGTGGCGGCGTAGATGCGCTGGGAGTCACGCGGGCTCACCGCCACGCTGTTCGTGTAGGAGAAGTTCGACCCGGTCGTGCCCGCGAGAAACGTCCAGGTCGCGCCGCTGTCGGCGGTCTTGAAGACGCCGGCGCCGCGAATGGCATCGCCGTTGAAGAAACCTTCGCCGGTGCCGGCGTAGATCACGGCGGGGTTCGCCGGGTCAAAGGCGAGGCTGACGACCGCCAGGTTGGCGATCTGGCCGTCGCTCACGTTCACCCAGCTGCCGCCCCCGTCGGTCGTCTTCCACACGCCGCCACTCACCCCGCCGGCATACATGGTGGTGGGCGTGGTGGGATGGATCAGCAGCGACCGGGAGCGTCCGCCCTGGTTGGACGGGCCGAGGTTGCTCCAGGAGTTGAGAAGGGCGCCCGCTGTCGGCGTGTTCGCGGGAAGGACCTTGTGACCGGCCGCGGAGTACTTCGCCATCGCCTGCATCTTTTCCAGTGCTGGTCGATAGAGGCTGGGGTCGAGCGGCTGGGGAATGCCCCGGGTCGGATTCGCACCGCGGGTCAACAACGGGCCGGTCCGGCTGTTGACGTAGAACTCCTGGGCGAGGTCGGCCTCGTCGAACCTCTTGGCCTCCTCGGCCTCCCGGGCCATCTCCTCGGCGAACTCGGGGGTGCCGGGCGTGAGCCCTCCCTCACGTTCGGCGCCTCCCTCACGTTCGCGCTCGCGCTCGAGTTCTCGCTCCCGTTCGCGCTCGGCTTCGTCCTTCGTCTCCGAGCTGCCTCGCTCCGTGGCGACGGTCGCCGACTCGGATTTGGCGTCGTCGTTCGACCGAAGCGCTGCGTTGTCCGGGAAGGACTGGCTGACCAGGAGTCCGGCCACACCGACGAGGGCAACGCCAACGACAAGTGCCTTCGTGCGTTTCATCGACTGAGCTGGCCTTTCCGGTGAAAGGCCGTAAGGGGACTGTCCGTTTGAACGAAAGACCGGAACATGGTGGGGTGCCCTTCAGAAAAGAATGCATGAGTCTTTCCCCCAGTTCGAGGTCAGGTCACGCGACGACGTGCGAGTGTGGACGTTCCGGCAACCGGTCGGTCGTTCACATTATTGACAAACACTCACAGCGCTCGCAAGTTCCGCCACGACCACCCACAACGCCGATCACGTCAGCTCCTCACGAGGGGTCACCAGCGCACCCTCGCCTCGTAGGAATCGCCATCCTCGGGAGCAGCGCCGTCTCGCCCGTTACCCTCGGAACGAGCGCCATGCGCTGCTCAGGCCGAGCGCAATGAAGACGACACCGGCGACCGTGCGCATCGTCACGAAGGTTTCCGGCCGTGCCAGTCGGGCACGCAGCATCCCAGCGGCGAGGGCATACGACCCGTAGATGACGACGGTGAGCGCGGCGAAGATCAGGCCGAGCCCGAAGGCCGCAACATTTCGCCCGCTGCCGCTCGGCAGGAACTGCGGGAGGAAGGCGAGGAAGAACAACGCCCCCTTCGGGTTCAGGACACTGGTGAGAAACCCTCGTCGGAACGGTTCGACCAACGATTCGGCCGTAGGCGGTGGGTCGCGTCGACGGCGCAGCTGCAGCAGGCCGGCCGAGATGAGGTACGTCGCGCCGAGAGCCTCGATGACCCGGACAGCCTCGGCCGACCTCGAGAGGATGACGGCGAGACCGAGCGCGGCCAGCGTGGCGTGCACGAGATATCCCGAGGACATGCCGCCCACGGCGGCGAGCGCGGAACGCTTCCCGCTCGCCAGGGCCGTGGCCAGCGCGAGCAGCACGTCGGCACCCGGGGTGGCAATGATGACCGCCGCCGCCACGATGTACCCGGCATTCACGGCCATCAAAGGTATCGGTCAGCCACGGCGAGGTTCGACCTGGGTCGGCTCAGGTGCACCGGGTCGGCAACCCGGGCATTTCCGCACAAATCCCGACCCAGTGCACAGATGCCGACCCCAGGTCTGGCTGCTCAACGGGTTCTGCGGCGGAGTGGGCCTTCGGCGGCAAGCACGACGAGGAACAGCGCGCCGAGCGTGAGCACGATGGTGCCGCCGGGCGCCAACCGGGCCACACGTCCGATCACGAGACCGGTGACTGCGGCAGTCGCCCCGATCGAAGAGGCCAGGAGCAGGGTCGAACGGAACGACCGGGACACCCGCTGGGCGATGCCGACAGGGAGCACGAGAAGCGCGCTCACCAGCAGGATGCCAACCACCCGCATCGCCGTCACGATCGACACCGCGGTGAGGACCATCAGCAGGTCGTTCATGCGAGGAACCGGTATCCCTGATGCGAGGGCGGCGTCCTCATCGACGATCACCGAGAACAGCGCGCGGCCGACGAACGCAAGGACGACGACAACGAGGGCACAGGCAACGGCCAGCACAACGGCATCGGACCGGGTGATCGTGAGGATCGAACCGAACAGATAGCCCTGCACGTTGGAAGCAACGTTGCCGCGTCGGCTGAGGAGGACCGAGGCCAACGCCAGACCGAGGTAGAACGCCAGTGCCAGCGCGAGATCGCCATTGTCGCGCGTGCGCGCACGCAGCCGCTCGATCGCAAGTGCACCCACGACCGCGGTGAGCAACGCCGTCCAGATCGGCCACACGTCGGTGACGAGCCCGATCGCCACGCCGGCGAACGCAAGATGGCCGATGCCGTCCCCGAGCAGCGAGAGACGTCGTTGCACGAGGAACGTCCCGGTGATCGGAGCGGTGGCCCCGACGAGGACCGCACCAGCAAGAGCGAGTTGCAGATACTCCCGCTCGAACGGCCACGGCAGCGGAAGCGTCGCCAGAACGTTCACGCGATCTCCTCGAGCCAGCGAGGCAGATCGTGTCCATGGGTTCCGAGGTTGACGCCCGAGCGAGAAAGCTCCTCCGGTGATCCGTCGAAGCGAATACTGCGACGGAGCACGATGACGCGATCGAGACGGTCCTCGACCGCCGCAAGATCGTGCGAGACGAGCAGAATGGCGACACCGCGGTCGTCGCGGAGTCGACCGAGCGTCGCGGAAAACCGCTGCTGCTGCTCCACGTCCACTCCCGCGACGGGTTCGTCGAGAACCAGAAGATCAGGCCGGCGCACGAGCGCTTTCGCAATGAACACGCGTTGCTGCTGCCCGCCGGACAACTCGCCGATCCGCGCCCTCGCCAGATCGCTCATCTCGACGACGGCCAGCGCGTCGTCGACTCGGTCACGAGGAGTCCCTCGCCACCACTGACGACCGAGCCCGCCGGACGCAACGATTTCGCGCACCGTGGCCGGGAAGTCCCGGCCCAGGAACGGCCGTTGCGGGACGTAGCCGATGCGCGACCGCGCCAGAGGGTCGTTCGATGGCATCCCGAACAGCGAGACGAGCCCCGAACTGGGGGGCAGGAGACCAAGAGCGACTTTCACCAACGTTGACTTGCCCGAGCCGTTCGGTCCGACAAGCGCAACAAAGGTGCCGGCCGCAATCGAGACGTTCAGGTCCTGGAGGATTGGCTCTTGCCCATAGGCGAAGGAAACGTTTTCGAGGCTGAGAACCGTTTCCACAACGATGAGCATACGGTTTCCCTACGGGGCCCGATCCGGGCCGCCCAAAGGCGCGTCAACACGGTCGCCAGAGTCAGCCGACGCGCCCGACACCGACGAGATCGCGCCGGAATATCGATCTCGTACGCACGGGGGTTCCCCGACGCGATGCCTCGACCATCTGCCCGTTGCCGATGTACATGCCCACATGGTGGATCGGTGAGCCATAGAAGACGAGATCGCCGACGCGGATCTGGCTGACGGACACGCGGGCGGTGGCGGCGAACTGCGCCCTCGACGAGTGGGGAAGCGAACGACCGGCCGACCTCCACGCGTACAGCATCAGACCGGAGCAGTCGAAGCCGCCGGGCCCGGAGGCACCCCAGATGTACGGTTTGCCCAACTGGTTCAGCGCCGTGCTGACGGCACTCGAACCGCCCGGAGCGGGGGGAAGGCCGCTGTCGGAACCGGCGGCGATCTCCAGTCGGGCAAGTTCCTTCGCCGCCGATCCCCGGGTGGGGGCCAGAACCTCGCTGGCCGCCTCGGCTGCCGCCTCGCGCGCCGCGGCGATCTCTTGGCGTGTCGCGCCCGATCCGTTGCGCCTGAGCTCCGCAAGACGCTTGTCGGCCTCGGCCTTCTTCTTGATCGCCGCGGCACGAGACGCACTCGAGGAACGAGCCAATGAGGCCCGACGTGCGGCAAGGTCGCGACGGGCCTGCTCCTGCTGCCGGACGATGGCGAGACGCGACTGCCTCGCCTCTTCAGCAATCCGCGCCTTCTCCGCTTGGGCGACGAGCACCTTGAGTTCCCCATCGGCCTGACGCTCGAGCACTTCGTAGCGGGCCACCAGTCGTTCGGCGTCGCGTCGCTTCTTCGCCAATGTCGCGCTCAAGGTCTCGGCGTCGGCACGCGCCGCTCTGACGACTCGGCGCTTTCGGTCGATGTCCTCCCTTGACGCGCGCAACGCGTCGATGGCGTTGCGGTCGAAGTCCCGGGCCCGTTCGGTCAGGACCGAGCTGCGCTCGAACTCGTCGATGGCCGCGGCACCATCGATGGCGATTCCTGCACTGGCGAACGGGTCGGTCACCGCGACGAGCGCGGCGCGTCGGGCGCGCAACTCCAAAGCCACCGTCTTGGTGTCCGCAGCAGCCAGTTCCCGTTCGCTGCTTCGTACGCGCGCTTTGAGTTTCGCAAGACGAAGCTGCGCTTCGTTCTCGTCTTCGGCCAGGGCGGAAAGCCGGTCACCGAGTGAGTCGATCGACACGGCGAGCCTGGCTGCCTCGCGGCGCTTGCTCGACACTGCGTCGGCCTGGACCGGCTGCGGCACAGAGACTGCGAGGAACAGACAGGCGAAGAAACCGACGGAGAAGGACCGACCATGCGAACGGCCAGCGAACGCGTCGGTGCGTCGATTCGCTCCCACCATTCCAAGGGTAGTGCGATCGCGTCTACTGGCAGTCGAGGGCAGCCCTCATCGTCTCGAGGTTGGTCCGCATGATCGTGAGGTACGACGCACCCGCCCCGAGTTCTTCAGGCGTTGGTGCCTCGATCGGACTCAGCATGGCGGTTCTCACACCGGCTTCCCGCGCGAGCGTCTCGGCGAAATTCTGCGGCGCGAGTTCTTCGAAGAACACCGTGGTGAGACCCAGCTTCTTCACCAGGTCGGCGAGATCGGCGATGCGCTGAGGATCCGGTTCGGCATCAGGCGAGAGGCCGGCAATGCCTTCCTGGGTCAGGCCGTAACGCGCTGCCAGGCGTCCGAACGCTTCGTGCGTCGTGACGAACGTTCGACGCGTGCAGGACTTCAGACCGGCCTCCATCGAGCTATCGAGTTCGGCGAGCGCTGTGCCGAGCCGATCGGATCGGTGGGCGTAGCCAGCTGCGCCGTTCGGATCAACATTGCTCAGTGTACGTACGATCTCGGAGCGTGCGGTGCTGAACATCCTCGGGTCCAGCCAGACGTGCGGATCGCCGCCACCGACGTGATCGTGACCGGCTGCGTCACCGTCATGTTCTTCCACGTGTCCACCACCGGCGCTGACAGCGTCGAGGAACACCACCGTCGGCTTCTTCCGGTTTCTCGCGATCTTCTCCGGGCCGGGCTGGAAGTCGCGACCCATCACGATGGCAACGTCGGCATCGGTGAGCGTGTCGACTTGATCCGGCGCGAGCTCGAGATCGTGGGGCTCAACACCGGGAGGAGTGAGATTCGTCACCGAGACGCGTGCACCCCCGATCTGTTCGACCATCCACGCCACGGGATAGAAGGTGGCAACCGCACGGATAGGAGAGGTTCGCGGCGCGACCACGACCGTTTCCGTCGCGGCCGGGGACGTCTCCGCCACGGTTTCGCTGCTTGCGGCTACCGCCTCTGATCCCTCGGCGACATCCGGAGTTGATCCCGGAGACGCGTCGTTGCCTGATGCTCCGCATGCCGACAGTGACACAGCCATGGCGACCGCGACCACTGCCGAGCGGAACTGGCGACGAGTCATCCACCCACTATACGAGAATGTTTCTCACTCCCAATACCGGCCAGCAGCCCGGTTCAACGGGGCTCGAGCAGCGTTCGCCCGCCGAGGTACGGCCGAAGCGCCTCGGGCACCCGAACGGAGCCGTCGGCATTCTGGTGGTTCTCGAGGATCACGACGATCGTGCGGGCGATTGCGCACAGCGTTCCGTTGAGCGTCGCCGCCACGTCCGTCCCCTTGTCCCGCTTGATCCGGGTTCCGAGCCGACGGGCCTGGAAGTCGGTCGTGTTCGACGTGGAGGTGACCTCGCGGTAGGTGTTCTGCGTCGGAAGCCATGCCTCGCAATCGAACTTGCGCGCCGCACTCGAACCGAGGTCACCGGCCGCCGTGTCGATCACGCGATACGGGACCTCGAGCTTGTCGAGGAACTGCTTCTCCCACCCGAGCAGCCGCTGGTGCTCGGCGACCGCGTCGGCCGGATCGCAGTAGACGAACATCTCGACCTTGTCGAACTGATGGACCCGGATGATGCCCTTGGTGTCCTTGCCGTACGAACCTGCTTCACGTCGGAAGCACGACGAGAACCCGGCGTATCGGAGCGGCAGCGACGCGGGATCGAGAACCTCGTTGCCGTGATAGGCCGCCAGAGGAACTTCACTGGTGCCGACGAGATACAGGTCGTCAGCGGGGAGGTAGTAGATCTCATCGCTGTGCTCGCCGAGGTAGCCGGTGCCCTCCATGGCCGAGGGCTTCACGAGCGCCGGTGTGATCACCGGGACGAAGCCTGCTTCCACTGCCTGCGCGACCGCCATGTTCACCAGGGCGAGTTCGAGCAGCGCACCGACACCGGTCAGATAATAGAAACGGGCGCCGCTGACCTTCGCACCCCGCTCCGTGTCGATCGCGCCGAGAATCTCACCCAGCTCGATGTGGTCGCGGGGAGTGAAGTCAAAAGTGCGGGGAACACCCACGTGCTCGACCACCACGAAGTCCGCCTCACCGCCCGCCGGGGCGGCGTCCTCCACGAGGTTGGACAGCTGCATCTGGAGACGCTTCACGGTTGCCTCGTGCTCGCCCTGGGCAGCCTCCGCCAGCTTGACTTCGGCCGATAGCTCCTGGCCCGTCGAGAGGAGTGCGGCCTTCGCATCGCCGTGCGCCTGGGCTACTTCAC
>JANPFX010000172.1:0-2953 GCA_031423635.1 Acidimicrobiia bacterium | reverse complement strand
CACCGTCGCCGGCGCGAGACCTTTCTTGGTGAGCGATCGGTAGAACGAGTCCAGGGTCGCCACGTCGAGCTTGCGGAGCTTGATCGGACCGAGCGCCGGCTCAATGTGGGTGTTGATCAAGCGCTTGTAACCGAGGACCGTTTGGTACGCGAGATCGGTTTCGGCATGGTCAAGCCACGCCTTCACCAGACCGCCGAAGGTCGCCGTGGTCGACCCGCCGACCGAGGCAGTCTCGGCCTTCGAAATGAGCGTGTTCAGCACACGCTCGGCATCGCGCCGCGTTCCCTCGACCGACCGGCTGACCTGCACGCGCTTGCCGGTGAGACGGTCGATTCCGGCATCAATCCGGACCTCCCAGTACCCCGCACGCTTCTCTCTCAGCGACCCTCGCATGTGGGACAGTCTGCCAAATCCGTGGGACAAATGTGGGACACACGGCCGTCGAGCCCTGGGCGAGATCTGCGACAGCCCATCTGACCAGGTGAAACGAAGTAGGGCGGGTGGGGATCGAACCCACAACCAAGGGATTATGAGTCCCGTGCTCTAACCATTGAGCTACCGCCCCGAGGGGCTTCTACATTGCCACCGCCGCGGCCCACGTCAGGGATGCGCTGCCCGGCCGTGGTCGGCCGAGAACCCGCGCTGCCGACCCGCGTCGATGCGGCTGAACACCTCCCAGCGGCGTTGGGAGGTGTTCTGCCCCCATATATGGGGGCAACCTCTCTCCCAACGACCGGACAGCCAATTGCCCCGGGCCGTTGGTGGGCGCTGATATGGTGTTCGTGCCTTTCCGAGATAGCTCAGCTGGCAGAGCAATTGACTGTTAATCAATGGGTCGCAGGTTCGATCCCTGCTCTCGGAGCAACACGAACGGCGAGGACTTCGGTTCTCGCCTTCGTCGTTTCCGGCCCCGATTCGCCCGGCCGCGCCGCCCACGAGCCGTCGTCGAGCGCCAGGGTCTACCGTTCGTCGAGCCAGATCGGCGCCCGCTCGAGCAGGAAGCGGCTCACCCGCAGGCAGCCGTCGAACACGTCGCACAGCAACTCTTCGCCGGCAAAGATCCTGGCCAGCGACACGGGACGCTTCGCCACGATGGTCAGTGACCGCTGCGGCGCATCGGTGACCGACGCGAACGAGTCGATCGCCGACACCTCGACCGGGAAATCGGGGCCGGCCGACCCGGCGAGCTCTGTGGCGAGCACGAGCAGATCCGGCGGCTGGGGCAGCGGCGGCAGCGCCCAGGTCAGCGTGAGGGGGAAGAAGAACTCGTCGGGCGGGTCGTAGTCCTCGCCGATCTCGTTCACTTTGTCCTCGAACGACAGGAGCACCCGGGGGTCGACCTCGAGCGTGAGGTGGAGGTCGAGCGGTCCGTTGCATCCCTCCTCGGGATGCAGGTCGACCTCCCAGGCCTGACGAAGGGAGTACGTCTCCACCAGGTGACGCTCGTCGTGCACGTGAAAGCCGTGATCGACAGTCGCGTGGTCCTTCAGATCGGCGATGTAGCCCGCCACGTCGATGACGGCCATCAGCGTTCCCCGGAAATGGCAGAGGCGGTACTCCGAGTCGGCATGATCCCCATCAGCGTGCGAGCCTACGCATGTACAGGCCCCTTGCGGGTGGCGTAGGCCTGCACGACGGGCTCCAGTTCGGATGGGCTCGCCCCATGGAGGATGACCCCGTCGGCGCCGAGGCGGAACTGGTCCTCGACCGCGTCGACGCACTGCTCCGGAGAACCCTTCGCCGACGGAGCCAGCCACTCGTCCGGAATCAGCGTTGCAAGCTGCTCCAGCTCGTCGGTAGTGGCAAAAGCGTCGATCGCCCGACCGGCGAAGCTCTTCACCAGCGGATCGGCCCGGAAGCGCGTCAGGACCTCGGGGTCCCAGCCGTTGGTGCGAACCAAGAGGTCGCCGTACGCCTGAAGGTAGGTGCTGAGCCGTCCGACCGTCTTCTTCAGACGGAGCGGTTCGGGGATGTGGTCGCCGATCGTGGCAAGGCACGACCACACCTTGACCGTCGACGGGTCACGGCCGGCCCGCTCGGCGGCCAACTTCACCGTGCGGACGCAGCGCTCCAGGGTCTCATCGGTGAAGAACGTGTGGAGCACGATCTCGTCGAACGCCCGACCTCCCAACTCGAGCGAGTTCGGGCCGAAGGCCACGAGCCCGAGAGGGATCTCCTCCCGGAATGTCGGATCGAGACGAAGGACGGGATAGCGGCCCGCCGGCCCGTCATGGCCGATCACCGTCTCGCCGTTCCACAGCCGCCGCATCAGCCCGGCGAAGTCCTCCATCTGCGCCGTCGTGATCCGCAGGATGCCGAAGGCATCGAAGCGACGATCGATCCCGCGGCCGATGCCGAGCGTGAACCGGCCACCGCTGAGACGGTGCATCGTCGTGGCGTACGACGCAGTGACGATCGGGTGACGCACGCTGTGGTTCGTCGCCGCCGTAGAGAGCCGTATCCGGTCTGATGCGACCGCCGCCGCGCCGGAGATCGTCACCGCTTCCTTGACGTCCCAGCGCTCCGAGATGAACGCCTTCCCGAGCCCGAGGCGCTCGGCGTCACGCAGCTCCTCCACCAAGGCACGGGGACTCTCCGGTGCTCCGGCGAGCAGATAGAAGCCCAGCTCCGGATGTTCAGTGACGGCGGCATGCACCCGACGAAATGTAGGCCGGGCCCTGCTCCTTGACCCAAGGCTGATCTCCGCTCAACTTCGGCGGCGGACCGGTCGAAAGAGTGTGTGACCCCACGCGCCCGCGCCACGGCCGATGTCTCACGTCCCTTCGAAGGGAACACCCATGGCCACATACCGATCTCGCCACACGTTCCTCGCCCCGCTGGCATTGACCGTCATCGCGCTCGGCCTGGCCGGTTGCGGCGACGAAAAGGCATCGCCGGCTCCCGCATCGACCACCGTCGTCGCCGTCGGTCAGCCGACCGAGGCGCCGACGGC
>JANPFX010000171.1:0-6654 GCA_031423635.1 Acidimicrobiia bacterium | reverse complement strand
AACGGTGCTCTTCGTCGACTACCTGCAAAAGGTGCGTCCGGCGTATGAGTCGACCACTCACCTCGAGCACATGTCGCAGGTCACCGCCGGTTTGAAAGAGGCCGCGCTCAAGTCGGCGTTCTCGGTCGTCGCGGTCAGCGCCATCAGCAGTGCCGGACTTCTCCGGCGTCGAATTCATCTCGCCCATCTCGACAGTGCCGTCGCGGTCGGATACGACTCCGACGTCGTCATCCTCATGAACGACAAACGCTCGATCGTGTCCGCCAACCAGATCGCCAACACGCTCGAGCAGTCGGATCGATTGCGCCAACGGGTGGTGTTCACGGTGGAGAAGAACCGCGGTGGTCTCGCGCCGGTCGATGTCGAGTTCGTCAAGGATTTCGCCCATTTCCGTTTCGAACCAGCCGGCAGCTACGTCGCTGAGCAGCTCATCGAGGACGGTGAGCACGACGATTTCCGGATCTGAGGGGTTGGGCAGTCCACGACACTCCTTCGTCGGCGTGTCCATGTCGGCCTAGCGCGGAGGTGCTCCGTCCGCTGCTGCGATGAGGGCGGTGAGAACCTCGTCGCAGGCCCGGTAGGCGGCGTGTAGCGAACCTTCGACGTAACCCTGGTGCACGTTGGACATCTCGGTGCCGGCCCAATGCAGGAAGCCGATCGGAGTGGACAGCTCTTCGTAGCCGGCGGTCATCACTCCGGGCGGGGCGTAGCAGCAGTACCCACCGCCGATGGTCGGTTCGGTCAGCCAATCGTGGTCGAAGTAGTCGATCGGCGTGCGGGCCTCTTCGCCGAACACTTTCGCGAGGTTGTCGAGGACGATCTCGCGGCGGTCCTCGGGTGTGCGGTCACTCCACGCCACGGCGTCGTCGCCGCCGATGAAGGCAACCAAGGCGACGTGTCCGTCGTCGACGGAACTCGCATCGAGTGCGTGATCGATCACGAGCGTGTCGGGGTCGAGCGGCGTGACGACCCGACCTCGCCAGAACGGGCGGTCGTAGATGGCGAAGCACTTGATGACCGCGCCCATCTCGAGACGTTGCAGCAGCCACATACGTCGACGGGGGAGCATCGGGTCGAAGTCGATGCGCTGGATCTGATTCGGCGGGAGAGCGATGATGACGCGGTCGGCTTCCACCATGATCGAGTCGCCGATCACCCGTACCCCGTCGTCGCGCTGCACGATGTCGTAGGCCTGCGCGCCGAGCACAACGGCATCGTCGAGCTCCTCAGCTATACGCGTACATAGCGATGCCAAACCTTCCACGACGCGCAGGTTCTGCGCGCCATCGGTGCCGACGTCGAGCATCGTGGAGATGCCGCCGTTGATCTTGAGGGCGTAGAGGAAGTACAGCATCGAGACGTCTTTCGGCTCGAGCGTGTACTCCGTGCGGATCATCTGATCGAAGATTCGCTTGAGGAGATCGGAGTCGAGGTTCGACTGCTTCCATTCCTCGAGGCTCACCGAATCGAGGTGATCGGCGTCGGGAGAGTTGGCGAGGACCTTCGTGTCGATCGACTCGGTGAGCTCGTCGAGCTTGGCCATGAACCACTGCCACTCCGCGTTCATGATTCGTGGCATGTCAGCGAACGGCTGGGCGGTGTAATCCATGAGTGCGTCATCACGTTGGACGAAGAGCTGCAGGCCGAGCTCGTCAATGAGTTCGTTGACGAGCGGCATGTGGTCGCGGGATGCAATCCACTGGCCGCCGAGGTCGAAGACCGTCCCGTCAGCGAGCTCGTGGCTCAGGAGCCTTCCCCCGACCCGGGTCGACGCTTCGAGCACCAGCACCTTTCGGCCGGCGGCACGGAGTCGCCGGGCCGCGGCGAGACCGGAGATGCCCGCCCCGATGATGGCGACTTCGGTGGATTCGAAGCGGGTGGCCATGCGACCAGCGTACGCCCCGCCCCGAAGACACCGAGGGAGCCTTGCCGTGTTGCCCATCCGGCCGAGTCCGCCCCGCTTCACGCCTTCTGCGGCGGAATCCGGGGGACGAACGGCGGGACGGTCGTGGTTCGCCGACCCCCTTTGACCTCATCGGAACATCACAACTCCCGAACACGTTGCGTCGAACTCTGGTGCTGGACTCATCACTGACAGAGACTTCATTCGACGGGAACCCCATGCGCAGTCGCCTTCTTGCAGCATCCGCCGCCACCGTGACCATGGTCCTGCTCGGCGTCCCCGCAGCGGGACCGTCGAGCGCGCAGACGCCCTCGACCGTCTTCGTCGGTGTTGTCACCGTGACCAGCCCTCCGGTCGTTCCCCCGCCAGTGAGTCCTACGCCTCAGGTCGCGGGCTCTCGCCGAACGGTGTCCTGTCGCACGTATTACCGCGGACATGGCAAGCACCGGCACGTGTGGAAGCGCACGTGCCGCAAACGACGCGTTGCCGCCGTTGCGACCCGCCGTACCGTGCACAGGGTGTCGGTGCCGCAGCCGCCGTTGGTGGTTCCGCAGCAGCCGACGTTCGTGGTTCCGCCACCGGCGACATTCGCGGTGGCACCTCCGCCTCCTCCTCCGACAGTTGTCATCGCGCCACCCCCGCCGGTCATCATCGTGAATCTCGGGGTGACTCCGGTCGTGAAGAAGGCTGACCGAGACGACAACGATTCCCACCGTGCGAAGCGCGAGAAGAAACGTAAGGCCGATAGCGAGGGCAAATCGAAAAACAAGTCCAAGGGCCGGGACCACGACGAGGATTGATCGTCCAACTCAAGCCCGCCGCGAACCCGGGACAGGCGAGCGCGGCGAGGCCTTTCACGCACACCTCGACCTCCCCACGCGCACATGGGCAGGATCGGGCCGGGTTGAGCGTCGAAATGAGCGAGGTGCGCGTGAAACGCAGCGAGGTGCGCGTGAAGCTCGGCGAGGGATGCGCCGGTCAGGCCTGTCGGTACCGGATGATGTCGGCGGCACCGATGGTCGCTCCGGCGACCACTGCGGCCGCCTGAATGTCGGGGTCGGCGAGCGGTGCCGTGTCGAAATAGTCGGCGGCGTACACGATCCAGCCATCGGCGTAACGGCGCACGCTCGTTCCGCGCAGCATCATCGTTCGGGTCCCGTCGGGGGCGACCGCCATCTGCTTCCACTCGAGGACGGACGTCGTCCCGTCGAAGAGAGGCTTTCCCAGCGGTTCGAAGGCGAGCGCGCCGGCTCGGGGCATGATGTCGGTGAGCCAGGATCGAATCGCCGCCTGGCCATGGAACTCGCCGAAGAGCGGGTCGATGTAGACCGAGTCGGTTGGGTGGAAGAGGTCACTCATCAGATCGAAGTCGTAGCCGGCGACCGGGTCATGGGTGAGGTCGTGGATGTCGGAATGGCTCAAGCCGCTCGCCGCTTCGAGGAGGGACTGCGCTGACTGGGCGTGGGCGGCGCGTCGCTGGGCAACCCACGCCGAGGCTGCCTCCGACAACTGAGCGGGGACGACGGACGTATCGGTCGTCCATTCGACGTGGGGCCACGGCGGTAGCGGCGCAGGAGGTTCGGTCGGCATGCCCGGAAGGTTGGCCATCTCGGGCGGAGGAGGCTGGCGGAACGCAGCGGTGTCATACACGTCGCAGGCCCACGTGATCCAGCCGTCGCGGTAGCGGCGGACGCTGACACCCCGGGAAAGCGGGATCTTGGTCTCGCCGAGATTCATGATCATCTGCCATTCGTCGAGCGTCGTGCCCCCCTCTCCGTCATCGAAGGAGACGGATTCGGCCATCGGCGCGAAGTCGATGAACTCGATGTCGGCCATGGCCGGAACGAGCCAGCCGCGAATTGCGTGTTGCCCTCGGTACGCGCCGAAGATCGCGTAGTAGTAGATCGAACCCTCGGGCGCCATGAAGTCAGCCATCAGGGTGATGCCGAGTCGACCGAGATCCGGATGAGCGAAGGCCGCCATCATCTCCGGGGCGTCGAGTCCGCTCGGTTCGGTAACGAGGCGACCGAGATCCATCGCCTTTCCCTCCATCTGGGCGATGTAGGTCTTGACGAAGGCGTCTGCGGGGGCTCCCATGCGCCACACCGTACCGGCCGAGGAAATCGCACGTGCATTCCGCCATCGTGCCGCGAGCCCTTCGGTGAAAGGGCAAGATCGACGCGATGAACGAACGACCTTCCGATGGCTCCGACCTTGCGGCGACGCGCCTCGACTATCTCGTCGATGCCTACGTCAGCTCGTTCGACGCCACCGTGCTCGCCACCGAAGTCGGTGACGCCGAATCTCCGTCGAGCCCGGTTCGGCGCATCGCGCTCGACGCCACGTACTTCTACCCGACCGGCGGCGGGCAGCCGAACGACACGGGCACCCTGGCCGGTGTTGCGGTCACCGATGTCCGCAAGGAAGGCTCCGTTGTCTGGCACACCGTGGGGGAGGGGGTCCTTCCACGCGTCGGCGACGTGGTGCACGCTGATCTCGACTGGGATCGTCGGCATCGACTGATGCGCACGCACACGGCGATGCACGTTCTCTGCGGCGTGATCTGGAAGCGCTGGGGCGTGGCGGTGACCGGCGGCAACATGGAACCACTGAGTGCACGTATGGACTTCGAGTTCGATCCGCTCCCGGAGGGGTTCGCCGCCGAGATCGAACGACTCGTCGCCGAGGAGATCATCGCCGACCGTCGCATCGAGGTCAGCGTGCTTCCCACGGCCGCGGCCAGTGCCGACCCGGATCTGATCCGGACCAAGGTGAACATGATCCCCAGCCATGTCACCGAGATACGGCTGGTCGACATCGTGGGGCTCGACAAGCAGGCCGACGGCGGGACCCACGTCGCCTCGACCCGCGAGATCGGCGGCTTCCGGGTGGTGAAGACGGAGTCGAAGGGCAAGGGCAACAAGCGCTTGCGGATCGAGGTCCTCGACGCATGACGTGAACGCGATCGAGCCCGACGCAGTGCCTCGGACTCCGATCGAGGGACGTCGGTCAGCGTTTCGCGGAACCGGTGAAGGACCGCTCGATCTCGAGAGGATGCAGGGCGCGCTCGATGGCGTCCTCGTGACTCACCACTCCCTGGGCAACGAGCCGGTTGAGACTCATCTCCAACGTCATCATGCCTTCGCCCTGGCTGGTGGTGATGACATTGCGGATCTGGCGGGTCTTTCCCTCCCGGACCAGGTTGCGTACGGCGTGCGAGGCGAGCAACACCTCGTACGCGGCAACGAGCCCCCCGGTGGCGGTCGGAACGAGACGCTGGGCGATGACACCGGTAAGCGCGCCGGCCAGCTGCATGCGGATCTGCGACTGCCGTTCGGACGCGAATACGTCGACGATGCGATCGAGCGCCTGCGCCGTGTCGTTGGTGTGGAGCGTCGAGAAGACGAGGTGGCCCGTTTCGGCGAGTGTCAGTGCTGCGGCGATCGAGTCCGTGTCGCGCATCTCACCGAGGAGGATCACGTCCGGGTCTTCGCGGAGTGCCGAGCGAAGCGACCGTTCCCAGGACAGCGTGTCCGAGCCCACCTCGCGCTGACTCACGATGGACTTCTTGTGATGGTGCACGTATTCGATCGGGTCCTCGATCGTGAGGATGTGGCACGCCCGATTCACGTTGATCCAGTCGATGAGCGCAGCCATCGACGTGGACTTTCCTGATCCGGTCGGACCGGTGAAGAGCACGAGCCCCTGGGGGAGTGAGGCGAGGGCCCGGACTGACTCCGGTACGCCGAGCGTCTCGAAGGTCGGGATCGTCTCGGGGATGATGCGCAGAGCGAGCGAAAGCTCACCCCGTTGGAAGAACGCGTTGCCTCGAAGGCGGGCTTTGCCCTCCCAGGCCAACGCGAAGTCGAGTTCACGGTCGCGCTCGAGCGTCTTCCACTGCTCGGCATCGAGATACCCGTGCAGCGCCGTGGCGACCTCCGAACCGCTCACATACGGCTCGGCGGCCAGACGCTCGAGACGACCACCGCTTCGGACGAGTGGTGCAGAGCCGGCAACCAGGTGCAGGTCGGTCCCGCGGCTTTCCCACAACATCTCGATCCATCGCGTGAGCGCGCCTTGGAGAGTGATCATCGCCAGACCCGATCGGCACCCCGGGGCCATACCTGAGCTGTGTGCGTAAGGAGAGAGGTTGCCCCCATATCTGGGGGCAAAACACCTCCCAGCGCCGCTAGGAGGTGAACAGCCACCGTGAAGACGGTTCTGGGTCGCCGCTAGCGTCTTCCGTGTGCGGACGTTCGTCATCGGGTGGATGGCCGCGCTTGGTCTTAGCGTCGGATCCTTCCTGACGGTCGTCACGGCGCGGGTGCCCGTCGGCGGGTCCATCCTCGCTCCGCCATCGACCTGCCCAGGCTGTGGAGTCCGCATCCGGTGGTTCGACAACCTCCCGGTGCTGTCGTGGATCGCCCTGCGTGGTCGCTGTCGTCATTGCCGGATGAGGATCCCCATTCGGTATCCCGCCCTCGAACTCGGTGTTGGGGTGGTCTTCGGGCTGGTCGGGGTGTTTGCCCGCCCGCTTTACGTGCCCGTGCTGCTCGCGGGATCGGCCGCCGCATTTGCTACCGGCGGGTCGTGGCTCATCCACCGACGACTGAGTGCGCGCATCGCCGGTGTGAGCGCTGTTGTTGTCGTCGCGATCGCCCTTGGTACCGCGTTCGCCGTCGTCGCTTCCTGACAACGCTGACCTTGTCGAATTCGAGTTCTGACAAGACGAAGCGCGAAGACGTGCAGTC
>JANPFX010000170.1:0-10746 GCA_031423635.1 Acidimicrobiia bacterium | reverse complement strand
GGCACCATAAAGGGCTCACCGCCGGTGACCCCTATTGAACGGAAGCCCAGCTCCTTTGCCTCCTTCGCTCGGGCAACCATCCAGTCGGCATCGAGCAACCGGCGATCGACATTCGGGCCCGACTCAGTCAGGCAGTACGTGCACTCGAGGTTGCAGTGGTAGTTCGCATAGAACCACACCCGCTCCCCCAACACGCCAGATTCGACGGCCTCGGCAACGGAACTCATGAACCGAATCCTTCCACGGCCAGACGCTCGAGGGTCGACGCCCCCACCGGTAGTTGCAGCGCAGTGGCGTAACGGTTCAACAGCATGGTTGCCCCGATGAGCACGGTGATCTCCACAATTTCGTGATCGGGGTAGTTCGCCTTGATGGCCTCGTTGGCGGGAGCCCCGATGGCGCCTCGACCGAAGGCGACGGCGTCGATCCACGTGATCAGCGCTCGTTCCTTGGGTGACGAAAAGGCGGAGGTCATGTCCTGGTCGGTGGCGGACGGAGACAATTCCCGGAGGACGTGCACCTGATCGAAGGACAGGCCGGCGTCGAGTGCGACGGTCGTGTGACTGTCGATGCAGTACCGGCAGCCGAGGAGCGCCGACGTGCGCACGATCACGATCTCCTTCGTCCGGAAATCGACGGACGAGGCTCCGAGCGCCGCACCGAGGAACGGCATGGCCACTTCGGTGAGCTCCGGCACATGGGCCATGGTCGCAAGGATCGGTCCTGGATCACCACCGGCGTAATAGGGACGCATAAGGAGGGGCGCGTCCTCCGCCACGAGAGCAGGCACAAGCATGGAAGCACCCTAGCCAGGCCCCTGCGGGAACGCCTACGCGCAACTGAGAGAGTCTGAGGGCTGCCGTCGCCCGAGTCGGTAGCCTCGTCCCCGATGACCACCGTGATCGTCCTGGCCAAGGCACCGTTGCCGGGACGGGTGAAGACCCGACTCAGCCCGCCGCTCACGGCCGACCAGGCGGCGGCCATCGCGGCAGCGGCGTTGGCCGACACCTTCCGAGCCGTGCTCGAGTCGACGCGGTCGACCGGCACGGTGGCGGTATTCGACGGCGAACCCTCACCGTGGGTCCCGACGGGTGTATCCGTGATCCCCCAAGTCGACGGTGGACTCGACCGGCGCCTGCCGGCGGCGTTCGGCGACGTGCACGCGGTTCACGGCACCGCCATGGTGCTCATCGCCATGGACACGCCACAGGTCACCGCGGCCATGGTCGACGAGGCGATCGTCGCTCTTGGTCAACCCGAGGTCGATGCGGTGTTCGGCCCGGCCGACGACGGCGGGTACTGGCTCATCGGGCTCCGGGCGCTTCGTCCGGACGAGACCGGCTACGACTCGCTCTTCCACGACGTGCCGATGAGCACCGACGAGACCGGAGCGGCCCAACGAGAACGACTGCTGTCGTGCGGATGGCGCGTCCACGACATCGGACGGCTACGCGACATCGACACGATCGACGACATCATCGCGGTGACGAACGCGCAGCCCCACCTGGAGGTGACGAGAGCGTGGCGCACGATCGTCGCTGCGCTTGCCGGCTCGGCAGTTCCCGAGTCCACGCCTGCGGACACTGCGATACCCGACGCCACGGTGCGTTGACGATCCAGGGTCAGCGCAGAAGCTTGCCCATGTCCTTCACGGCACGCAGCGTGCCCTTGAGGGTGCCAGTCACCTTCGACTCACCGGCGAGACGCGGCGCGTAAGGCACGGGTGTTTCACCGATCGTCCATCCAGCCCTATGCGAGCGTAGGACCATCTCCAACGGCCAGCCCGATCGGC
Organism: Acidimicrobiia bacterium; assembly: GCA_031423635.1. Lineage (GTDB taxonomy): Bacteria > Actinomycetota > Acidimicrobiia > Acidimicrobiales > JANYDT01 > JANLQX01. The sequence continues at coordinate 8,954 of JANPFX010000170.1, read as the reverse complement.
GATCTTTCATGTCGAGTCCGAGCAGAGCTTCGCGACCGCACGCGCGCATAGGACCGAGATCGGTGAATGCCACCTTCGTCCGACGACGCAGTTCAAGAGCGAGGGCCCGGTTGGCGACGCGCTGGTGCAGGTGCATCGCCCCCTTTGACGGGCGCCGAGCACCGAGCATCAGATGGAAACGTCCGTCAATCACGGGACCGGCAACGAGCGGGAGATGCCGCGGATCCAGTGATCCATCACCGTCGAGGAAGCACACATAGGGAGCGGTGGCGGCGACGAGCCCCGCGAAGCAAGCCGACCCGAATCCGGGGATCGACTCGCTCACGACGAACGCCCCGTGCGACGTAGCAACCGCCGCGGTGTCGTCTGTCGAGTTGTTGTCGACGACGATCGGACGGTACCCCTCCGGCATGCGTCCGAGGAGCCACGGGAGGTTCTCGGCCTCGTTCAGCGCGGGAATGATCACGTCGACGAGCGGCTCGGCGGGTTCAGCAGACACGGTGGCGCACCCTAATGGGATACAACAGAGGTCCAATGCGCGTTCTCGTCACCGGCGGCGCCGGATTCATCGGTTCCCACATCGTCGACGACCTCCTCGAACGCGGGATCGACGTGACTGTCCTCGACAACCTCGATCCGCAGGCCCATGCCGAACGTCCGGGCTACCTCGACGACCGGGCGGCCTACGTGTGGGGCGACTGCCGCGACGCCGACGCGTGGAACACTGCGCTCGATGGCGTGACTGCCGTCTGCCACCAGGCCGGCAAGGTGGGCCTCGGAGTGGATTTCGGCGACGTCGACGACTACGTGAGCCACAACGACACGGGTTGGGCAGTCGGCCTGCGCGCCCTCCACGATGTCGGCTTCTCCGGTCGCATGGTGCTGGCGTCGAGCATGGTCGTCTACGGCGAGGGCCGCTACCGGTGCGCGGCGCACGGCATCGTCGCCCCGGCGCCACGGCGACAAACCGATCTGGAGGCCGGACGCTTCGAGCCGCCGTGCCCCATCTGCGGACACGATCTGGCCAGTGAGGAGGTTCCCGAGGACGCCATCATGGATCCACGCAACGTCTATGCCGCCACGAAACTGCACCAGGAGCACCTGCTCGCGCCGTTCACGCGGGAGCACGACGTGACGTCGGTGGCCCTGCGCTACCACAACGTCTACGGACCACGCATGCCCCGCAACACCCCCTACGCCGGGGTCGCCAGCATCTTCCGGTCGGCCCTCGAGGACGGTCGAAACCCGAACGTGACCGAGGACGGTCGGCAGCGCCGCAACTTCGTCCACGTACGTGATGTCGCTGCCGCCAACGTCGCCGCGCTGCTCACCGAGCGCCCGATCGGATCGTTCGTGGCGTGCAACATCGCTTCCACGCAGTCACGGACGGTCGGCGAGATGGCCGAAGAACTGGCACGGGCGTTCGGGGCCGGCCCAGGCGACGAGCTGTGGCCGAGGATCTCCGGGGCGTTCCGACTCGGCGATGTGCGCCATGTTTTCGCATCGACGAACCGAGCCGAAGAGGTGCTCGGTTTCCGCTCCAGCATTTCGTTCGCCGATGGCATCGCGGAGTTCGCCCGGGCCAAGCTGAGAACAGCTGTGAAACGCTGAGCGAACACTGATCGCGCGATCCGGCGCAGCAGATCCCCGGCCCCGTACTGTTCCTCGTATGACCAACGACCTCAGCCGCCAGTCGACACTCCAAGGACGCCTCGATTCGCTCGAAGCGAAAGCCCAACCGCTGATCATCGGCGCCATGCGGATCGTCGTCGGACTGCTCTGGCTGGCCAACCTCGAGTGGAAGCGGCCGGGAAATTTCGGTCAGCAGAAAGGGAACGGACTCTACAAGTACGTCGCATCGGCGATCGAGCGGCCGGTGTTCCCGCCGTATTCGTGGTTCCTGGAGCACGTCGTGGTGAAGCACTACAGCGTGTTCGGCTGGATCACGCTGATCACCGAGGCAACGATCGCTGCTCTCCTGCTGACCGGCTACTTCACCCGGATCGCCTCGCTCGTCGGCGCTGCGCTCAGCGTGTCGATCGCCATGTCGGTGCTCACGTACACCAAGGCCTACGAGTGGCCGTGGTCGTATTACCTGATGTTCGCCATTCACCTCCTGCTCTTCGCCACGGGTGCCGGCCGTCATCTCGGAGTCGACGGCGTGCGACGCAAGGGCGCAGAAGCAGCGCGTCAGGCGCAGGTCGTGCTCGGTGGCGTCGCGGTCGCGGTCGGCGTTCTGGGACTCATCGTGGCCAGGTCGACGGACTTCGCCGCGAAGCAGGGAGCGTTGCTCGGGTGGAAGTTCGGTGAGCTCAAGGTGCTGTGGTTCAACCCGCTCTCTGCTCTCCTGACGATTGCGTTGGGGGCGGCGATCATCGCCGGTGCGGTACTCCGGCAGCGGGTCCTTGCGCTCGCTGGGGGTGCGGGGTTTGCGGTGCTGACCGTGCTGGTGGCCTTTCTGTGGCGAGACGGACGCTCCGGCTGGACCGGCGGATTCCTCGGCGCCACCGGCGGCACCATGGGCTTCTGGCTGGCTCTGGCCATCGGCACGCTCGCCGTGCTCGGTGTGTTCGGCCGGGCAAAGACTCCATCGATGGCGTAAACCCGCCTACCACTTCGACAGGAGTCCGGCCTGCAGCACAAGGGCCGTGACCGCCTGGAGCGCTATCCAGCACCGGCGACTCCAAAGCGTGTGGCCGAGCGCCGCCGTGAGGGGCACGAGGAAGACGAAAAAGGGCAACCAGATTCGTTCGGTCTCGCCTTTCGAGAGCTGCGAGACGTTCGCTCCGAACATCGCCAGAACCGCCCCGAGTGCCAACACCCAGGAACGATCGACGGTTTCGACCAACGAGCGAAGGCTTGCTCTCGCGTCACGAAGACCGGCCCCGACCACGACCCCCATTCCAGCAATGACGGCCGGGCCAGAAGCGATGGCGACAATGGCGATGTTTGCGACGAAGAAGTATCCCCACGGTCGGAATTTCGCCGTGCCCTTCCAATAGAAGATTCGCGTGGTGGCGAGCCCGTCGAACCACCAAAAACGAAAGACCGCGAAGACGGCCAGGACAGCGATACCGCCCATCGCCGTCGAAGCGATGCTCAGCCCCCGCTCCCGCCACGAGATCGACGGCGCACCAAGGATCGCCAGGCCGGGGATGATCAGGAACGGCGCCATGCCGTAGGAGAGGAAGACCGCGCAACCGAGGGAGAGCCCTCCCAGTACGCCGAACAGAAGCCTCCGTTTCGCCCGAACGGCAGAGGCGGACGCCACGATGCCCACGACCCCCCACACACCGAATGCACTGAACACCGCGTCAGCCGAGGTACCCATCCACACCGCGTAGGGAGTAACCACGGCGAACGGCGCGACCCGACGCCATGCGTCCCCCTTGGTGCACAGTCGCACGATCACCACCAGACCCACGGCAACGCTGGCCGCCGCCAGCCAGCTCAACGCAGCCGCGGCCCAGGGGCTGCGCAGCCCCACCTGTGCCATCGCCTTGAGGATGAGCACGTAGCCGGGCGGGTGCCCTTTCAGATGCACCGGCTGGTTGCGCATCCACATGGGGTCGGCCCAGACCCGCAGCATGTCGGTGGCTGGCGGGAGTTTGGGAAGTCGGGCCCAGTACTCCGTGCGATCGACAATCGGATCGATCATCGTGGCGCGCCCCTGCGACCAGGCGAGCGCCACTGTCCAACAGAAGCTAAGTGCGCCTATGGCCACGAATTCACTGCGATGCGGGCGTTCGGACGTCCCGCGTCCGGCCCAGATCACCACTGCGCATCCGACGAACACGGCCGGAATGATCTTCCACGAAGGGGCCCAGTCCCAGGTACCGACCAGGGGGGCGGCCTCGAGCTTCGTGTCCGGACTCCGTCGGATCGCGGACCCTCGCACCACGGCCCATGCGACAACGGCGCACGCAGCCGAAAGAACGAGGAGCTGGCCGAGCAGGACGTGTCGACGAAGGGCGGTGGTGGACATGGCCAGGAAAGCTTCGCGTGAGCACGGGCAACTTCACGCGCAGACCAGCCCGCCCCACGCGCACCTCACGGCAAAATGGAGGTCGAACGGCCACAAATGTCCGATCTGTGCGTGACTCGGGCTGAGGTGCGCGTCAACTGCGTCGACGGAGGCGATCTGCGGGTCAGATGGGTTGATCCGCGCGGCTGGTAAGAACGATGTCGTGACATCTGAGGCTCTACCCGGCTTCGCGAGCCCCGGGCCACTGCGCGAACGGCTCTCCGGATTGGTCCTTGCCGGCGCGAAGACCGCCACGTTCGACTTGTACGACTCGGCGCGACACGACCCTGCCGGAGTGCCGGAGCCGGGAAATCGATGGACGATGCACGACTCCACCGGTCGTCCGCTTGCCGTCCTCGAGACCACGTCCGTTGAGGTTCTCCGCCTTGCCGAAGTGACCTTCGCAATGGCCGACCTCGAAGGGGAGTCGTTCACCTCGGCCGAGTCATGGCGACGAGCCCACGAGGAGTACTGGACCCCGTTTGTCGAAGAACTGCGCACACAGATGAATGATCCGACATGGGCGCTCACCGACGCCACACTCGTGGTGTTCGAGACGTTCACCCTGGTCGAACGACTCGCCGCTGCGGATGAGGGCCGATACCCGGTCGTCGAGCTGACCGTCCCAGCAAGCGACGACGAGATCGCCGCCTCCGAACTCTACGAGCTCGACACCGTCGGGATCGAGGAGCTCAGCACCTCGGGCGACGACGTGGTTCTTCGAGCCGGGTTCGCCTCCGACGACGCCGCCGCAGAGGCAGAACGTTGGATCTGGGCCAACCATCCACACTGGACGCCTCGCTTCGAAGTGATCGTCGGCAACGACTGGCTCGATGCATGGCGCGAGCACTTCGTACCGGTGCAGGTCGGCTCCTTGCTGATCGTGCCTGATTGGGATGGCGCGTCTGCCACGACCGCGGACGGCTCCGTCGGGTTGACGCGCGTGCTCCTCGATCCCAAGCGGGCGTGGGGCACGGGCGCACATGCTTCGACCTCACTCGTGCTCGGCGCCCTCCAGTCGCCGTTGGTCACGTTGGCTGGCGCTCGTGTCCTCGACGTCGGCTGCGGCAGCGGCGTCCTCGCCATCGCTGCGCTGCTGCTCGGCGCGTCGACTGCCCACGGCATCGACATCGACCGGACGGCGATCGCCGTCACGATGGAGAATGCCCGTCGCAATGGCGTCGATGACCGCTGTTCGGCCGAGTGGGTCCCGCTCGACGCGATCACCGAATCGTTCGATGTGGTGTGCGCAAACATCCTTGCCCCAGTACTGATCGGTTTGGCCGGCCCACTGCAGCGGGTGACGCGAGGAGGCCGAACGATCCTTCTCGCCGGTCTCATCGACGAGCAGGTGGATCGTGTTCTGAACGCGTTCGACCGATGTGACCTCGTCGAGATTCGCACCGATGACCGATGGCGTGGAATCGTCCTGCGTCGCGTTCTCGGCTGACCAACTGCCCGACTCGCAACGAAAGACCACCATGCTCATCGAGACCCTCCTCCCCCTCGGCAAGCTCGACCCCGGGTTGCGGGAGCCCGAAACCCCGCTGCGGATCAACGAGTTCGCCGCCGGCGCGGCACTCGCCGAAGAGTGCGGCCTCGACGCCGTGCTCGTGGAGGAGACGAAGGACGACCCGTTCCAACTGCTCGCTCTCGGCGCCGGCGCGACGAGCACGATCGGGCTCGGCACGAGCGTGGCCATGGCGTTTCCGCGCAGTCCGACCGTCACGGCGATGTCGGCATGGTCGCTCCAGAAGCTCTCGCAGGGGCGCTTCATCCTCGGACTTGGCACGCAGGTGCGTGCCCACGTGGAGCGCCGATACGGCCTCGGGTGGCACGCACCGGCACCGTGGATGCGGGACTACGTGCACGCTGTCAGGGCGGTATGGGACTCCTGGCAGAACGGCACACCGCTGCACCACGAAGGCCCGCACTATCGGCTCGATCTGATGGTGCCGCTGTTCAACCCCGGACCGATCGATCATCCGCGCGTCCCGGTGCACATCGCCGCCGTCGGCCCCAACATGTGCGCAGTCGCCGGGGAGGTGGCCGACGGCGTCCGGCTCCATCCTGTCTGCAACACCCGCTACATCGACGAGGTCGTCGTTCCGGCCTTGGCGCACGGTGCCTCTCGTGTGGGTCGTGATGCATCCGCTGTCGAGGTCTGCATGAAACCACTCATCGGCACGGCGAAGGACGAAGCATCGTTGGCCACGGTCGCCGAGACGGTGCGGGCCCGGGTGGCGTTCTACCTCTCGACTCCGTCCTACCGACCGACCTTCGAGTTGCTCGGATGGGGAGATGTGGCACGCGAGGCGTCACAGCTTTCGCGGGAGCAGAAGTGGGACGACCTGCCGGGCATGGTCTCCGACGAGATGCTCCACACCGTCGCCACGGTCGCGACCTACGACCACATCGCCGAGGCATTGGTCGAGCGGTATGCCAGCCGAGTGGATCGCATCGAGTTCTCGATACCGGTCCGAAGCCCTGACGACGCAGAGGGTCTCCGAGCGATCCTCGCTGACATCCGTTCCCGGGCTACGTCACGCTGACGGCGCCAGCAGGGCGTCGCCACGGCGACCACTCGCCGTCCACGAAGGGTCGATCGACCGACACGTGATGGTCACGTCGCACGGACCATCGACCTCCCACAGCACTGCCGCTCGCTGACCGTGCCAACGCACGGCCGCCGACAGGCGGCCTCCCGGAACAGGGATGTTCCGGACCTCGAACGAACTCCCCCGCCACGACGGAACATACCCTCCGAACAGGTCGACAGCACCAGCAGGTCCGACGCATGCGAGGTCGTCTGCTGCGGCGCGGATCGCCGCCGCCAGGCGGAGCGGGTCATCGGGCACGAAGGACCCTCCGGCTGAAGATGCCGGCAGCTGGGGAAGCGCCACCGACGGGAGCGGCCAAGGTGAACCGAAGCGTTCCCACATCGTCTTCGCCTGCGCAGCAGCGCGCGGATCGTCGGCCGTAAGAAAGAGCGCTCGGAGCGAGCCCGCGCAGGCGAGCAGGGGATGGAGTGCATCGATCTTGCGAGCCGCTTTCACGATCGCTTCGACTGCTCCGGCGGCAGCGGGCGCGAAGGTCTCGGCAAAGACCGCATCGGAAGTGACCCACGCATGATGGGCAAGTGCATCGACGACCGTGGCTGTGGTGAGGAGGGAAGCCTCCGATGTTTCCCGAGACCCGGAGTCGTCGATCGCGCCGCGGCGACCCTGATGGTCGTCGATGCTCTCCAGCAGCGCCCCCGCCTCGGCGTGCAGCCCGATGGAGTCAAAGGCACGGGCCAGGACGGCGCGCGTCCGCACTGAAGTCGTTCGGTCGGCGATCGCCGGCTCGGCCGCGAGCAACGCTCCCCCGATCAAGGCCCGGAGGAGTTCGTTGCGTTCCGGATCCGGGCTCGTCAGCCGTGGACCGCGGGCAAGGTGCACACCCCAGCCCGACGCCGCTGTGTGCACATCGGGAAGGGACCCCAGGACGGGGCTGCCGCTGAGCGCGATGGACGACGAGGCTCCGATCAGGACGCCGGCGCGAATCGAGGTGGCTTGGCTGACCGGGACCATGAGCGCGAACGCACCTGCATGGTGGCCGGAAAGACCAGCAGACCCTTCACCCGCAGTGCCGCTGGTAACGACGGCTTCGAGATCTGCGAGCGACGAGGCCGAAGCGGTCCGCAGTGGCGGTCGGGGAAGCGTGATGAGTGCAAACCCATCGACCCGAACCGTTGTTCCGTCGACGCTCACGTTCCGGGCACCGGACCCCGATACCGTAAGCACACCTACAATAGGAGCGCGGGCCTTGTTGGCTATCTCGATCACTGCCAGCTCTCGGGGTCCCTGCACCGCTCCGTAGACGGTATGGGTGGCATCGCCACCCGGTATGCGGATCGCCGTCATCACGACCGGCGCACCCTGGACCAGGCTCTGGCGAACCGTGATCTCCCGCTCCGGGATGTACCAGCGGTCCTCGCCGCCGATCCACCAGCCGATCGACACCTCGTCAGCCGTCCCCGCAGCGAGAGTGATCCGACCGCTCCCCTCGACAAGGGCACGGCGGGGCGACCCGATGGTTCCGACCAGCACGGTCCGGAGACGTTAGTCCGGTGCGGGAAGGTTGACGCCGTTGTCTTCGAAGCACGAAAGCACGTCGGCAAGCAACGGCGACGTTCGCTCCACGTTCTGTGTCAGCGATCTCCGGACGCGAACGGGCCGGCCCCTTCCCGAGGAAAGGGCCGGCCCGTACCGCCGGAGCGAGGGTTCGCAGTCGCTACGGCAGCATCACGGTGTCGATCACATGGATCACGCCGTTGCTCGTCTCGATGTCGGTGATCTTGATGGCGGCGCCGTTGATGAACGGACGACCGTTGACCAAGCTGATCTTCGACTTCTTGCCGTTCACCGTGGACAATTCCGCACTCGACAACACCTGTGCCGCGCTCAGCTTCCCGGGTGTGACGTGGTAGGTGAGGATGTCGGTGAGCGCCTTCTTGTTCTCCGGCTTCAGTAGCGAAGCGATGATCTCCTGTGGCAGAACGGCAAAGGCATGGTCGTTCGGTGCGAACACCGTGAACGGGCCGGCGCTCTTCAGGGTGGCGGTGAGGCCGGCTGCGTCAATCGCCGCGAGGAGCGTCTTGAACGAACCGTTTGCCGTGGCGACGTCGATGATGGTCCGACCACCGGCCACCGGTGCGGGCCCGGCAACAGGCGGCAGGAGCACGGTGTCGATGACGTGGATGATGCCGTTCGAAGCCTTCACGTCGACCGCCGTCACGTTCACGTTGCCGTTCAGCGTGACCTTGCCACCCGACACACCGATCTTCACCTCCGCACCGTTGACGGTCTTCGCCGACTTGCCATCGAGCGTCAACACGGTGGAGGCCGGAACCGAACCGGCGACCACGTGGTACGTCAGGATCTCCGTC
>JANPFX010000169.1:0-29867 GCA_031423635.1 Acidimicrobiia bacterium | reverse complement strand
GCGCTGCAGCAGCAAGTTCCGCTACGAAGTCTTTGCGATTGGTGGTGAGGTCCACCCACACCGAACCGTCGCGCAATGCAGTCAACGCGCCACCGTCGACCATGACGGCGGCCACATGGTCCGGGCGCGGCAGCGACGTGAGGAACACATCCGCCGCAGCGGCACATGCCGAAGCAGACGATGCCGCCTCGGCGCCGGACGCGACCGCGTCGCCGAGCGCACGGGACGAGAGGTCGAAGGCAACAACCCGGTAGCCGGCGCCGAGAAGCCTTCGACACATGGGCCCGCCCATGTTGCCGAGTCCGACGAAGCCAAGGACAGGAAGGCCCGAGTCGGAATCGATCGATGTCATGATCTCATTGTCACTTCTCCGCAAACAGTGGTCAACCCGGTATGTTTGTCATGCACCTATGACTCTAATTCATGGCATCGAGATATCTGATTCTGGACTGCGGGCCTTCGATGCCACGGCCCGGCTCGGTTCCTTCACGGGGGCAGCAGCGCGCCTCGGAGTCGGACAACCCGCTGTCAGCCATGCCGTGGCACGACTGGAACGAGCTGTCGGGTCACTCCTGTTCGAACGGACGGGTTCGGGGGTGTCGTTGACCGCCATCGGACGGATCTTGCACCAGCGGGTCAGCGCCGGATTCGACCAAATCGACCTTGCCGTCGGCGCCGCGATCGCGGGCGACGCCACGGTCACGATCTCTGTGTCGGCCTCACTCGCCACCCACTGGCTTCTGCCCAGGCTCCCCGAGTTCAAGCGCTTGCACCCGACCGTTGAGCTGAGGGTCATCACCACGGATACCGACAGAACCGTCGGGCAGGACGACGCCCACCTGTGGATCCCCCTGGGCATCGTTGACCGAGACGACCTCGAAGCGACCAACTTCTGTGTCGAGGAAGTCGCCCCGGTCGCCGCTCCGTCGGTCGCGGCGACGCTTCGATATGGCGACCTTGCGGCGCTGGGCGCCGCGCCGCTGTTGCACCTTGAGGAGCGATACACACACCGTTTCGACTGGCCCCGCTGGTTTCGTGCTCACGGCATGGCGGCGCCTTCTCCACTGGCCGGATATCGCAGCAACGACTACTCGCTCATCGTGCAAGGAGCGCTCGACGGACAGGGCGTGGCACTCGGATGGATGCACATCGTCGAGACGCTGGTCGACCTCGGCCGCCTCGTGTCCCTCGCCCCGCCGATGCGAACCGACAAACCCTTCCTCATCTTGGCGCGCCGTGACCGCACTCTGCCCCCGGCCGCGGTCGCGCTCCGTGACTGGCTGGCGTCGATCGGCTATCGGCCGCACGTACAAGCGGGCCCGAAACGGGGCTGACGCGGTGAGCCACGGACGGCCGCGCCGTGCATTCCACCCATTTCTCCCGATTCTGGAAGAATCGGGTGACGCCGGTGTCCCTCCGGCTGAGCCGCCCGCCGGCACCGACGAGAGGATGGCACGCCATGGAATACGAGTTCACAACAGGCGCCCCGATCAGTGAAGCCGAAGCCCTCGAGCGCGTCGCCGCGTTGGGGTTTCACGGCCTGGCGTTCGATGATGTCCACGAGGAGGACGAGACCCTCCACTGGCACGAGTTCGCCGCAGTCACGTTCGTCATCTCCGGCTCCGGATCGTTCGCAGACGAACGCGGTCACGTGACCCACGTGACGCCGGGATGCTCGGCGAAAGCGCCCGCCGGATGGCTCCATCGCACCCTGGCCGGAACGCGCACCCGGTTGGTGATCGGTACGGACCTTCCCTATGCGGCCTGGACATCACCGATCGACAAGGATCCGGCGGAGCGTCCGGCGGCGCTCTCGGTTTGAGACCTGTCGGTGTCGGCGGCGACCTCGACGTGACTGCCTAGGGGCGACGGCCGCTCCAGGCCACGAGCCGATCGATGGGGCTGGCGTCATGGTCGACGGGAACGGCTTCGGCGAATGGCGCCTCCCAGTCGCGGAACTCCTCGGGCATGGCGGCGCGAGCGGCCTCGAACCCCTCCGTGCGGCCGGTGGCCGGAAGCGCATGCTGCATGGCCGCCCATGCGAAGGCGATCGCCTCGTCGTTCCACTCGGGCCGTTGGCCGGTTGCGACCGCGAGGTCCCAGGTGTGCACGGTCACTTCATTTGTGTACATAGCAAGTAGTCCGGCGCCGGGCAGCTGAGCCCAGGGGAGGGTGAACGTCGCTCCGAGTTTGGCGTGGTCGGCCCAGACCCGGTGCACATCGTGCGCCGCGGTGTTCCATGCGGCGAGCCATCCGTCGTCAGCCACGCCGACAACGACTTCGGGAGTGTCGTGGACCGATCCGCCGCTTCCGACGTTGGCTACCCGCTGGAGGACGGCGACGAGGTGTCCGATCAGCGAACGGACGTTGAAGCTGTCGCACGGTGTCGGGTCGGTGAGTTGGGCCGGCGTCACGGCGGCGATCGTGGCTCCGCCGAGCGCCACGGCCGTGGCGAAGAAGGACCTGGGGTCGGTGGGGGCAAGGGTCGGTGAAGTTGCAGTTGTCATGGAAACCACGATGGCAACCGAAACAGGACATCTGATGTCCTGTTTACGGAGAATACTGGTCACATGCGCGCCGACCGCCTCGTGGCGATCCTTCTTCTGCTGCAGCGACGAGGGCAGGTGACCGCGGCCGAAGTCGCGGAGGAGCTCGAGGTGTCGGAGCGCACAGCCCGCCGCGACTTCGACGCGCTGGGGGCGGCCGGTATCCCGGTCTACGCCCAGCAGGGTCGCAACGGGGGCTGGCGGCTGGCCGGCGGAGGAACGACCGATCTCAGCGGGCTCACCGCGGCGGAGACCCGGGCCCTGTTCCTCGTAGCCGGCCCGGCCGCGGCCACGCCGACCGTCCGTGCCGCTCTGAGAAAACTCGTACGCGCGCTTCCTTCGTCCTTCCAGGACGCAGCGGAGGCAGCATCGTCCGCGGTGGTCGTCGATCCGACCGGATGGGGACGGAGCGCGCCTGTGGTCCCGACGCCACCGCACCTTGACGCAGTCCAGCAGGCGGTCGTCGAGGCGCGGCAGATCCGCATGGGGTACGAAGACCGACAGCGAGCGATCACCTCCCGTGTCGTTGAGCCCCTCGGCATGGCCTCGAAGGGTCCGCACTGGTACCTGATCGCTGACACCGACTCGGGAATGCGCACGTTTCGGGTCGATCGGATCAGCAGCGTTGTGGAGACGGGCCGAGCGTCGAAGCGACCGGCGGACTTCGATCTCGCTCGCACCTGGGCCGAGGTCGCGGAAAGGATCGATGAGCGTCGCGCCCCGGTCGTCGTGAGTGCGCTTATCGATCCCGGCTACGTCGGGATCATCCGTGGTCTGCTCGGCACCCGGGTGAGCATCGGTCCTCCCGTTGACGGCCGAATCGAACTCGAACTCCGCGGCCACAGCATTGCCAGTCTCGGCGGAGAACTCGCCGGCCTCGCCCCTGTCCTCAGCGTGCTGCGACCACCCGAACTCCGAGCTGAGCTCCATCGGATCGGACAAAGCCTCGTGGCGCGCTATGGCGACAACCATGAGGCATCAGAAAAGACCCTGGACCCCGTCGGCACCCGCGCACGTTCCGTTTCTGGTCCCGGGCGGCGCCGAACGACGCTGGACACGTGACGCTCTCGGTCGACGCCATGCGTCGTGACGATCTCCTGAGCGTCAGCGGTCGCCGCGGCCGTAGCGGACGGCCTTGTTGACCACGGACCGGGCCGCTGTCTCATCTGCGCCGGCGTCGACCAACTGCTGGACGCGTGCTTCGAGCTCAGCCGCCAATGCCTCCTGCGCGCCGCCAAGGTTGTCGCCCAGGTGCACGGCATTGCCGACCATCAGACAGAGGATCCCTATCGCCCCGAGCACCCCGCCGGTCATCGCGCCAGCGGCGTTGTCCTTGATCGAGAACACGATCATGGACGCAATGCTCAGCGCACTCGATAGCGCAATGAGTCGCCGGAGCCGACGGATGTCCACTAGTGGAACGTACGCGTACTAACGCGAGATCGGGCGGTACTTGATGCGGTGCGGTGTGTCGGCATCGGCGCCGAGCTCCTTGTGGCGAACGACTTCATAGTCGGCGAAGTTTCCCTCGAACCACCGGACAACCGAGTCGCCTTCGAAGGCGAGAACGTGAGTGCATACGCGGTCGAGGAACCAGCGGTCGTGGCTGATGACCACTGCGCACCCGGGGAAGGCAAGCAGCGCGTCTTCGAGCGCACGCAAGGTGTCGATGTCGAGATCGTTTGTCGGTTCGTCGAGCAGGAGCACGTTGCCGCCGCTCTTCAGCAGTTTGGCGAGCTGTACCCGGTTGCGTTCGCCACCGGAGAGCTGTCCGACCTTCTTCTGCTGATCCGAGCCCTTGAGGTTGAAGCTGGCGCAATACGCTCGGCCGTTGATCTCGCGGCCGTTGAACTTCATCAGGTCCATGCCGCCAGTGATCTCTTCGTAGACCGTGTTGTCGGGATTGAGATCGGCGCGACTCTGATCGACGTAGGCGATCGTGACAGTAGGCCCGACAGTCAACGTGCCCGAATCGACCGGCTCCTGGCCGGTGATCATCCGGAAGAGCGTCGTCTTGCCGGCGCCGTTCGCGCCGATGATCCCCACGATGCCGTTGCGGGGCAGGATGAAGTTCAGATCGTCGATGAGTAGGCGCTCCCCGAAGGCCTTCTGCACGTGATCGGCCACCACCACGACATCGCCCAGGCGCGGCGGGGTGGGGATGACGATCTCGAGCTTCGATTGCCTACCCTCACGCGACTGGTGCTCGGACAGGAGCTCTTCGTAGGCCGAAAGTCGGGCCTTCGACTTCGCCTGCCGGGCTCGGGGTGACTGCTTGACCCATTCGAATTCTTCGGCGAGCGCTCGCTGGCGGGCCGTCTCGGTCTTCTCTTCCTGGGCGAGGCGCGCCCGCTTCTGCTCGAGCCAGCCCGAGTAGTTCCCCTCGTACGGAATCCCGGCCCCACGGTCGAGCTCGAGTATCCAGCCGGCGACGTTGTCGAGGAAGTAGCGATCGTGGGTGACGGCGACCACGGTGCCGGTGTATTCCTGGAGGAACCGCTCCAGCCAGCCGACCGACTCCGCATCGAGATGGTTGGTCGGTTCGTCGAGGAGCAGCAGGTCGGGCTTGGACAGGAGCAGGCGGCACAACGCGACGCGACGCCGTTCACCGCCGGAGAGCTTCGACACGTCGGCGTCGCTCGGCGGGCACCGTAGGGCGTCCAACGCGATCTCGAGCTGACGGTCGAGGTCCCAGGCGTTCGCGGCATCGATCTTGTCCTGCAGGTCGGCCTGTTCGGAGAGCAGCTTGTCGAAGTCGGCGTCGGGCTCGCCCATGGCGTTGCAGACCTCGTTGTAACGGTCGACGAGCCCAGCCAGCTCTCCGAGTCCCTGGCGCACGTTGCCGATGACGTCGGTTGTCTCGTCGAGCTCGGGCTCCTGGGCGAGGTAGCCGATGGTGAATCCGGGCGTGACACGCATCTCGCCCTGGTACTCCGTGTCGACTCCGGCGAGGATCTTCAGGAGTGACGACTTGCCCGAACCGTTCGAGCCGAGGATGCCGATCTTGGCCCCGGGATACATCGAGATGTTGATCCCGCGCAGCACCTCCCGGTCGGGCGGGTAGAAACGGCGCAGATCGCGCATCGTGACGATGAATCGGCTCTTGTCCATGGTGGGTGCGGCCATACGGCCAACCAACCTAGTGGTGTGTCTGCCAATTGAGTGCCTCGCGGAGCGCTCGTGAGAAGATGCCGCAGTGACCGAGGCAATGGAGATGGAGGCCCGACCGGCGTTGTTCGCCAGCCTCCGGTACCCCGGCGCCGGCCGCTACTTCCTCGGTCTGGCACTGTCGATGCTCGGCACCTGGATGCAGTCGATCGCCCTTTCGTGGCTCTTCGTGCACGAGCTTGGAGCCAGGGGCACGCTCCTCGGCCTCCTCGGGGTGGTGCAGTTCGGCCCGACCCTGCTGTTCGGGGCGTGGGCCGGAGCATTGGCCGACCGCATGGACAAACGCCGTCTCATGTTGGTGACGCAGGTCGCGATGGCGTCCACCGCCCTCGCCCTTGCCGCACTCGACTTCACGAATCGGGAGTCGATCGGCGCGGTGCTCGCCATCAGCGGGATCGGCGGTCTCGCCAGCGCGTTCGACACGCCGGTTCGCCGCTCGATCATCGGTGACCTCGTTCCGAAGTCGGCCCTGCCGAACGCCATGTCACTCAACACCGGCGTGATCACCTCGAGCCGGGTGCTCGGCATGGCGATGGGGGGCTTCGTGACGAAGTTTGCCGGCACGTCGTGGTGTTTCCTCGCCAACGGGCTCTCGTACCTCGCCATGATCGTGGCGCTCCGGGCGATGACGAATCGGCGGCATGCCTCGGCGCCGCCGACGAGTCGGGGAGGTGCCCGGGACGCGGTTCGCCACGTCTGGGAGACCCCGATGCTGCGTGTGGCGATGCTCGCCACGACCGTCGTGGCGACGTTCGCCTTCAACTACCAGGTCACCTTCCCGTTGCTCATCGCCGACGTCTTCGGACGCCAGGCCGACGGGCTCGGCGCCCTCTTTGCCATCACCAGTGTCGGCAGCTTCGCAGGGGCACTGACCTCGGCCCGGCGGCGAGCGCCGTCGCTGCAGGTCTTCCTGTTTGCGTGCATGGGTATGGGGGTCGCCGCCATCGGCGTGTCCGCGTCACCGGGCTTCCTGGTTGCGAACGCGTTCTCGGTGCCGATGGGCTTTTGCGGCGGTCTCCTGATGAGCCAGTTGAGCGGCATGCTCACGGCCCACTCCGATGCGTCCATGCGGAGCCGGGTGCTCGCACTGCAGTCGGTCGTTTTCCTCGGATCGACACCGATCGGCGGACCGATCATCGGGTTCATCGCGGACCATTTCGGCGCTCGCTGGTCGATGGCCTCCGGTGGGTTCGCCGCTGCCGCAGCGGGCGCCCTGGGCTTGATGACGGGCAGGCGACGAACGTCGTCGCCGTCAGACGCCCCCGCCGCGTCGGATCCCCTCGGGTTCAGCGCTCGATAGTCTGCGCTGATCCGACGTGGACGTCAGGCTGACCCGGTCGGACCGGAAGCGGGTCGCGTTCCATGACCTGCGCAGTGCCGATGTCGACGTTGGCCGTCGAGTCTGCGTTGGAAGGGGAGCGCTCGATGGTGAGCGCTGAACCAATCTCGACCGACCCCGCCGGTCGCCCTGCTACAGCGGTGTTCGTGATGACCCGCGCCGAGCCGACGTCGACCGACGCGCTGATGGTGGGGTTCGTCGGCGTGTTGGGCGGCTGAGAGGCTCCCGTGCTGTGCCGTACCAACAGGAGGCCACCGACGGTTGTCAGCGCCACGAGCACCCCGAGCCCGGGCACGACCACACGGCGTTTCAGGTCGGCGTGACGACGCCGGAGCTCGGACCGCTCACCCAGCATCAGGGATTCGAGCGTGGACCGCATCTCCGCAGGGGTCGTCGAGAACACCATCGCCAAGGTTGCGAGGTCGTCGTTTCGGGCCGGCACGACCACACCGGGGTTGATGGCCCGCATCCGGTAGACGATGGCCAGATAGCGGAGCAGGATCTCTCGATCGTCTTGCTCCGGAGTGAACCGCTCCTCTTCAACCCCGATCGACACCAATCCTTCGGAGAGGTCGAGTTCGAGGAACGCTCGCTGGGGCGTGATCGCCGAGAGGTCCAAGCCGTAGATGCCGGCGAGGTGTCTGAGCTGTTCGTCGGTCGGGGAGGCGTCGCCCGCCTCGAACAGTGCCAGGTCGCCCGCGGAGAATCGCCCGAGCGAGCGGTGCTCGAGCTCGGCGAGGGGCTGGCGCATCTCGGCGCGGCGATGGGTGAGAAGTTCGCCGAGGCGCCGGGGCGGGACGAGGAGCGCCGTTCGTTCCGGCTGGTTTGTCACTGTGTAACCATCGACCGCAGCGACGTTTTCTTGACCGGAATAGGTCGTTCGACCCGGGTCGCGTGCCCTCGCGCCGCTTCATGAAACCGCCCGGCGGGTAGCCTGGGCCGGGTGAATGCACTGAGTCCTGAAGAACTCGCCCTCGGCCCGAACGCCTGGCTCGTCGACGAGATGCGGGCCAAGTGGACCGACAGTCCGACATCGGTCTCCGAGAGCTGGCAATCCTATTTCGCCACCGGGAACGGGTCACCGACCGGTCCGGTCCGGGCCGTATCCCCGGTGGCCACGATCGCCTCGGTCCCGGTGACCGTCCGTGATCCGAACGGTTCCAACGCCTCGAACGGTTCCAACGGCTCGAACGGCTCGGCCGCCCAGGTATCGGCGACCGTAGCCGCTCCGGTTCCGACGCCGATTTCCGCGACTGCACCGTCGGCCGCCGCCGCGTCCCGTCCGCCCGCAGTGCCCGTCGGCGGCACCGCGGAACCGCTCCGAGGCGTGGCCGCCAAGATCGTGATGAACATGGAGGCGAGCCTCCACGTTCCCACGGCAACAAGTGTGCGCGACATCCCGGCGAAGCTCCTCGAGGTCGAACGCAACATCGTCAACCGGTACCTCGCCCGCACCCGCGGTGGCAAGGTCAGCTTCACCCACCTGATCGCGTTCGCGATCACGCGTGCGCTCGACGCCGTTCCGGCGATGCGCAACACGTTCACCACCGACGCGTCGGGAAATCCTCAGATCGTGCGGAACCCTCACGTCGGGCTCGGCATCGCCGTCGACGTGAAGAAGAGCGATGGCTCCCGCAGCCTCGTCGTGCCCTGCATCAAGAACGCCGACACGCTCACGTTCTCGGAGTTCTACGACGCCTACGAAGTGCTCATCGCGAAAGCGCGAACCAACAAGCTCGGGGTCGACGACTTCCAGGGGGTCACGGTTTCGATCACCAACCCCGGTGGACTAGGCACTCGCCATTCCGTCCCCCGCCTGATGCCCGGACAGGCCGCCATCATCGGACTCGGCACCATCGACTTCCCGGCAGCCTTCATGGCGGCCGATCCGGCGAAGCTCGCCGAGATCGGCGTGAGCAAGGTGATCACACTCACTTCGACCTACGACCATCGAATCATCCAGGGTGCCGAATCCGGCTCCTACCTCGATCGGATCCAGCGTCTGCTGATGGGCGAGGATTCGTTCTACGACGATGTGTTCGAATCGCTCGGTGTGCCGTATGAGCCGGCCCGCTGGAACCGCGACAACAACGCGGTGTCGTCGGACCGCAACGTGGCAGAGAAAGCCGCGGCGATCCAGGAGATCATCAACGCGTATCGTTCTCGCGGACATCTGATCGCTGATCTCGATCCGCTCGATGCGAAGGCACCGACCATGCCCGCTGAGCTCGACCCGATCACCTTCGACATGTCGATCTGGGACCTCGATCGCTCGTTCTACACCGGCAAGATCGGTTCGGCCGACGAGCACACGCTCGGCTCGCTCCTGGGCATCCTGCGCGACGCGTACTGCCGCACTGTCGGTGTCGAATACATGCACATCATGGATCCGGTCCAGAAACGGTGGATCCAAAGCCACGTCGAAGGTGTGAACACCACCCTCGACGTGGCCACCCAGAAACAGATCCTCAGCCGCCTCAACGCGGCAGAAGCGTTCGAGAAGTTCCTGCATAAGCGCTACACCGGTCAGAAGCGCTTCGGACTCGAAGGTGCCGAATCGGCAATGGTGATCCTCGACGCCATTCTCGACTCGGCCGCCGCGACGGATATCCGAGAAGTGGTCATCGGCATGCCTCATCGAGGTCGCCTCAACACGCTCGTCAACGTCGTCGGGAAGGACGTTGCCACGCTGTTCCGGGAGTTCGAGGACATGCCGACCGGTTCCGTGCAGGGGTCGGGGGACGTCAAGTACCACCTCGGAGCGACCGGCACCTACACCGGCCTCTCGGGCAGAGCGGTCGGCGTCACGCTCTCCCCGAACCCGAGCCACCTCGAGACGGTCGACCCGGTCGTGGAAGGCATGGTCCGCGCCAAGCTCGACGCCACCGGCATTTCCGGGGACACGTCGGTCATGCCGCTGCTGATGCACGGCGACTCCGCTTTCGCCGGACAGGGCGTGGTCCCCGAGACGCTCCAGCTCTCCCAACTCGCCGGCTACAAGACCGGCGGCACCATCCACCTCGTGATCAACAACCAGGTCGGCTTCACCACGAACCCGGACTCGGCCCGTACCTCGACGTATTGCACCGACGTAGCGAAGACCATCCAGGCCCCGATCTTCCACGTGAACGGTGACGATCCCGAAGCATGTTTCCGGGTCGGCAAGCTCGCGTTCGAGTATCGCCACACCTTCAAGCGCGACGTGGTGATCGACATGGTCTGCTATCGCAAACACGGTCACAACGAAGGCGATGAGCCCCGCTACACCCAGCCGCTCATGTACGACGTGATCGACAACAGACCGTCGGTCCGCGAGCTCTACACCCGCGACCTCGCCGGCCGCAAAGACATCACCCAGGAAGAGGCCGATGCGGCGATCGCCGAGTTCGAAGCGATGATGCAGGTCGCCTTGGACTTCACCCGCGCACAGAAGCAGGAGGGCGTCGAACACGAGGCGATCCCTCGTGGCGAAGGTCTCCCGGCATCGTTCGCTCCGGTGAACACGGCGGTCTCTCGAGAGGTCCTCGACCGCATCGCGGCGGCAACGCACTCGTGGCCCGAAGGCTTCAACGCCCATCCCAAACTGGCCAAGCAGCTCGAGACGAGGGCCACGTCCTATGCAACGGGCGAGGTCGACTGGGCCCTGGGCGAAGCGATGGCCTATGGGTCCATGGTCATGGAGGGTCGCGCCGTTCGCATCACCGGGCAGGACTCGCGGCGCGGCACGTTCAGCCATCGGCAGTCGGTGCTCATCGATGTCGAGACCGGCGCCGAGCACTATCCGCTCGCCACACTCGAGTCGAACCAGGGGCGCTTCGTCGTCTACGACTCGTCGCTGTCGGAGTACGCCGTCCTCGGTTTCGAGTACGGCTACTCGATCTCCAACCCGGACGCGTTCGTCGCCTGGGAGGCGCAGTTCGGCGACTTCGTCAATGGTGCACAGATCATGATCGACCAGTACATCGTGTCAGGGGAGTCGAAATGGGGTCAGACGTCGCGACTCACCATGCTCCTTCCTCACGGCTACGAGGGACAGGGACCCGAACACTCGTCGGCCAGGCTCGAACGCTTCCTCCAGTCGTGCGCGGACGACAACATCAGGGTCTGCAACGTCACGACGGCGGCGCAGATCTTCCACCTCCTGCGCCGACAGGTGAACTCGCGTCAGGCCAAGCCCTGCGTACTGATGTCGCCGAAGTCGGGCCTGCGGGCGAAGCAGACGCGTAGCCACGTCGATGAACTTTCCAACGGTCGATTTCACGAGGTGCTCGACGACGCCACCTATGCCGATGCGTCGACGGCGCGCCGGGTGGTTCTGTGCTCCGGCAAAGTGGCCTGGGATGCCTACGCGGCTCGGGACGCGGCTGCCTCTGCCGGAGAGCCTTCGCAGATCGCCGTGGTTCGGGTCGAGCAGCTGTACCCGTGGCCGGAGCAGCAGATCCGGGCCGTGATCGAGCGCTACCCCAACGCTTCTTCGATTCTGTGGCTCCAGGAAGAGCCGTCGAACATGGGCGCATGGTCATTCGTCCAGCCTCGGCTGGCGACCCTTGCGGCCGATCTCGGGCGCGTGCTCACGTCGGTGTGCCGACCGGCGTCGAGCTCACCGGCGGTCGGCGGGCACCATGCCCACGATGTCGAGCTCGAGGATCTGAAGCACGGCGTGTTGGCCGGGCTCTGATCGGGTCCGGTCAGAAGAAGATCGCCTTTGCTCCCGTCGAGAGGGCGGTGCCGATCAGCAGGGCGAAGGTGAGCCGCCGGAACAACGCTTCGCTCACACCGGCGGAGAGACGCGTTCCGACCCGTTGACCGACGATGGCGAATGGCATCGCCGCCGCGCCGGTGACCAGTGCCTTGCCGTCGAGCGAACCCTCGATCGCAAAGAGGGTGACGGTCGTGATGCCCGAGAACGCGAACACACCCGAGAGGGTGGCGCGGAGCCGGTCGGGCGTGATGCCCTGACTGGTCAGGTCGAACACAAGCGGGGGCCCGTTGGTTCCGGTCGAGGTGTTCAAGACACCGGCCGCGAAGCCGGCAACGGCGTCGGCGCGGGCAACGTGGTGGACGGGCACCTTCCATCCGGTGATGAGAAGGGCGACAGCCATCGAGATGACGATGGCGAGAATCAGCCGCATTGGACGATCAGGGACCGAGGCGTGGACGATCAGTCCGAGCGGGAGTCCGGGAAGTGTCCACGCGATGAGCCGGCGGAGCTGCCTCGGATCTGCGTGCCCCCGCAGTTGATGCCACGTCAGGGCGGTGGACGGGATCGAGACGAAGGAGAGGATCACGACCGCGTCCGAAACCGGCATGGCGAGGGCGAGCAACGAAGTGGCGACGAGGGCGAAGCCGAAACCGGAGACGCGCTGCAGGACCGACGCGACGAGAACGACGGCGATGACCGCCGCCACCCGGCCCGGTGGGATCGCCACCGCGATCAGGTCAATGGGACTGTTGCTGCCAGCTTGCCCACGCGCTGGCGACCATGTCGCGCAGGTCGTGGGTGGCCTTCCAACCCAGCTCACGTTCGGCGGCCGAAGGGTCGGCGACGATTCGTGCGGGGTCACCCGGACGTCGCCCGACGATCTCCGGCTCGATGTGGATCCCGGTCACGTCGCAGGCGACGTTGATGACTTCGAGCACCGTCGAACCGAGGCCGGTGCCGATGTTGTACACGCGTCCGTGCACCTTGCCGGTGGGCGCGTTGTCGTCCAGAACACGGACCGCAGCTGCGTGGGCCCGGGCGACGTCGACGACGTGGATGTAGTCGCGGATGCACGATCCGTCGCGGGTCGGCCAATCGGCTCCGAACACCTTCGGCCGCTCGCCGGCGGTAAGCGCTCGAAAGACCAACGGGATCAGGTTGGCCGCACCCTGATCACCGAGTTCGGGGGCGCCGGCGCCGGCGACATTGAAATACCGTAAGCTCACGTAGGACATGCCGACAGCCGTGCTCTGCGCCTTCATCAGCCACTCGCCGATGAGCTTCGTCTCGCCGTACGGGCTCGTCGGGTGCTTCGGCGTTTCCTCGGTGACCGTGTCCACGAGGACGTCACCGTAGGTAGCGCTACTCGACGAGAACATCAATCGCTTGACATCGACGCGTTCCATCGCTTCGAGGAGATGACACATCGCGGTGACGTTCTGCTCGTAGTAGTACAGCGGGCGCTCCACCGACTCGCCGACGGCCTTCTTGGCAGCGAGGTGCACGACGCCCACGACGTTGTGCTCGCGCATCGTCGCCTCGAGGACATCCGTTTCGAGGACGTTCGCGTGGACGAGCGGGACACCCTCAGGGATGTGGTCGGCGAAACCCGAGGTCAGGTCATCGACAACCACGACATCCCGCCCGATCTCCTGGAGCGCTCGGACAATATGTGCACCGATGTAACCGGCCCCGCCGGTCAGCAACCACGTCATTGCCACACGCTATTCGTTCATCGGCCGTGGGAGTCGCTTCGTCGATGACCGGTTACGACGGACGGGTTCGGCGAGACTGGGGGAGTGATCGTCATCGTCGGGTCCACTTCGCCGAGTCCGGTCGAGCTCGGCTGGCTCGGGAACTGGCTCCGCAACGCCGGGATGACCGAGTTCGGTGCACAGACCGTCGAGCTGATCGTGCTCGGCCCTCTGCGGATCCTCGGGGTGCTGATCGGTGCCGTTGTCCTTGCCCGTCTCGGCGGCGCATTCCTGCGACGGTCGCTCCTCACTGCGCGTCTCGCTGCTCCGAAACGACTCCGCGACGCACGAACCGAGCAGCGCGCCCGAACCGTTGCCGATGCGGTTGCGAGCCTGTGGCGCGTCATCGTCGGCGTCATTGCCATCTTGACGGTCATCGGATTGCTGGGCGTGGAGCTTGGTCCACTCGTGGCCGGTGCCGGCATTGCCGGCGTGGCGCTGGCATTCGGCGCCCAGTCGCTCATCAAGGACTACCTCAGCGGGCTGTTCGTCCTTCTCGAGGACCAGTACAGCGTGGGCGACGTCATCACCGTCGGAACGACCAGCGGCACTGTCGAAGACGTCAACTTGCGTGTGACACGCCTTCGATCAGTCGATGGAACGGTCTGGTTCATCCCCAACGGGGAGATCCGCTCGGTCGGCAATCAATCGATGGAGTGGTCCCGCGCCGTTGTTGACGTGACCATCGGCTACGAGAACGACTCCGCCGCGGTCATGGCCGCTCTCGCTGAGGAAATCGACGCGATGCACCGCGATTCGGCCTGGAGCCCGTTCCTGCTCGAACCACCCGAGGTGCAGGGCGTTCAGGCAATGGTCGCCGAGGGTGTGTCGATCCGCATCCTCGCCAAGACGGCCCCGCGCAAGCAATGGGATGTGGCGCGTGAGTTGCGGTCGAGGATCACGGAGCGGATGAGGCGCGACGGGGTTCGCGGTCCCGGGCGAACGGTTCTTGTCAGCGCGGGCGCCTTGGACGGAGGCGCTCCTCCGCCGGCGCCCCCACCACCGAATGCAGGTTGAGCAACGCAATGAGGTCGCTTGGCAGCTCGTCGCGGAGCCGCATCGCTTCGACTTTCGCGATGGTCGCGACCGTCATCGAGTCGAAGATCTCTCCGCTCCACACCATCTCGACCGCCTCCGGGTAGGGGACCTGCCAAATCGCGAGGTCCTCCGTGGACTCCGGCTCGGCTCCTTCTGCATGAAGGCGAAGCCCCCAGGAAACCCAGCACATGGCCCATTCGTCGGTCACGCTGTTCGACAGCGTCATGTCGATGATCGACAACCACGAAGAGGCTTCATGCCCCGTCTCCTCACGCAGCTCGCGGGCGATCGAGACGAGGGGATCGACGTCTTTGGCTCCACCGCCTTCGGGCATCTCCCACGAGTACCGGTCGAGTGGATAGCGGTATTGACCGACGAGGAGCACGCTGCCGTCGTCGAGGATCGGCAGGACCCCAAGGGCCAGGCAGCGCGGCGAAATGACGCCATAGATGCCGGCCCGTCCGGATGGATCGACGACCTCGTCGTGTCGGACGGAAATCCATGGGTTCTCGTAGCGGACCTCGCTCGAGCGAACGGACCAGGGGTTGCGGTTCTCGTCCACCGCCGGCTTCCCCATCATCGCAACGTAATCCCTATGTGGGCAGATAATTGGTCAAGTGCTTCGTCGGGATCGGTCACCTTGATCGTCCTCATGCCCATTGCCGCAGCCGGCTTCAGGTTGATGCCGAGGTCATCGAGAAAGACGGCCTCGTGAGGGTGGATGCCGAGAGCTTCGCACGCAAGCTCGTAGAAGCGCGGCTCGGGCTTTCGAATCCCGGCGAGGCTCGATTCGGTCACGTGGTCGAACATCGCCATGACTTCGGCGACCTCAGGCCGCTCCGGCTGGGCGGTGCCATTGCGTTGGTCCAGGCGGACGTTGTTCGTGAGGCACGCGATCAGAAACCCGGCCTGCTTGCACCGACGAACCGCCTCGACCATCTGCGGTCGGACCTCGCCGTGGAGCAGTGCCATGACGTCGCGCCCCGAAACGGAATGCCCGACGGCATAAGCCTCGGCTTCGAAGCTCACACAGAACTCCGCGAGGCTCAGCTCGTTCCGCTCGAAGCGGGCCCAGGCGTTCGTGTCCGGATTCGTGGCGTTGAGGGTTCGGATCAACCCGGCGGGAAGTCCGGCGCTCGCCTCGTATCGGGCGAAGGCGTCAAATGGCGAGGTAAGGATGACGCCGCCGAAGTCCCACAGAACCGCCCGCAATGAAGTGCTCACCACACCAGTTTGAACCACCCCGCCCAACCGGAGCGGCACCGGAGCCGTCTCCGGCGACCGGCCGGGCTCGCCGCCCCTGACGAGGCGTCGCCAAGTCGGGGTAGGGTGGAACACCGCAGTCGGTCAAGGGATGCGTCGGTTCCGCCGATGCCCATGCTTGACTGCATCCGTACTGGCACTTCGGCGTGGAGCTCTCCGCTCGGCCCGAGCGCCGTGCGGACCGTATTTGCTCATTTCTTACGACTCCACCAGCCCCTCCGTGACCGCAGTCGGTCCGGGGTGCAGTGGGTCAACCACGAACAGGACAACCCACACCTCATGACCGCGTACAAAGTCGTGGTCGATGGCTCGAATGTGGCGACCGAAGGTCGCACCCGCCCGAGCCTCGCCCAACTCGACGAAGCCGTTCGCTCGTTCATCGAAGAGCACCCCAGCGCCGACGTGCTGGTGATCGTCGATTCGTCGTTCCCCAATCGCATCGACCCGGCCGACGTCGCGGTGTTCGAGGAGGCCTTTCTTGCCGGCGAGATCATCACCCCGCCGGCCGGTACGGTCGGCCGCGGCGACGCCTTCATCCTCAAGGTCGCCGACAAACTCGGCGCGACCGTGTTCTCCAATGACTCGTTCCAGGAATTCCACGGAACGTACGATTGGCTCTTCGAAAAAGGCCGGCTCATCGGCGGCAAGCCGATTCCCGGCCTCGGATGGGTCTTCACGCCCAGAAATCCCGTTCGTGGTCAGAAGAGCCGGGAGGCCGTCCGCGAGGCGAAGCGCCAGACCGTGCGGGTCGGTTCGCCCGAGGCCATGCGACCGATGCCGGTCCCGAAGGCGCCGCCCCCCTTCCTGACCAAGGGCGGTGACGATGGCGCCGGCCGCGACACGGGAGGCGAGAGCGGTGACCGCCGCCGCCGCAAGAAGCGTCGTGGTGGCCGCGATGACGCACGCTCGTCCTCGGGCGAGGTCATGTTCGACGAGTCGTCGGTCGAGCGGGTCACCCTCGCCGCCGATGATGCCAGCCGTGGCGGGTCGGCTGAATCAGGGAGTCGCCCTCGCAAGCGTCGTGGGCGGGGACGCGGCGAAAGCCCGCAGGTGGAGGTCGTTGCCTCGGCGGTGAACGAGCCCGGTGTGTTCCTCACCTTCATCGCCGCCAACCTGCCGGGTTCAGCTGTCGACGGTGTCGTCGACGACTACTCGTCGCACGGCTTCTACGTGACGGCGGGCGGGGCACGCTGCTACGTGCCGCTGTCCGGACTCGCCGAGCCGACCCCTCGCAGTGCCAAGGAAGTGGTTCGTCGTGGGGAAACCCGCAACTTCATCGTGAAAGCGTTCGACGCCGCTCGCCGTGGCATCGAGCTGGCGCTGGTCGGATCGCCGTCAGCCGGCGGCGCCGGAGGGACCGCGGTGGGCCCGTCGGGTGCTGCTGCGGCCGACGCGTCGAGTGCGAAGCCGTCCAAAGCCCGTGCGACGAAGGCTGCAGCGAAGGCTTCCGGTCGGGGCACCCGCAGCGCTCCTGAGGTCGCCGCCGTCCCCGACACTTCGCCGGCGAAACGGGGAGCGCGGAAATCCGCTGCGCCCGCGGCCGAGTCGGCTCGCAAGCCCATGACCAAGCAGAGCGCAGCAAAACCGAGGGTACCGGCGCAGCCGGAGTCGGTTTCTGCCATCGAAGTGGCTGCGTCAGCGGACAAAGCAGGCACAAGATCGGCGCCGGCCAGGAAGGCCGCGCCGGCTACCAAGGCGACCATCCGAAAGGTCGCCAACGCTTCCCCCGCTCTCGCGCCGGACGACGGCGCTCCTGCTTTGAAGAAGGCCACCGCGAAGAAGGCCACCGCCGCGAAGAAGGCCACCGCCACGAAGAAGGTCGCGACCACGAAGAAGGTCGCGACCACGAAGACGTCACCGCCGACCGATGCACCGATGCCGTCCCGTTCGAAGGCAGCGAAGAAGGCGGCGTCGGCAACCGTGGCAATCGACGAGAGCGTGGCGCCGACAGCGAAGAAGACTTCCGCCCGCAAGGCCCCGGCCAAGAAGGCGCCCACGAAGTAGGCCACTGCGAACCGGTCGGGCCCTCTCGGCGCAGTCGTAGGCTGGTCGACCGTGCGCATCGCCACGTGGAACGTCAACTCCCTCAAAGCCCGACTGCCGCGTGTCGAGGAGTGGCTCGGCTACGCCGACGCCGACGTGCTTGTCCTGCAGGAGACCAAGTTCGGCGATACGGCGTTTCCGTCGATGGTGTTCCACGGCCTGGGTTACGAGAACGTGCACTTCGGTCAGGGGCAGTGGAACGGCGTCGCCATCCTCAGTCGAGTCGGTCTTGACGACGTTCAGCGCGGCTTTGCGACTCCTCCCGGGGACGTCGACGAGTACACCGCAGCCATCCTGGGCGAGGCCAGGGTGGTCAGCGCGACGTGCGCCGGGCTGAGGGTCACCAGTGTGTACGTGCCGAACGGCCGCAGCCTCCAAGACCCGCACTACCAAGCGAAACTCGTGTGGCTCGACCGTCTCACGTCGGAGCACGCCGCCAACGCGGAGCGGCCGGCAGTGATCATGGGCGACTTCAACATCGCCCCCGACGATCGTGACGTCTGGAAGCCGTCGGCGTTCACGAACTCGACCCACGTCACCGAAGCAGAGCGGTCCCGCCTTCGCCAACTCGAAGCTGTGGGTTTCCGTGACGCGTTCCGGCACCTCTATGACGGCGAACGGCTCTACACCTACTGGGACTACCGCGCCGGCGACTTCCACCAGCACCGAGGTATGCGCATCGACCTGGTGTTGGCGACATCGCCAGTGATCGACCGTGTTCGGTGGGCGATCGTCGACCGCAACGCGCGCAAGGGCAAGCTGCCTTCGGACCACGCGCCAGTTGTCGTCGACCTCGAGGGCTCGTTCGCCTGACGCCACCCGGTGGAGGGGCGGTCGGCGGATCCGCCCGAGTAACCTTGGGGGCATGCCCGGGTTCCATCACGTTGCTTACGCCTGTCGTGACATCGAACAGACCACGGCGTTCTACGAGGCCCTCGGTTTTCCGCTGGTCCACACGGAGGTGTCCGGCTCACCCGAAGGGTTCCTCCGTCACGTGTTCTTCGACACCGGCGACGGAAGCTGCCTGGCGTTCTTTGACGTGCACGGTGTCGGCGAGCAGGCCGACTGGAAGTCCGACATCTCGACCGGCAACGGCCTCCCCGTCTGGGTGAACCACGTGGCGTTCCGCTCCACCGTCGAGCATCAGCAGGAGATCCGCATCCGCATGGACGCAGCCGGGCACTCGCCGCTGATGGAGCTTGATCACGACTGGTGCCAGTCCCTCTACTACGTCGATCCGAACGGCATCATGATCGAGTTCTGCCGCGATACCCCCGGGTTCGTTCCCGATCCTGCCCTCGCGCACCGCCTGCTTTCCGCCGTGCCTTCGGCGCCGTCCAAATCGTAAGCACACAGTTGATGTTGGTGGCTTTGGCAGTTCTCATCGACGCGCGTACCGGCAGGGGAGGTAGCTGATCATGGCCGGCGCCGTACTTGTCGACGCGCGTGGCGTCGGGGTCGCCCGACCTGATCGGGCATTGTTCGCCGATCTGTCCGTCACCGTTCATGCCGGCGACCGTTGGGGTGTCGTGGGCATCAACGGCGGTGGGAAGTCCACCTTGCTTCGCGTGCTCGCCGGCTCGGTCACCCCGGACACCGGGTCCGTCACTCGAGGTCGCAACATCCGCATCTCGGTCCTCGATCAAGACGGCACACTGCCCGACGGCACGGTGCTCTCGGTTGTGTCGTCGGTCGAAGGAGCCGAGGTGTGGGCGGCCGAAGCGGTGCTCGACCGTCTCGGGATGGGCGCGTTCGTTGACGCCGACGTCCGGACCCTCTCCGGCGGGCAGGCCAAACGCGTTGCTCTCGCTCGCGCCATCGTTGTCGATTGTGACCTCCTCATCCTCGATGAGCCGACCAACCATCTCGACCTCGATGCGATCGCCTGGTTGGAGGATCGACTCGCCGGATTCCGCGGCGGCCTCATCCTCGTCACGCACGACCGTCACGTGCTGGACCGTGTCTGTACGCGCACGTTGGAGTTGGACCGCGGCAAGTCCTATGTCCACGAAGGCGGCTATCAGGTCTATCTCGACGGACGCTCGGAGCGGGAGGAGCGATACGCCGCCGAGGAGTCGACGCGTCGGAACCTCGCGCGCACGGAACTCGCCTGGTTGCGTCGCGGTGCACCGGCCCGCACGGCGAAGTCGAAAGCGCGCATAGATTCTGCAACGGCGTTGATCGAGCGCAAGATCGACGGTCCGGCGAGGGCCGGCTCTCTTGACCTCTCCGCAGCGACAGAACGCACCGGCGAAGGGGCGCGCAAGCAGTCGACCGGTTCCTTCCGCCAGCAACTCGACGAACGGGCGGCGCCACGACTTGGAAACAAGGTCATCGAGCTGGAAGGCATCGGCCATCGATTCAGTGGCGATGCGCCGTGGTTGTTCAAGAACGTCGAGTGGAAGCTCGGCCCGGGAGAGCGCTGGGGCATAGTCGGGCCGAACGGCGCCGGAAAGACCACCCTGCTCGAGATTCTGGCCGGCCGTCTCAAACCAGCGGCCGGGAAGGTCGATGTCGGGCCGACCGTGCGCGTCCGCCTCTCCGATCAACTGGGCCAGAAGCTCGATCCGAACCAACGAGTTCGCGATGCCGTCGCCGGACCGACACGTCCTCCGGGCACGCCCGAGGACAAGAAGCTGATGGAGCAGTTCTGGTTCGACGACGACGTGCAGTTCGCCCAGATCCATACGCTTTCCGGCGGCGAGCGCCGACGTCTCCAGCTTCTGCTGGTGCTCGCCGACCGTCCCAACGTGCTGTTGCTCGACGAACCCACGAACGATCTCGACCTCGACACGTTGCGGGTGCTCGAGGACTTCGCCGAGGACTGGCCCGGAACCCTCGTTGTCGTCAGCCATGACCGGGTCTTCCTCGACCGCGTGGTCGAAGACGTGCTCATGCTCGACCACGGTCGGGCCAAGCCGGTGCTGGGGGGCTACGCAGGGTGGATTGCGCAGCGTGCCCAAGCGGGTGTTCGGAGTGGTTCGGGCGCACCCGGCTCCGGTGTCGGCTCCTCCGGCGGTTCGAAGATGACCGCTCTGGTCGGTTCCTCGTCGTCGACGCAGGGCGGCTCGGCGACGGTACCGACATCGCCGACTACAACCGCCACCTCGACGTCGACGAAGCCGCGGCGATCGGCGAGCACCATGCGCCATCTGATCAAGGAAGCGGACCGCGAACTCGCGCGTGCCGGGAAACGCCGCGACGCGCTGACCGTGGAACTCGGATCCGTCGCCCCGACCGACTACACCGCCCTCGCCCGGATCGGTGAGCAGATCGCCGAGGCCCAGGCCGAGATCGATCGTTGGGAAGAGACCTGGCTCGAACTCGCCGAAGAGTCACATGGTGAGTAGGCCGATGTTGGCTACCGACAGGTGTTGCGAGCAGCGGAGCAGAGAGCGCGTCAACCCATCAGTTTGGCGAAGTCCATCGTGTTCCACGTCTCCGGGGTGAGTCGGGCGACGACGGACTCGGCAGTGCTCGGGTTGTTCTCGGCGTACCACCTACCCAGTTCCGGTCCGAGGTAGCGCGACGCCATCTCGAGGTCATCGCGCTGGATCGGCTCGACCGACACCGGTCCTTCCACGGCGACGTACTTGTAGGGAGCTGTTTCCGTCTGCACGGTGACGCTCGCCCGGCCCGCAGCGCGAAGCAGCTCGGCTTTCAGCGACGTGCCACTCATGCCGATCTCGACGACGCCGTCGCGATACGTGTACCAGATCGGCAGGGCGAGGGGTCCCCGACCGGGCCGCTCGACGGCGAGCACAGCTACGTGCACATCGCTCAGGAATGCTTCGCGTTCGCTGACGGTCATCGATCCATTTGCCATGTTCTGACTCTGCCAGAACGGCGACCCAACACGGAGACCGTTCCTGGGGTGCCAGACGTCACGTTGCCTCGCGACAGATCGCGATATATCGTGAACGTATCGCAAAGGCATCCAGATCGGATGCCAGGAAACGGAGTCGTTTACATGCGTGGATTCAATCCAACACACAACAATCAATCAGAAGGCCCCTCAGCCGAGTTCGGGCCACGAGGCCTCCGGCCACGACGCGGCGGACCCCACGGTCGTGGCGAACCGTTCGGCGACGATCGCTTCGAAGGTCGCCGGGGTCCCGGCGGACGCGGTGGCCCGGGTGGGCATCGTCCTCGTCGTCATGAACACGACGATGAGGGTCGAGGACCCCGCAGTCGGACCCGTCGAGGGGAGATACGAACCGTCCTGCTGGCGATCCTCTTCGAGGGTCCCGGTCACGGCTACGAGCTCATTCAACGGATCGAGGAGAAGACCTCCGGCGCCTGGAAACCGAGCCCGGGGTCCGTCTACCCGACCTTGCAGCTTCTCGAGGACGAAGGTCTCGTCGCCGCCGCTACCAACGATGGCAAGCGCACCTATGAACTCACCGAGTCGGGCCGTACGGA
Source organism: Acidimicrobiia bacterium (assembly GCA_031423635.1). Lineage (GTDB taxonomy): Bacteria > Actinomycetota > Acidimicrobiia > Acidimicrobiales > JANYDT01 > JANLQX01. The sequence continues at coordinate 7,592 of JANPFX010000169.1, read as the reverse complement.
AGCGCAGCGGCGAATCGACAGTCCCGAAGAGAACCCGTGGACCAGAGACGGCCGCGGTCGGTCCCAGGCGGGCACGCTTTTCGAATCGATGAAGGGACTGGTCATCGCCCTCAAACAGGTGGCGAGCGCCGGGAACCCCGAGCAGATCGAGGCGGCGGCCGAGATCGTCAAGGACGCGCGGAAGAAGCTGTACCTCCTCCTCGCCTCCGACTGAGCGTCAGCCTGTCAGTTCGGCGAAGCAGTAGCGCTGCGAACCGAACTCTGCAGGCGACGTATACACGCGAGTTCCGCAAACCATCACACGGAGCGGGGCGACGAATCCGGGTCCGTTCGTCACGAACGTGTGAAACTCGCCGTTCTCTCCGCACGGGTCGACCGTCGAGGGCAGAGCGTCGAGAAACGATGCGTCGTAGCGGCGCCCGGCAAACTCGTCGCCGAGATGACGAGAGTCGACGCAGACCACGATCGCCTCGAACCCGAGCGCCAACGTCTCGACGGCGAGCGCGCTTCGTGGTTCGCCCCAGAGCGGGAGGATCGGAGCCATGTTCGCCTGCGCGCATACCATCTCCTCCCAATCTCGGTGCGGCTGGAGATCGATGTCGCCGAACACGATCGTGTCGTGCCCGTCCTCTCGCAGGGCCTGAAGTGTTGCGATGAAGACGTCTTGATAGCTCGTCCAACTACTTGTGGGAGTGAGCGATACCAACCCGAGCGCAGCGGCCTGGGCCTCGACGAGCTCGCGGGAGACGCCGTGGGACTTCGAAAGGCCCGAAACGTCGTCGAACATCGTGATCATGGTGGTGACCTCGACACCATGAGCTCGTGCACGATGCAGGGCGAGGAGCGAGTCCTTGCCGCCGCTCGATGAGATTGCTGCTGCCACGTGCCGCTCCAGTGATCGGGAGAGGTGAGGGTAGCCCGCCTGGTTCACGGGATCCGTCTTCCGTCCGAGGCGGTGAACGCTGGGTTCGAGTGGTTCACGTCTTCGGCCGACGTGGTGAGCCTGCGCCGATCCCGATGCTGACGGTGAGAGACTGTTTCGCTCCTTCGGGGGCGAGAGCCCGTGCATTCCCTGATCTGAAGCGTGAAGACCGTCCGATGAGCACTGAGAAGTCCGAGCACGACATCGCCGGCGAGGCCGGCCGTCGGCGCACGTTCGCCATCATCAGCCATCCGGACGCCGGCAAGACGACGCTCACCGAGAAGTTCCTGCTCTACGCAGGTGCCGTCCAGGAGGCCGGTGCGGTCAAGGCGCGCTCGGACCGGCGCCGGGCGACGTCCGACTGGATGGACATGGAGCAGCAGCGCGGCATCTCGATCACCTCGACGGTCCTGCAGTTCGCCTACCGCGACCACGTGATCAACCTGCTCGACACCCCCGGGCACCGCGATTTCTCCGAAGACACCTTCCGAGTGCTCGCCGCGGCCGACGCCGTGATCATGGTCCTCGACGCGGCCAAGGGCATCGAGCCGCAGACGCTCAAGCTGTTCGAGGTGTGCCGGTCGCGGCAGCTCCCCATCATCACGTTCATCAACAAGTTCGACCGCCCCGGCCTCGACGCGCTCGACCTGATCGACGAGATCGAGAACAAGATCAAGCTGCGCTGTACCCCGGCCACGTGGCCGGTCGGTATTGCCGGCGACTTCCGCGGCGTCATCGAACGCAGCACCGGGAGCTTCATCCGCTTCTCCCGTACGGCTCGCGGCGCCAAGATGGCCGAGGAGCAGATCGTCGATCCGGCCGTCGCCGAGGCCGAGGAAGGCCCCGTGTGGACCGCCGCTCTCGAAGGCTCGGGTCTGATGACGGAGATCGGCGCCGACGTCGATCAGAAGTCGTTTCTCGCCGGTGAGACCACGCCGACGTTCTTCGGTTCAGCCATCACGAACTTCGGCATCCGCCAATTGCTCGACGCCGTCGTGGATCTCGCGCCTTCGCCGACGCCCCGAGACGATGTGAACGGGACCTTCCGTCCGCTCGACGCACCCTTCTCGGCGTTTGCGTTCAAGGTGCAGGCGAACATGAATCCGAACCATCGTGATCGGGTTGCGTTCGTTCGAGTGCAGTCAGGCTGCTTCGAGCGGGGCATGACCGTCACCCTCGGCCGCACCGGGAAGCCGTTCACCACCAAGTACGCCGCCACGGTGTTCGGGCAGGATCGCGACACCGTCGAACTCGCCTATCCGGGTGACATCGTCGCCCTCGTCAACGCGACTGATGTGAACATCGGCGACTCGCTCTTCGTCGATCAATCCGTCGTGTACCCGCCGATTCCGACGTTTGCTCCCGAGCTGTTCGCGAGCGTGCGCCCGCGCGACGTGTCGAAGCAGAAGCAGTTCAAGAAGGGACTCGAACAGCTCGGCGAAGAAGGCGTGGTGCAGGTGATGCACCGCGAGGGCGATCCCACGCCCGTGCTCGGCGCCGTCGGACAGATGCAGTTCGAGGTGTTTTCGCATCGGCTGGCCAACGAGTTCAACTCGCCGGTCGAGTTCGGAGCAACCCGAGAGCGAATCGCCCGTCTGACGGACCGCGAGACTGCAGACAAGATGCGTGGCACGCCAGGACTCGAAGTGCTCATCGGTTCGAAGGGCAAGATGCTGGCGCTGTTCGAAAGTCCACGCTGGCTCGATCGCCTTGTCGAGCAACATCCGGACTGGGTGCTCGACAGCATCCGCACCGGCCTCATGGACTGACCGTCAGTGGGCGAGTTCGTCGCCCGCAAACCCCGTTTTGGCTACGGAAACGCCGACAATCGGCGTAGCGGGCGATGAGAACATCCGTGGCGGGCGACCGCCGACGTCGACCTAGCGGGGGATGATCGTGCCCATGTTCATGATGCTGTTGGGGTCGTACGCGCGCTTCAGGGCCTCGAGCATCGGGTACGACGAGCCGTACTCCTCCTTGACCCAACGTGAGCGGGACTTGCCGATGCCGTGGTGGTGGACGATCGATCCGCCGAAGCGAAGCGTCTCCTCACAGATGATCTTGATGATCGGCAGGTAGTACTTGTCGTTCTCCTCCTCGGGCTCACAGTCGATGAGGTCGTAGAAGTAGTTGAAGTACATGTTCGTGCCGTTGATGTAGCTGTGCGACGAGTGCCCGCCCAGCAGAGTGATGCCGCGGATCTCGGCGCGGATTCGCGGAAGCACCGCCTCGTAGATCTCGTTGATCGTGCTCCAGTCGGACGAGATCTCCGTGGTGCGGTTGACGTTGCGGGTGTTTCGGATCCGGTCGTCCTCACGGGTGACCTTGTCGGGACCCCACACGAGATCGTCGAACCATTCGGAGATCAGCGCACTGTCGACGGGCTTGCACTCCGGATGTCTGGCGACGATCTCGGCGATGCCTTCCGCGGTTGCCTTGGCGATGCCGGGGTTGCCCTCCGCCATGAACAACACGATGCAATCGTCGGGAGCGGCGAAGTGCGAGAAGTGGAGCTGCCCATCCTCGGGATCGTAGAGACGGGCGACCGACGGCCGGTACCCGGCCACCATCACTTCGCGGAGCACCTCGAAGCCGAGCTTCATGTCCTTCAAGGTCCAGCCGAGGAAGGTGTTGTTCTCTGGCATGTACGGGAACAGCTTCACCGTGACCTCGGAGATGAAGCACAGGGCGCCCTCGTTGCCGATCACGATGTGGCGGATATCGGGACCAGCGGCGCGGCGGGGGATGTTCTTGATGCGAGAAACATGTCCGCCGGGGAACACCACCTCGCAGCCCACAACCATGTCTTCGATGCCGCCGTAGAGCGTCGAGAACTGGCCGATGCTGCGCGTGGCGACAAGACCACCCATGCTGGCGATCGGCTTCGATTGCGGCGAATGGCCGGTCGTCAGCCCGACGGCGCGTGCTTGATCTTCGAGCAACTGCAGCGGGACGCCACATTGCGCCGTTGCCTGCATGTTGTAGGCGTCGATCTTGACGATGGTGTTCATCAGCGATCCGTCGAGAACGATCGAGTTCTCGACCGGCGTCTCCAAGCCGCCCTCGGTAGCCGTGCCACCGGTCCGGGCGACGACGTTGACCCCGTGCTCGTCGGCGAAGGCGAGCACCGCCGACGCTTCAGCGGTGCTGTTCACCATCGCCACCGCTGCCGGTACTTCCATCGTGAAGACCTGGAAGATGCTCTGCAGCTTGCGGAAGTTGTCGATGCTGCGTTCCTTCAGCACCTGCGGGTCGGTGATGACCCGCTCGGCCGGAAGGATCTTGCGGAGGTGTTCGACGACGGCTTCACGCGACAGCGACATGGTGACGTTCCTAGATGTGGGTTGGTTGATCGACGGTGTGAAAGATCGGGTACGCGCGCTCGAAGAGTGCGTCGGTGGACGAGCGGATGTCCGGGTAGACAGTCTCGTTCATGCGGCTGTAGAGCTTGAAGTTGGCGATGTTCGGGGTGAACGCAGCACGGCTGCTCGTCATCGCCGCAGCGGCTGCGTCGATGTCGGCGTGCACGCCGGTTGCCGCTGCAGCACAGATGGCGGCTCCGAGGCTCGCTCCGCCGGACCCGGTGCTCCGCAACGCCGGCACGCCGAACACATCGGCGAAGATCTGCATGAACAACGGACTGTGGGAGCCGCCGCCGGACACGACGACTTCGTCGGGGACGATTCCGAGCTCGCCGCACATCGCGTCGACGTTCGTCTTCATCGAGAGCGCAATCGCCTCGAGGATCGACCGGTAGATGTGCCCCCGGGTGTGGCGCGCGTCGAAGCCGAGCATCGAACCCTTCCGGAACGGATGGCTCGTGGGCGCAAGCCAGTCGAGCACGGTCAGGAGGCCGTCGCTCCCGGCTGGAACGTCTCGCGCCTCTCGTTCGAGGTACTGCTCTCGCGACAACCCCAGGGCTCCGGCGCGTTCGGCGACCTCCGGTCCGAGGAGGTCCAGGAACCAGGTGAGCGTCCACATGCCGCGACGCACGCCGTTGCTCTCGTAGATGTAGCGATTCGGGACCGACGCGAAGTTCGTCCAGAACTGTTCCGGGTTCTGATGATTGACCGTTCCCGGAACCATGGCGGCGATGTAGGTACCGAGGGAGACGAGCACGGTTCGCGGCCCGAGCGGGCCGGCCCCGAGCAACTCGACCGCCTTGTCGTTGGCGGTGGCGACGACGGGAATGCCGACGGGGATCCCGGTGGCGGTGGCGGCCTCGGCGGTGACCGGACCGATCACATCGCCGGGCATCTGGAGGGTCACCAGCATCTCCCGCATGACCCCGAACCGTTCGAACACTGACGGATCGTCGCTCCATTGCCACGTGTCGGTATCGATCGGCCACTGCACGTCGATGTTGTTCGCCGCCGTGTCCTTGAACTCGCCCGTGAAGCGGTGCGAGACGTAGCCCGATGAGGTCGTGGCGTACGCCGTGGCCGGGTCAGTCGGCACATACGGCTGATACGCACGATCATCCATCCAGCTGATGACCGGCTCGACGAGTGAACCGTCGGCCTTGAGGAACGCCTTGTTGCAGCGGATGGGGCAGATACCGACCCCGACGATCTGCTTCGGGTCACCGGCGAAGTTCGCCATCGCGGAGCGACTCGCCTCCGAGATCGCGTCCCACAGGTCGTCTTCGGGATGGACAACGACACCGTGGCGTGGGCGCAGCATCGGGCGCAGAGGCTGGTCGCCACGGGCCACGGCGTTGCCGGCGGCGTCGAAGATCACGACCTTGGCACTCTGCGTTCCGCAGTCCACGCCGATGAGAAAGGGGCCGTCCATGGTGGTCCCGCGCCGGCTGCACCTGTCCTAGCGGACGAGGTAGCCGCCGTCGACACACAACACGTGGCCGTTCACGTAGTCCGACGCACGGCTGGCGAGGAACACGACGGTGCCCATGAGGTCCATCGGTTCACCCCATCGGCCCGCCGGGATGTGATCGAGCACCCGCTGATTGGTGACCGGGTTGCTCCGAGTGTTCGTGGTGATGGCGGTGGCGTAATAGCCCGGCGCGATGCCGTTCACCTGGATGTTGTGTTCAGCGAGTTCGTCGCAATAGGCCTTGGTGAGGCCGGCGATCCCGTGCTTGGTCGCCGAGTACGCCGGCGAGAGGCGTCCACCGAGGAAGCTGAACATCGAGCAGATGTTGATGATCTTCCCGCTTCGTTGGGGGACCATTCGCCGCGCCGCCTCGAAGCTCATCTCGAACGCCGCGGTCAGGTTCACCTGCACGGTGGCGTCCCATTGCGGACGACCGAAGTCGAGCACCTCGGCCATCGGGCACACGCCGGCGCTGTTGATCAGGATGTCGATCGATCCGAAGCGATCCACGCAGGCGTCGACGATCTGCTTGGGCGTGCCGGGCACCGTGATGTCAGCCGAGAGGAACTCATAGCCGGCGCCGGCACCTTCGATCAGCGCCCGGGTGCTGCCGTCGTCATCGATGATGCTCGGCACGAACACGTTGGCCCCACCCTTGGCGAGGGCCAGTGCGAATGCCTGCCCGAGACCGCTGTTCCCCCCCGTGACGACGGCGTTCTTGCCCCGCAGGCTGAAGAACTCCATCGCGAAATCGTTGATCGTCATCAGTTCACGGATCCGTCAGCAGACACGGCAGACGACTCTACCGTCGGCCTGCCCACCACTGAGGTAGGCACCGGCGGGCCCGCGTTACGGAGCGACGAACTCAGCCGCCATGTGCGAACGGTCGCAGAACGGCTTGGTGTTGCTCGCACCGCACCGGCAGAAGGCCACCCGGCCGCCGCGGTCGATCTCGACGCCGTCGGTTCCGATGACGGTCACGTCGCCCTGCACGAGCATCGGGCCGTTGGGGCGCAGCGTGATGGTGACGCCGGCGGGCGGCGTTGCGGGGGTCTCGGGAGCGGTCATAGCTGCACCGTAGACCCCGCCCGGCATCCGTCGGTTCACAACACCTCGCGACTTGTAGCTTGTCGGCGATGCGATTTCGGATCGAGCAGCGTTTTCGGGCGAGCCCGGCCGATGTGGGGCGTGCGCTCAGCAGCGTCGACTACCTGACCACGGCGATGGCGGAGCTGCCCGACATCGGGCGTCCAAAGGTCCGCGGCCATCGCGTCGTCGGCGACACCACGCACCTCGAGCTCGAGTACCAATTCGGTGGATCCCTTCCGAGCGTCGCCCGGCGGGTGATCGACCCCGCGAAGCTGAGCTGGATCGAGGAGACCACCATCGACGCGTCACGTTGGGCGGCGGCCTTCACCATGACGCCGACGCACTACGCGTCGTTCTTCCGGTGCAAGGGGAGTTGGGAGCTGGTGGCACGTGCCGGTGAGACCACTCGGGTGATCGAGGGCGATCTCAAGGTCAACTCGCCGATCCCGTTCGTCGGCGGACAGGTGGAGAAGGCCATCGTGAGTGGGCTCCGCGAGCGGCTTGCCGAGGAGCCGCCCCTGCTCGAACGCTGGGTCGCCGACACGGCCTGACCGACTGGGTGGTCGGCGGGGTACTCCTGGTCAGCTCCCCTCGTTGGGTCGGGATTTGTGCAGTTTTGTGCCATGAGCCGACCCAGAGACGTGAGCTGACCCAGAGGCGTGAGCTGACCCAGAGACGTGAGCTGACCCGGCGGGCAGGGCCGTCGTCAGCTGGCGGCGGCTTGGATGACGGCGATGATGTCGTCGCC
>JANPFX010000168.1:0-15539 GCA_031423635.1 Acidimicrobiia bacterium | reverse complement strand
TGGTCGACGCCATCGCCTGCGAAGACACCCGCCACACCCGCAAGTTGCTCTCGTCGGCCGCCATCGAGGGAAAGCGGATGCTGGCTGTTCACGAGCACAACGAGCACAACGCGGCGAACGGCATCGTCGAACTGCTCGCCCGCGGGCAGTGCGTGGCGCTCGTCACCGATGCCGGCATGCCGGCCATCTCCGACCCGGGAGAACGGGTGGTGGCCGCCGTCGTTGCCGCCGGCTTCGCGGTGACGTGCGTCCCCGGTCCGAGCGCGGCGCTCACGGCGCTGGCGATCAGCGGCCTGCCCACCGCCCGTTTCGTCTTCGAGGGGTTCCTTCCGGCGAAGGGCTCTGAAAGGCAGGACCGACTCGTCGCTGTCGCGGCGGGCGCCGAAACCGTCATCCTCTTCGAGGCCCCGCATCGATTGATCCGTACGCTTACGGATCTGGTCGGATGCTGCGGACCGGACCGCAAGATCAGCCTGAGCCGAGAGCTCACGAAGCGGTTCGAGGAGACCCGGCGTGGCTCATTGGGTGAAGTGCTTCACGCTCTCCTCGCTGAGGGCGCGGCCGAACCACGCGGTGAATACGTGATCGTGCTCGCCGGGCGCGTGGCGGCGGAGGACTCGCGACCCGTCGATGACGACGCGATCCGGGCCATGCTCGCAACCGAACGAACACGCGGCGCCCGTACGAAAGAGGCCGTCGACGCCGTCGCTTCCGCCACTGGGCTTCGTCGGCGTCATGTCTACGCGCTGGCCGTCGCCCCGCCGGCCGGTGTGACGGCGAGCCCTCAGATCAGCGGTTGACGCAGTGCGGTGTGGCAGGCGTTGCAGACCAGCTTGCCCTTGAACATGCCGAGTTCGTCGAGGGAGTGGCAGAACACGCACGAGCGTTCCAACCGCCGGACGAGCACGGCGTCGCCTTCGATGGTCATGTCGAGCAGATCGCCGTTTTCGATCCCGAACACCTTGCGATACTCCGACGGGATGACGATACGCCCGAGGTGATCGATGCGCCGGGCGATCCCGCGCGCCCCCTCGTGGCTCGGTTCCGATGCCGCCGTCGCTTCGTGTCCCAGTGGGGGAGGGGCGGCTTCGCCGTCGGCCGAGGTCATCCCACCTAACGTAGTCAGGTGCTCCCTTGTTCGAAGACCCGCTCTCCCGACGGTGCTGACGGTCTATGACGGCAGCTGTCGAATGGTTTGATTCGCACTGTCACGTGCACGACGCACGGATCGATGCGGGCGCCGCTCTCGATGAGGCGCGCCGCGCCGGCGTCACACGATTTGTCGACGTCGGCTGTGACGAAACCACGTCACGGTCGGCGATCGCGCTAGCGGCCGAGCACGACGACGTGTGGGCGACCATCGGCCTGCACCCGCACGACGCGAGGCAGGGTTCGTCGTGGATGCCGATGCTTCTCGCCGATGCCTCGGCCGCACGCATCGTCGGCGTCGGGGAGTGCGGGCTCGACTACCACTACGACCATTCGCCGCGAGAGGTGCAGCGAGCCGAGTTCGCCGCGCAGATCCGGCTCGCTTTCGCGTTTGACCTACCGCTCGTGATCCATACACGCGAGGCATGGGACGACACGTTCGCGATCCTCGCCGACGCGGGAACGCCCCGGGCGACGATCTTCCACTGCTTTTCCGGTGGCCCGGCGGAAGCGGAGCGATGCCTCGCCATTCACGATGAGGTCCACCTCAGCTTCTCCGGCATCGTCAGCTTCAAGACGGCAACCGATCTGCGAGAGGCAGCGGTGCTCACTCCGCTCGACCGGCTGCTGGTGGAAACCGACACGCCGTACCTGGCGCCGATGCCGTTCCGGGGCAAGCCGAACCGACCTGCCTGGGTGTCGTACGTCGGCGAGGCCGTGGCCGCGGCACGGGGCATGTCGGCGGCCGAGCTGGCCGCTGCAACGTTCGCAAACACCACGCGAGCTTTCCGGTTGGACCGGGCATGACACTTTCGCGACAGCAGGTGCAGGCCTGGTTCGATCAAACCGGTGGACATCCGAGTCGTTCGCTCGGACAGAACTTCGTCGTGGATCCGAACACCGTGCGAAGGATCGTCCGCCTCGCGGACGTTGAGGCGAGGACGAAGGTGGTGGAAATCGGCGCCGGGCTCGGATCGCTCACCCTCGCATTGGCCGAAACCGGCGCGTCGGTCCTCGCCATCGAGATCGACCGGCACGTGATCAACGGCCTGCGCGAGAACACCGGCGCCCAGAGCAATGTCACGGTGCTCCATGCGGACGCGATGGCGATCGACTGGGACGAGGTCCTCCCGGCTGACGAGGGTCCGTACACCCTTGTTGCAAACCTGCCCTACAACATCGCCACGCCGTTGATCGCTGACCTGCTCGACTTCGTGCCGCAGATCACCGTGATGCTCGTCATGGTGCAGAAGGAGGTAGCCGAGCGGTTCGCGGCAGCGCCAAGGACGGCCGCCTATGGCGCGGTCAGTGTCAAGGTTGCCTACTGGGCCGTCGCCCGCATGGTCGGCGTTGTTCCGCCCACCGTCTTCCTGCCCCGGCCGAACGTCGACTCCGGACTCGTCCGCATCGACCGCCATGCCGGCGGGTCGATCGTTCCTGAAGGCGTCGTACGCGCGCAGACGATCTTCGGCCTGGTCAAGGCCGGCTTCTCGCAACGGCGAAAGATGCTGCGCGGCAACCTCGCCGGCACGGTGGCGGAGTCGGACTTCGCCGCCGCCGGTGTGGCGTCGACCGCCCGGGCCGAGGAGCTCGACGTGCATGCGTGGATCCGTCTTGCCTCCGCCGTTGAAGCCCGCTCCCGCGCCGAACAGGCGCCCGTGCCATGAGCTCCATCGCACGACCGAATGCGGCGCACACCGAGCTCGCACCGGCCAAGCTGACGATCTCGCTACGGATGACCGGCGCGCGACCCGACGGCTATCACCTGATCGACGCCGAGATGGTGTCGCTCGATCTCGCTGACACGCTCGTATTCATTGAAGGCGACTCGCTTTCGATCGTCACGGAAGCAACTGCATCCGGGGCGCTCGCTGTCCACGCCGATGACGACAACCTCGTCCGCCGGGCCCTCCGACATGTCGGTCGGACTGCGGCCGTGACGCTGACAAAGCGGATTCCGGCCGGCGGTGGTCTCGGCGGAGGATCGTCCGATGCCGCGGCGGTGTTCCGCTGGGCCGGGCGCACAACGGAGCGGGATGTCCGGGAGGCGTCGCGGCTCGGGGCCGATGTGTCGTTCTGCATCCACGGCGGTCGGGCGCGGGTTACCGGTATCGGGGAGATATGCAGGCCGCTCGCCCATCGAGACCAGACGTTCACCCTTTGCACTCCGCCGTTCGGCGTGTCGACTCCTGCCGTCTACCTTGCGTGGGATGCCCTCGGCGGACCGCGGGCGGACGGTCCGAACGACCTGGAGCCCGCCGCGCTCGTCGTCGAACCGCGGCTGGCGCTGTGGCGCGATCGGCTGCGCGAGCACACGGGCCGGGTCCCCGTGTTGGCGGGGAGCGGATCGACGTGGTTCGTCGAAGGCGCCTTTCCCGGTGAAGGTTTCGTGGTTGTTTCGACCGTCCCCCGGCACTGATTCTCAGTCGCACCCAAGGGTCATCGGGGCCCCGTTTCCTCCGTACAGTTATCAGCCTCACCACCTGCGGAGGTCTGCCCATGTCACGCACCCGTTCCCGACTCATCGGTCTCGCCACTGTTGGCGCCGCCGTCGCTGCATTGTTCGCGTCCATTGCGCCCGTCGATGCGCAGACGGCGCCTTCCGACACGATGACTGTGCAGATCCTCGGGTTGAACGACTTCCACGGAAACATCGAGCCGCCGGCGGGTTCGAGCGGACGCATCGGCACGACGAACGCCGGCGGAGCCGAGTATCTGGCGACCCACATCCGCCGCCTCAGGGATCAGAACAGTCGCACCCTCGTGGTGCATGCCGGCGACCTCATCGGCGCCTCGCCGCTGCTCTCGGCGATCTTCAAGGACGAGCCGACGATCGAGGTGATGCGCATGATCGGCCTCGATGTTCTCGGTGTCGGCAACCACGAGTTCGACAAGGGCATCGTGGAGCTCAAGCGCATTGCCGCTGGTGGATGCCATCCTGTGGAAGGGTGCTTCGAAGGCACCTATGCCGGCACAACGTTTCCGGTGCTCGCCGCCAACGTCGTGGAGGAGAAGTCGGGCAATTCGGTTCTTCCGTCGTGGGACATCCGGGTGGTCGACGGGGTCCGCATCGGCTTCATCGGGGTCACCTTGGAGTCGACGCCCACCATCGTGGCTCCCGCCGGGGTCAAGGGTTTGAAGTTCCTCCCCGAGGCAACGGCGATCAACGGGACGGCGAAACTCCTCAAGGAAAGCTACGGCGTCACTGCCATCGTCGCCCTCATCCATGAGGGAGTCACTCCGGCTGACGGTGACCCGAACGGGTGCAACGGCATCACCGGGCCGATCATCGACATCGTCAAGAAGACCACCGCCGACGTCGACGCGTTCGTGACCGGCCACACCCACCAGGCCTACATCTGCACGATCAACGGCAAACCGGTGACCAGCGCCGCATCATTCGGACGGCTGATCACCAAACTCGACCTGACGATCAACAAGGCAAGCGGCAAAGTGGTCGGCGCGACGGCTCGCAACGTCGTCGTGACCCGCGACGTCACCCCCGCCGCCGACGTCAGTGCGTACATCAGCCGATTGAAGATCCGCACGGCGCCCAAGACGAGCCGCGTCATCGGCAAGATCACCGCCGACATCGTGAAGGCCAACAACCCGGCCGGTGAGTCGGCTCTCGGCAACCTTCTCGCCGACTCCCAACTCGCTGCTACAGCCGGCGATGGCGACGGCAAGGCCGTGATCGCCATGATGAACCCCGGCGGCATCCGCACCGACCTGGTCGCCTCGCAGATCAGCGGCGGCGAAGCCGTCGGCGACGTCACCTATGGCGAGTCCTTCTCGGTGCAGCCGTTCGGCAACAACCTGGTCACGCTGACCATGACCGGCGCCGACATCATCGAGGCCCTGGAACAGCAGTTCGACAATCCCGGACCGGGCGCGAATCGCATCCTGTCGGTCTCGAAGGGCTTCACCTATACCTGGACCGCCAGCGCCCCGACGGGGAAGAAGGTCTCGAACGTGAAGCTCAACGGGACGGATCTCGATCCGAAGTCGACCTACCGGGTCACGGCGAACAACTTCCTCACCGACGGCGGCGACAAGTTCTTCGCCTTCGTGAAGGGGAAGGACCGTCTGGGCGGGGTCGTCGACCTCGACGCCCTCGAAGCGGTGCTGAAGAAGGGTCCGGTGTCGCCTCCGGCCACCGATCGCATCACGGTCAAGTGAGCCCGTTCGTGCCCACCCGCGGCATGCACTAACTTTTTCGTCCTCATGGGATCGCTGATCAAGAAGCGCCGCAAGCGCATGCGTAAGAAGAAGCACAAGAAGATGCTGAAGAGGACGCGCTTCCAGCGCAGGGCGAAGAAGAAGTAGCGCTGCCGCGCCGGACTCCGTCGACGATCGAGCACGGCAGGGCGAAGAAGAAGTAGCGCTGCCGCGCCGGACTCCGTCGACGATCGAGCACGGCAGGGCGAAGAACAGGCCAGGACGATCGCCGTCGGGGGAAGACTCGGAACGTGATTCAGGGCGCCGGTGGTCATTCGTGATCCCCGGCGTCTGCGCGTGGGTCGGCTGGCGGATGAGCGTTCTCGCGCTCTGCGTACCTCACAATCGTCGTCGTCACCCTGGCGAGCGACCAGACTGGAACACGTGCGCACCCGCCTGCTCACCATCGAAGACGACGACGACGTACGTTTCACGCTGCGCCTGCACCTCGAGGACGAGGGATACGACGTGTCGGAGGCGGCGAACGGCGCCGACGGTCTGGCCGCGTTCGCGGCCGACAAGCCACTGCTGGTGCTGGTCGACCTGAAGCTTCCCGACATGAGCGGGTTCGACATCTGCCGGGCAATTCGCCAGACGAGCGATGTGCCGATCATCGTCGTCACCGCCCAGGAGTCGAGCTTCGACGTCGTCGCCGGCCTCGAGGCCGGCGCCGACGACTACGTGACCAAGCCGTATCAGCCGAAGGAGTTGGCGGCCCGTATCCGAGCTCACCTCCGACGGGCACAGCCCGCCCGCCCCTCCGCCGGCGGCAGTCTGCGCGGCCTGGCTTTTGGCGATGTCGAGATCCGTGAAGAGGAGGGCCGAGCGCTCAAGGGCGGGGTCGACCTGAAGCTGACCCGCACCGAGTTCCGATTTCTGCTGTTCCTCGCCCAGAACGCCGGAAAGGTGTTCTCCCGCGAAGCGCTGCTGGCGGAAGTCTGGCATCACGACGCACTTGCCGACGGTCGACTTGTCGATGCCCATGTCCGCCGTCTTCGGACCAAGGTCGAGGACGATCCCGCCGAACCCACCCTCATCGCCACCGTTCGAGGGCTCGGGTACCGCCTGGTCCCGCCCGGTGACTGACCCGCCGAACACCGAGCCGGGATCGTCGCAGGCCGCCCGTGAGGTGGGCTCGACCGAGCTCCCCCCGTCCCGCCCGTCGCGGCACGCGCCGTCGCCGTCCGTCTCCCGCAACGCGCCGGTCGACGCCAATCGCCGCGGCGGTTCGATCCTTCCCGGTGCCTACCTGGACCGAACGGAGCCGACCCCGCCGGTGGAGGACGTGACAGATCTGGTCGATTCGGGGTTCTTCCGCCGTCTTCTGCCCCGTCGCCTGCGGTCCGTCCACCTGGGCCTGGCCTCCCGTACGACCATCGCCCTTGCGCTCGGGGCGCTCGTCGTGTCGGTCATCGTTTCGCTCCTCACCTTCGTGGTCGCCCGATCATCGTTCGTGGCCGAGCGCCGTCGTGCCGCCGAACGACTCGCCTTCACCAACGCCGCCGAGGCTCAGCAGGCGCTCGCCGGTCGATCGGGACGCAGTGTGTCCTCCGTTCTTCGCAGTCAGCATCGGCCCGGATCTTCGGCGAGTCTCCTGCAAAGCGGCTCGGCAACCTATCGAAGCGACGACGCCACGGTCGCCATCGATTTGGTGCCCGTCGCGCTGAGACGCCGAATGGAGGTGTCATCTCGCAACCCCAGCAACGACACGGCCAGCGGTTGGCAGATCGCCCGTGATCAGGGGGGCTCCCGCCTGGTGATCGGCGTTCGTCTGCCGAGCGTGTCGGCCACGTTCTACGAGTTCTCCTCCCTCGCCGATCTCGACGGGTCGCTTCGAAACCTCGGACGTGCCTTGACCCTCGCTGCTCTCGCTTCGACCGCGGGAGCTGCGGTCGTGGGTCGGTCCGTGAGCCGACGGGTGGTTCGCCCGCTGCGAAATGTGGCGGTCGCCGCCGGAGACATCGCCAGCGGACGATTGGAGACCCGCCTCGAGATCACCGGCGACTCCGATCTGGATCCTCTCGTCAGGTCCTTCAACGACATGGCGGCGTCGCTCCAGACCCGCATCGAGCGCGAGGCCCGTTTCGCATCCGATGTGAGCCACGAATTGCGAACTCCCCTCACGGCACTCACGGCAGCCGTTGAACTGCTCGAAGGCGGACGCGACGAACTGAGCGAGCGGAATCGGAAGATCGTCGACGTGCTGGGCAACCAGTCCCGGCACTTCCGCCGCCTGGTCCTCGACCTCTTGGAGATATCCCGTTTCGACGCCAACGCCGCCGAGTTGGTCGCCGAGGTGTTCGACCTTCCGTCGTTCGTGCAGCAACTCGTGACGCTGCAGGACTCATCGGCAGAGGTGGACGCATCCGGTCTGCACCATCCCGAGGTCCGACTCGACAAGCGTCGCGTCGAGCGAATCATCGCCAACTACCTCCAGAATGCCGCCAATTATGCAAACGGTGCCATCCGCGTCGAGCTTCGCGACGCCGTGACGGTCCCAGCCCAAATCGTGAGTTCGTCGACGATTCTCGGAGGCGGGTCCGAACCGCTGAACAGCGAGGATTCATCGGAGCCGCCCCGGCACATCGTCATCGCGGTCGAGGACCGGGGACCCGGCATCGGTGCAGAGGATCGAGAGCTGTTGTTCGAGAGATTCCGACGCGGCGCCGCCCATCAGCGGGGGTCCGGCGTCAAGGGCACGGGACTCGGTCTCGCTCTGGTTGCCGCACATGCGCAGCTCCATGGGGGCCGAGTGTGGGTGGAGGAGCGGCCCGGCGGAGGCGCACGGTTCTGCGCCGAGTTGGTGGAACCGTGAATGGCCTCCGGCGGTCGGTAGCCGCCCTGGGCGCGGCCGGCGTACTCGCGTCGTGTGCTGTGGCGCCGACCGACCGACCCGGGGAACTCGGAGATCGTGGGGCGGTCGAGCGACTGCAGACACCCGTCCAGCAGCGCAACGTCTACTTCCGCAGCGAGGACAGCCTGTTCCCGCGGTCCCGCGAAGTCCTGCTCTCGGACAAGCCGCTCGTGATCTCCCAGGCGCTTCTCGGCCAGCTGCAGCGAGGACCGCAGCCCGACGACGGCAACGCCGTCGACTCCGAGTACTCGTCGTCTTGGAAGTTCGTGGCGATCCGCTTCACTGACGGCACGCTCTCCATCGACGTCGCCACCGGTCGAGACATCGCCCAGAACGCGTTTCCGTTGTGTCAGATGCTCTACACCCTGATCGACGGTCGGACCGTGCGTTCGGTCCAACTCTTCGATGGTGGCTCCCGGATCAATGAGGTCCGTGACCCGAACGGTGCCGTCGTCGACGCGCGGGAGCCGCTCACCCTAGACCTCTGCACCACGCTCGACCGCCGCCAGCGGAGCATCCGCATCCTGCTCGTGCAGAACGGCCGACTCGTCCCGGTGGAACGCCAGGTCACCGGCCTCACCGACGCCTCCGATCCGCTGGAATGGACAGAGCAGCTGATCACTGCGCTCGTCAGCGGGCCGTTGCCATCCGAGCCGGCCTTGACATCGGACGTCCGTGACGTCGAACCGGAGTTCCGCGACGAGGGCAACGGCTACGCGCTCTCGCTCAACGCTTCGTTCGATGATCTACCGGCGGGGCGTCAGGCAATGGTGCTCGCCCAGTTGCTCGACGCCATCGATTCGAACGTGCCCAACAAGTCGTTCGGCGCAGTTTCCGTCGAGGTCGGCGGTGTGCGCAAGACCAAGGTTGCCGGGCCGGACGGTCCGATCTCGACCCCGATCCAACGCAGCCAATACCTCGCCCTTCTCCCTGCCGCCGGCTGAACGCAGGCCCGAACGTACCGGTTCGCACGGGGCGACCTCGGGTAAGGTTGGGTCTCGGCAGTCCTTCTCGGGTCGTCCAATGGCAGGACATCTGGTTTTGGTCCAGAGAATGAGGGTTCGAGTCCTTCCCCGAGAACTCTGCCCAGAGGAACGGCGTGACCAGCACGAATACGGCTTCGTCCGGGTCTGCGCTCGGCGCAGGCGCGGCAAGTCGCCGCACCGGTTCGTTGCCGCGTGCGATCGATCGGGCCATCGCACCGGACATCTCGCTGGCCGCCACCCAGAACGCGGTGTCCACCGTCCTACCGGGGGTGCGTCGTCACGTCGCGGATTCCGGCCGAGGGCTCAACCTGAGGACCAAATCCGCCGTAAATCTCAAGACCGACGAAAGCAGCGAAACGGCTATGACTTCCCCCTCACTCACCAAGACCATCCTCGGCGTGTTCAACGGCGACAACGCGAGCGCAACCCTTCTCCAGGGAGATCGTGTCCTCTACGCGGCCCAGGAGGAGCGCTTCAACCGCGTGAAACTCACCCGCGGGTATCCGGTGCTGGCCATCGAGGACGCGTTCCGACACACGGGTGTCCGCCCCGAAGACATCGACATCGTCGCCTGTGGTGCTTGGCACACGCCCGATGCGGGCACGGTGCAGGACTACTTCGACACTGCGCCGTCCTTGGAACGCGGGCGTCCGGGGGACCGTCTCTTCAGCTCGCTAAAAGCTGACGAGCCCTACAAGCGGGAGTTCTTCGAGAAGTCGGCGGCAATGTTTCCGAATGCGGTGCTGAAGACCTATGAGCACCACCTCTCCCACGCACTCACGGCGTTCTATCCGTCGCCGTTCGAAGAGAGCTGGATCATCACCGCCGACGGCCGTGGCGACCTGGCCAGTTCTGTCGTCTGGAGGGCCGACCGGGTGAGCGGCATCCAGCGCGTGCGCTCATTCAGTGAACTGAAAAGCCTCGGTTCGCTCTACGGCCAGGTCACGGGCCTGCTCGGCTTCAAGCCCTACCGGCACGAGGGCAAGATCACCGGCCTCGCCGCGTTCGGCCAGATGAGTGACCTTGTGCCGCAGTTGCACGATCTCATCCGCTTCAACGACGGCGATTTCGTGCTCGCCCCGCAGTACCGGCCGTTCTCGAACTGGGACTACAAAGAGCTTGCCGCGCTCTGCGCCGGCTATTCCAAAGAAGATGTCGCCTACGCGGTGCAACACGTGCTGGAGCGCGGCATTCTCGACCTCATCACCCATTTCGTGCCGGCCGGGTCGAACCTGTGCCTGGCCGGCGGTTGCTTCGGCAACGTGAAGCTGAACCAGCGGGTGCGCGAGCACCCGAATGTGGCGAACTACTACGTCTTTCCGGAGATGGGCGACGGTGGGAACAGCTTCGGTGGAGCCCTCGGTGCGGCGGTCGAAGCGGGCCTCACGCACCTGCGCCTCGACGATGTCTACCTCGGACCGGACTTCACGATCACCGACGCCGACCTGAAGGGCCTGCGCGTGGAATCGGCCCCGAACCTGGAAGCGTTGGCAAAGCGCACTGCTGAGCTCCTGGACGAGAACCTCGTCGTCGGCGTGTGCAGCGACCGCATGGAGTACGGTCCCCGCGCCCTTGGCTCCCGCTCGATCATGATTTCGGCGCGCGACGCGAGCGTGAACACCACGGTGAACCACCGCCTCAACCGCACCGAGTTCATGCCGTTCGCTCCTGTCACCCTCGCCGACGCCGCATCGGCGATGTACCGGAAATTCAGCGAGACCGACGTGAACACGAAATTCATGACCACCTGCTACGACTGCACCGACGAGATGAAGCGCATATCTCCCGCCGTCGTTCACGTGGATGGCACCGCCCGCCCGCAGCTGGTGAGCGCCTCGTATGGCCCGAGGCTCTACTACGAGATCCTCTCGGCATATCGCGATCGCACCGGGATCCCGAGCCTCGTGAACACCAGTTACAACAACCACGAGGAACCGATCGTCTGCACGGCCGCCGACGCCATCGATTCCTTGCGCAAGGACAACGTCGACTGCATCGTGACCGAGTCGGGGATCCTCTGGCCCCGGTAGTTCCCCGCTGTCCGCCCGGTCGGACCTGTCGGCGAGGCGGTGTTCCATTGCCGTCTCCGTCGCCGACGCGGTGTGTTCTTGCGCCTCCCGTGCTGTGCACTCCGTCAAGATGTGTGGTTGACTCGACCGTCTCTGATCAGCACATGACCAGCTCATGCACCGTGCACATCGCGTTTCGGTTCCAGTCTCCCCGGAGAGATCGGCGCATTGACGGTCGACGCGACTGCTCCGTCCCGAGAATCATCGACGAGGTCCCCCTGTGGTGAACGCACGTGAAGAGGTCGACGCGATCCTGTCGATCGCCAAACAACAGCCCGCGAGCACTCCTGGCCGTCCCACCCTCAGCGTCGTGATCATGGCGGCGGGGGAAGGCTCGCGGATGAAGTCGGCCAGGCCCAAGCCGCTGCACCGCCTGTGTGGCAAGCCGATGATCAGCCATGTGCTCGACGCCGTGACCCCGGTCGGTGCTTCCCGGGCAATTATCGTGGTCGGTCACGGAGCGGAGCGAGTCATGAAGACGCTCATCGAGGAGGCCCCTGCCGACACGACACTCGAGTTCGTGACCCAGCATGTTCAGCGCGGTACGGGCGATGCCGTCTCGGTTGCCCTGACCGCGTTCACCTCCGATGAGCTCGACGCCGACGCCGAAGCCGACGTGATCGTCATGCCGGGCGATCAGCCGCTGTTCCGGCCGGCCACGATCGAAGCCCTCGTCCAGACACATCGATCAAGTGGAGCTGCCGCCACCGTGCTCACGGCCCACGTCCCGGACCCTACGGGGCTCGGGCGGATTGTGCGGGACAAGCTCGGACGGGTGCGGCGCATCGTCGAGCACCGCGACGCCACCGCCGACGAACGGACTATCGACGAGATCAACACGTCGGTGTTCGTTTTCAAGCGAGCGTTGCTCGCCCCGGCTTTGCGGCGCCTGAGTCCGGAGAACAGCCAGGGGGAGTACTACCTCACCGACGTGGTCGCGGTCCTGGCCGACGCCGGATACCCGGTGGCATCCCACGTGGTCCAGGACCGCGCCGAAGCCGAGGGCGTCAACGACCGCGTCCAACTGGCGAGGGCCGAAGCTGAGCTCCGCCGGCGGACCAATGACCGGCTGATGCGCCAGGGTGTCACGATGCTCGATCCGGACCAGACCTACGTCGACTCGACGGTCATCGTCGGCACCGATGTGACGCTCTTCCCGGGCGTGCTGCTGCAAGGGCACACCGTGATCGGCAGTGGCTGTGAGATCGGCCCCAACACGCGACTCGTCGAGTGCGCCGTCGGGGAAGGCTCCACCATCGAAGCGAGCACGGCCGAGAGGGTGACCTTCGGCGCGGGCGTCGTGGTCGGCCCGTATGCAGCGTTCGAGCCGGGGAGTAGCGTGCACGACGGCGTTCGGGTCGGCCCGGGCGCCTACCCCGGCTGATCGGTCCGGGGTCCACCTCGTTCCCGGCGCTCCCGGCGTCGGCCCAGGAGACGATCCACTCCCATGCAAGTCGCCCCCACGAAGCGTTTGCAGCTCATCGCCGGCCGGTCCAATCCCGCGCTGTTCACGGAGGTGGCGGACTGCCTCGGGGTCACGCTCACCAACCCCGGCCTGGTCGATTTCGCCAGCGGCGAGATCCGGTGCCGTTTCGGCGAATCGCTTCGTGGGTCCGATGTGTTCATCCTCCAGACGCATTGCGCTCCGGTGAACGACCACCTCATGGAGCAGCTGATCATGATCGACGCCGCCAAGCGGGCGTCGGCGAAGCGGATCACGGCGGTGTGCCCCTACTACGGCTACGCCCGCCAGGATCGCAAGAGTGACGGGCGCGAGCCGATCACCGCGAAGCTGGTGGCAGATTTGCTGACGGCCGCAGGGGCGGATCGTGTGGTCAGCATCGACCTGCACTCCGGTCAGATCCAGGGGTTCTTCGACATCCCAGTCGATCACCTGACGGGCACGCCGGTGCTCGTCGAGCACCTCAAGTACGCGGTCGGTCCGGGTTGTGTGATGGTGTCGCCGGATACCGGCCGGGTGAAGGTGGCGGAGAAATTTGCGAAACGACTCGATGCCGATGTGGCGTCGATCTACAAGCGGCGGTCGACGAGTTCGGTCAACACCGTCGAGGCGCTCGACATCATGGGTGAGGTCGCGGGCCGAACCTGCGTGCTGGTCGACGACATGGTCGACACCGCCGGCACGATCTGCGCTGCTGCGGACCTGCTGGTCAAGGCCGGCGCCGCCGAGGTGCTCGCAGTCGTCACCCACGGCATCCTGTCGGGTCCCGCCATCGACCGGATCAAGAACTCGTCGTTGTCGAAGCTCGTGATCACGGACACCGTCCCGCTGCCCCCCGAGAAGCAGATCGACAAGATCGAGGTCCTGTCGATCGCGCCGCTGCTGGCCGATGCCATCTCGGCGGTGTTCGAAGACGCTTCGGTGTCGGACATCTTCGGCGGCGAGAACCAGTTCTGAGCATGAGGATCTCGCGCGTCGAAGCCTGGTCGATCCATCTTCCGAACGCGGAAGGGCCGTACCGGATGGCGGGCGACCGCATCTCCACCGGGCAGGACGTCGTCGTCGTGCGGGTCTCCGCGGAGGACGGTACGTGGGGGATCGGCGAGTCGGGCACCGTTGGGGTCACGTTCGACTCGGCGAACCTGCCCGGCCAGATCACCGGTGTCACCACGCTTGCCTCGGCGGTGCTCGGAGCCGATCCGCTCAGCCCGGAGTCCGTGCACCGGCGCATGACGGCGGCCATGACCGGCCATCCGTACTGCAAGGCACCGATCGACATCGCGGTGTGGGACCTCGCCGCCCGCATCGCCGGTGTTCCGCTATGGAAGCGGCTTGGCGGGGATGGGCCCGAGCCGACACCGCTCTATCGTCCGGTCCAGGGTGCCAGTGTCGAGGCAGTCTCAGCGAAGACCCATGAGCGGATCGGCCAGGGGTACCACCGTCTTCAAGTGAAGGTGGGCGACGATCCGATCCTCGACGCCGCCCGGGTGCTCGCCGTGCGAGAGGCGGCCGGGCCCGACGTGGTCATCTTCGCCGATGCCAACTGCGGCTTCTCGATCTCGGCAGCACGACGATTCGTACGCGCGCTTGGTACTGACGGTGCCGGCGTGTTTCTGGAACAGCCGTGTGCCACGTTGCTCGACTGCGCCCGCCTCCGCGATTCGTGGACTGGACCGATGGTCATGGACGAAACCATCGTGTCGTTGGCCGCGTTGCTCGAAGCCAACCGTCTCGGTGTTGCCGACGGAGTCACGGTCAAGTTGATGCGCGTCGGCGGGATCACGCCGGCGAAGCTCATCCGCGACGTGGCGGTCGAGCTCGGCATCGGTGTCACGGTCGAAGACGCCAGCGGTTGCGATCTGGCTGATACCACCTTCGCCCACATGAACGCCTCGACCCCGGCCCGTCTGCGGGTGCACTCGGTCGATTTCGACAGCTGGGTCACCGTACGCTTCGTCACCGGCCCGCGTCCCCGGGCCGGCTCGTTCCTGGTTCCCCAGACCGATCTCCCCGGTCTCGGCCTCACCCTCGACGAGACCGTCCTCGGTCAACCGTTCGTCGACGTCACGGGCTGACACCGGAGTCGGCGGTCCGGCGCCGCTCAATCGGTCCGGGTCGGTCGGCGTGCCCCACGACGACCGAAGAGAAGGGCGCCACCGAGGAGGACGAGCAGCATCCCCAGCCCGATCTGTGGTCTGGGGTCTGATCCGGTGAGGGCCAGCGTCGTCGGCGCGTCGAGCCGGGCGCCGAGCACCTCGACGCCTCGAACTGTGGTGTTCCCCTCGGCATCGGTCGATTCGATGAGGTAGCGGCCCGGGGGGAGTCCGTCGAGCGACGCGGTTCCGGCTTCGTCGGCGGAGGTCGTCAGCACGATCGCACCATCAGGATTCCTGACCACGACCGGGGTGAGTGGGGCGAGTTGGCGGATCGGTCCATTTCCGAGGACCGTCGGGATGGTCGACGTCGTGGACGCTGCCGCGACGGCGCTCGACGACGGCGCGGGAGTCGTGTCCGGAGTCGGTGGAATCGTCGTTGTCGCGGGCGCTGCTTGGGGCGTGGAGTCTGGGGTGACGCGCACCGTGATCGGAGCGGAGGTCGACGTCGAAGCTGTAGTCGTCTCTGGGATCGTCGGTGGTGCCGTCGGTTCGGTGGTGGTGGGCGTGGTGGTGGTGGCAGGTTCGGTGGTGGTGGTGGGTGTCGTGGTGGATGTTGCAGGTTCGGTGGTGGTGGTGGGTGTCGTGGTGGTGGTGGGTGTCGTGGTGGTGGGTGTCGTGGTGGTGGGTGTCGTGGTGGTGGTTGCA
>JANPFX010000167.1:0-5316 GCA_031423635.1 Acidimicrobiia bacterium | reverse complement strand
GCACCGACCGACCGGCGATCGGGTCGGCGGTTGGCGTTCTACGGGTCGCCAGTAGGGGCGGCATACGTTTATGGTGATCGTGGTCGGTGTGATGTCGAGTTCGACCCAGACGTCCGCGCGGGTTTCGGGCGGGGTGTGGTTGTCGGCCCAAGTCCGGATGCGGTGCAGGTCGGTGTCGGGGATCGCCATAGCGACCGTTGACGCTACCGAACGCCTGGGAACGTCATCGGTGCGAGTCGACGCCGAAGAGCCGCCGGCGTTTAGGCCGGCGGCTCGTCGATCGGTTTGGTTGGGTTGGTCAGGCTGCGAGTTGTTCGTCGTGGCAGGCGGCGAGGGTCGGGCATCGTTCGGCGAGGCGGGCGAGTTGTTTGTGGTTGAGCGTCGGTGCGCGTCGTTTCACGTACAGCGTGTTCGGTTCGGTCGGGATTGTGTATGCGAGGTGGAAGGCGCCGAGTCGTCCGAGTGCTTTGGTGAGCCGTCCGGGCGAAGTCCCGAGACACCTCTCCCGGGTTCTTCGGTTGCGTCGCAGCGATATCGAACACGGTGACGGTCACGAATGGGTGCGTTTCGGTGACACTGCTGTTCAGCTCCCGAACCAGATAGCCGTCCTCGTCCGAAAGCTCTGCGACAGCGGGCAAGGACATGCCACCAGCGGGGCAGGGAAGTGTCCGGTCTGGTTGTTTCCTGGCGGCCGAACGGGCTGTCCGCTCGGAGCGACGGCAGTGGGAAGACGTCTGCGCGCATACGGCATCAACGCTGCGCAGGCACGGACAACCGCGATGCTTGATCTCGCCGCAGAGCTACCACCAGCAGTGCTGGGCGACGTGCTCGGGCTCTTCCGAAACACTGCGGCCAAATGGGTTCACGCCGCCGGAGGCGTTTGGACCACCTACGTCGCAGAACGAACCCGCGAGCCTGATCTGCCTTTACCGTGAGGTTGCGACTGCGCAATGTCGACGACGCCCGGGGAGGTCCGTCGTATTGTTCAGTCTGTGTCGAGCGCATTTGGGCGATGGGATTGTCTGAAGGTGAACGAACTCTCGGCCGTGATGAGCACCGTGACTGCGCCGTGGTGGTTCACGGGTCGTCACGCGCTGGAACTCCACCTCGGCCGGTCGTGGCGAGAACATGACGACATTGACATCGGCGTGTGTCGAATGGACATCGGCGCGCTGCATGGGCTCGTTCCGTCATGGGAACTACAGGTCGCAGCCGACGGGAACCTTCACGCGTGGGACGGCACGTCGCTTTCGTCTGACCGGCATGAGAACAACCTCTGGGTCCGACGGCCCGGTGGGACGTGGGCGTTCGACATCGTGATCGGTGATGGGGACCGAGACAGATGGCGTTATCGACGTGATCCGACGTTTTCGCTTCCCTGGAACCTGGCCGTGTTGCAGTCCCCGAATGCTGTTCCCTATCTCGCGCCGGCCTTGCAGCTGCTGTTCAAGTCGGTCGATCCTCGTCCAAAAGATCACGTCGATGCCGAGGTCGTGATCCCGACGCTCGACGCTTGGTCACTCGCTCTGCTCGATGTCCGGCTGCTGCGTGGCCATCCATGGTTGGGGATCGTCGCTGCGCACCGACACGGAATGCAAGGTCCCAATGTCCACGACATCCTTGACTTACGACATAGAGCGGACGTGACGGTGTGGGTTGATGGCGGGTGGGGCATCGATGCGCTACTCGGTGAGCAAACCCGTCCTCACGGGGACCTCGATCTTGCGATTCCGACACGTCACTGGAGCACGGCGCTCGCAGCTCTCGCGTCGGAGTCATTTCTTCTCGTGCGCGACGACGGACCGCACAACGCCGTTTTTGGGAACGAGGCCGGGCTGCTCGTTGATCTGCACGCATACGATGACAGCACGACGGTCACAGGTCCTGACGGCATCGCACGCCAAGGACCAAATGGTCTCGCATACGAAGCAGACGGGTTCTGCGGATCAGGGATCATCGATGGTCGACCGGTGGCATGCATGAGCGCAGAGTTCCAGATGCGCTCCCACACCGGATACGACTTCGACGCCGATGACCGTCGCGACGTCATACATCTACATCAACGATTCGCGATTCCGCTCCCCGCTGAGTACCAGTCCTGACCTACGCAGCAGACCGCGACCGGAGCGGCGCGCATCAGCGGTGATGTTCAGCAACCAGAACCAACGGAAGTCGCTCCAACGATCGGCCGCTAACCGGACTCAGGCTCGTTCTAACGAGGAGAACGTAACCGGTCTGACAGTCCGCCGCACCGAACATCACGAGGCGTCGAAGCGATCGTGCAAGAAGGCCATGCCCAGGCCCGACTCCGATCGACACCGACAACTCGACAGTCTCGATGCATGTCCCCTCCGGGAACGCTGCCGCGAGGATTCCGAGTGGTCTTGCGAGCCAGGTAGCCGAGGGACCAAGAACAGGGAGCCACAACGTTTCCACGTACTCCGAACGGACATCGAACGAAGGGCCAGAAGTCTCAAGCGGGAGAAGCCAGAGCACCTCCGGCAGATCGCCCTCAAAGGACCTATTCACCTTCATGAGATACGCACCCTCTACCGCTCTACCGGCGCTGTGTCGCGGGTGATCCAGATCCGAGACGTGCCCGACGAGGTGCACGATGCTCTGGTTGAGGCCGCCCAGGCCCAGGGCCTTTCCTTGACCCGATACATTCTGCGCGAGCTAGAACACCTTGCAAAGCCGGCCCAGGTGGTCCACGCCAACGCCGACGTCGTCTGAGCGACCCAGGAGACGGTGCGAAGCAACGTCGACCGAGACGGACTGCAACTCGCACTGAGCACAGCCCGCCTGGCTCCACTGTCTGCGAAACACGAAGAGTCCTATCGGAGAGCAGCCGGCAGCCACGACCTGAGCGAACGCGTCGGCGGAGTGCTCGGCGGCACCCTACGCGCGGCAGACACCTTCGCTTCGCCGAGCCCTGCCATGCCTGACCGATCACGTTCTCGTCAGCTCCGGCCGCCGTCCAACGAGCCGCATCGTCGTGCTGAAGACCGCACATGTGTCTGCGATAGCGCTGGGCCTCCCACGGTCCGTAGGCTCAGCACATGGAGGCGGTCGGCCAGCTCATCCTCATCGCCGAGGACGACCACGCCGTGCGTCACTCGCTCGAGCGGACGTTGCGGCTCGCAGGATTCACGGTCACGGCGACGCAAACTGGCTTGGCGGCCGTCGAAGCCTGCGCCGAGCAGCTACCCGACCTTGTGATCCTCGATGTGATGATGCCCGAGATGGACGGGCTCACGGCATGTCGAATACTTCGGAGGCGGCACGCCGTGCTGCCGATCCTCATGCTCACGGCCCGCCACGAGGTGGGCGACCGCGTCGCTGGCCTTGAAGCCGGCGCCGACGACTACCTGATCAAACCGTACGCGAGCACCGAACTCGTCGCCCGGATCCGGGCCCTTCTGCGCCGAACCAGTCGGGAATAGACGCTCCCGTACGGTTCGCCGACCCGAAGCTCGACCCACACGCACGCAATGCGTGGGTTGGCCTTCGGCGACACGAGCTCACAAAGACGGAATTCGACCTGCTTGAGCTGTTGGTGCGGAACCCCGGCGTGGTGCTTTCTCGCGAGACATTATGCAAACTGATCTGGGGCCAAGACTTCACCGCGTCATTGCGATCCCTCGACGTCCACGTCGCGTCACTGCGAGCGAAGCTCGAAGCTGCTGGCGAACCCCGCATCGCGCAGACCGTCCGCGGAATTGGGTTCATAGTCCGCCATCTATGAGTCTGCGCTGGCGCATCGGGTGATTTTGGCCGCCGTCGTCTACGTTCGGCGTCGGCGCGTTTGGAGACTGACGCCGACCCGGCCTCGATTGGAGCGGAGGGTGTCGCAGACCAATGAACTCACTACCCGCGGGCGAGCTGACCCCGACTGGTATCGTGGGACGGGCCATGTACGACGGGAAAGTCACAGAGGGGTTGACCCAGCATGGGGGAATCCGGGCCTCGTCGGGACGGTCCTTCGCCTTCGACGTCCGTGAGCGAGGCGTTTTGATCCCGGCAGCGGAGAGCTAGTGGTCCGTCGCTGAATTGGCTATAGCGCGTATGATGGTGCATGGCCTCGGGGTTGGTTCTCAGTGATCATCAGCGCGCAGAGCTTTCCCGGATTGCTCGGTCGTTGAACGAACCGGCACGCAAGGTCGCCCAGGCCAAGGTGCTGTTGCACTTGGCCGATGGGGTGTCGATTCGTCGGACAGCCAAAGACCTGGGCCCGACCGCGGTGACCGTGACAGCGTGGCGTGACGCGTTCATGACCAAGGGCCTGGGTGGGCTTGGGGTGATCGCCCCGGGACGCGGCCGCAAGCCGGTCATCGGTGGTGGTGTGATCGAAGCGATCGTCGATGACACTTTGCACACGCTGCCCGACGACGAGTCCGAGTGCTGGACCACTCGCACCCTCGGTGATCGCCACGGCGTCAGCAAAGACACCGTGGCCCGCATCTGGAAAGCCCGACGTCTGCGACCGTGGCGCCGAGACACGTTCAAGATCTCTACCGACCCGAACTTCGAAGCCAAACTCGTCGACATCGTTGGGCTCTACATGAACCCACCGGAGAACGCAGCGGTGTTCTCCTTCGACGAGAAGACCCAGATTCAGGCGCTGGACCGCACCCAGCCGTCGTTACCGATGACGAAGGGTCGGGCGTCGACCTGGACCCATGACTACAAACGCCACGGCACGTTGGACCTGTTCGCCGCTATGAACCTGCAAACCGGCGAGATCCTCCACGACACCCGACCCCGCCACGCCGGCGCCGACGTGTTGACCTTCTTCAGATGGATCGACCTGCACGTTCCCCGCCATCTCGACGTGCACGTCGTGCTTGACAACCTGTCGGCGCATTCCTCCGAACCAGTGCGCGAGTGGCTGGCCAAACCCGCCCAGGAGCGTTGGCACCTGCACTTCACGCCGACCAGTTCGTCGTGGCTGAACCTCGTCGAAGGCTGGTTCTCCGTGCTCACCCGACGCCGGCTAACCAACTCCGCGTTCCGATCCATCGCCGAGCTCCGTGAAGCGATCGACGTGTGGATCTCACACTGGAACGACAACCCCCACCCCTTCGTCTGGCATCGCAGCGCCGAAGAGATCATCAACTCCGTCCGGCGCGGACGCGCCGCACTCAACACCGCCATAACCAAAACCGCGACGCACCACTAGGTGCCCTACACGCGCTCCTGCTGCAGGCGTACGCTCATGCGTATGCACCCAACATCGGGAACAAGCTGCGTGGGCCGGTGTCGCCAGGCGAACCTGAGACGCACGCGATGCTGACTGAAGACGGACTCCTCGCCCTT
>JANPFX010000166.1:0-11894 GCA_031423635.1 Acidimicrobiia bacterium | reverse complement strand
GCTGCGACCGAGGCCCGCTTGCGCGTCGGACTGGACGCCGTAGGGAGGGATCGGATAGCGCAGGCCGTTTCGGGCGAGGGCGTCGAGCCCGTCGAGGATCTTGGGTAGCCAGCTCGGCGGGAGGGCCATGAGGAGCTCGTCGTCCTGCACCCCGCCGTAGCGGCGTTCGGCGAAGCATGGGATCGACAGGCTGGGCTCGCCAGTGGCGAGTGCCCGTCCCCACGAATCGGCACACGCCGACTCGCCGACACAGCCCCACTCGAGCTTGCGGTACCCGGCCCACTGCAGGCCGTTGATGAACAGGATCATCTGGGCTGGTGTCGCATAGATCAGACAGATGTCGGGCGGGTCGAGACGGCCACTCGTAAGTGGGCTTATGACGACCGCTTCGTGGCCACCGTAGGGCACGACATCCATCGCCTCCTGGTGTGCGGCGGCATCCTCGAGTGAGGAGAACCACACCCCGTTCATCTGCTGGCCGCTCAGCCACTTCTCCGACCTCGGCGCGAGCCCGAACACCACTGCGCACTGGTCGCCGACGAGATCACGCCGGGTGAAGCCGACGGTCCAGCCGAGACGGGCGGCCTGGCCCACGAATTGGTCGGCGGTGTGGATCGAGGTGGCGCGTCGAACCTTCGGGATGGCGGCCATCTCGGCCTCGGTGGCGATCAGCTTCACGCCGATCGGTGTTGTGCGCAGACGGAGGAGCCGGTTCAGCCGGTCGACCATCGCACCCCAATCGGTCTCGCCCGGTTTCGGTGCCGGAGGAGCGGCGCCGGGCCGCGGTCCGATCGAGATCGTCTGCGCGCGTAGCTCGTCGGTCGATGCATCTGCCATCGCTGCCTCTCCGGCGACCGGGTGCGGACGCCATCTGACGAGGACTCTACCGGTGGGCCACGTCAGGGCACAGGTGACGCTCCGTAGAATCACGGAATGGACAACGCGACCCCGGTACCTTGGCTCCCCATGGCTGAACTTCCTACCGACGTGCGGGCGCTCCTCGAGGCGCCGAACTACGTGCACCTCACCACGCTTCGCGCCGACGGCTCCCCTCGGAACTGGGTCGTGTGGGTTGGGCTCGACGGCGAGCACATCCTCGTGTGTACGGGCATGGGGGCGTGGAAGGCGAAGGACATGGTCCGCGACCCGCGCGTATCGCTGAGTGTGACCGACAGTGCCGACCCGTACCGGATGGCTGCTGTGCAAGCCCGGGTGATTGCGGTACGTGACGATCGAGACTCCATCTACATGGACCAGATCTCCCACAAGTACACCGGCCAGCCATTTCCGGCGCGAGGCGAGGGGCGGGTGTGTTTCGTCCTCGAGGCCGTCGCCGCCGGGAACCGCACGCTCGGGTTCGTGCACGCACCGGGGGAGTAGCGACCCGGTCGGGTGCCGCTAGGCGTCGGCGGCGACCTTCACCGGTGGCTCTGAGGTGACCGCGTTCCAGAAGGCCTCGTCGGGTGCGGCGAGCATCGCCCGGTAGCGATCGGGCGGATACACCAGGTTCGGCTTCGACGGGTCGTAGGCCGGTTGCGCGACGGCTGTCGCCGGACGCTCGTACGTTGCCGGGGTGATGTAGTTGGCCACCTCGGTGTCGGAGATCCCGGCGAGGGCTTGGACCTCCGGATCGATCCAGGCCCGCTCGTCGATGTTTCCGCCGGTCGCCACTTCGAGGCACAGACCTTCGGGACCGGCGAAGTACATGCTCTGGCACATACCGTGGTTCATCGGTCCGATGACGGCCACGCCCCGGCTGCGGATGCGATCACGCATTGCGTAGAGATCGTCGAGTGAATCGACGTTGAGGGCGATGTGCTGCATGGTCCCTCCCGGCATAGCTCCACCGGCGTTCACCGCATGGGTGACTCCGAGTTCTCTCGTCGTCGTGTTGTCGGGATGCTCCACGAACGCGATGTAGCACGAGCCGCTCATCTCGACGAAGCCGTGGAACGTGTTCGCCACGCCGTGCATCCAGTAAAGCGCCTTGAGCTCCCCGCCGAGTACGTCGGTGAAGAACTCGATCTGCGCTTTGATGTCAGTGGTGGCGATGGCGAGATGGTTGATGCCGTTCGGATGCAGAGCCATGGAGATAAAGGTAGGCCGGATGATCTGCGTGGGCCAGCTCCCTTGCTTGGGCCAGGAACGGCCAGAAGAATCGAAGTCAGCCGGCCCGAGCGAGCCAGCCGGCCCACGGCACCCGTCCTCCAGATAGCGCCCCGAGGCGTGCGAAGGTTGACGGGTGAACGCGAATACTCCCGATCGCATCTCCCGTCTCCGCACGTTCAACCTGGCCGCGGGGGTCCTGCATCTCGGGCAGGCCATTGTCGTGCTGCTCCTCACCAACGGGCGTTCCCTGCCGGTCACCGCGGCGTGGGGCAACGGTCCGCCAGGACAGCCGTCGGGTCCGCTGGTGCTGCAGAAGCTGTTCTCGTACCGCATCGGGGTGGCGGTGTTCGTGTTCCTCGCACTGTCGGCGTTCTTCCATTTCCTCGTGGCCAGCCCCTGGGGCTTCCCGAGGTACCGCGAGGAGTTGCTCAACACCCGCAACCGGTTCCGCTGGGTCGAGTACTCGATCTCCTCCACCGTGATGATCGTGCTGATCGCCGGGATCGTCGGGATGACCGATGTGGTGGCCCTTCTCGGCGTCGCCGGCGCGAACGCCTCGATGATCTTCTTCGGTTGGCTCATGGAGACGACCAACAAGCCCGGTCCCGGCGCCAACTGGTCGCCGTTCCGGTTCGGGTGCTTCGCCGGGATCATCCCGTGGCTCGGCGTCGTGATCTACACAATCGGCGCCGGAACGAGCAACAGCGACAACGGCGACGGCGTGCCGCCGTTCGTCTACGGCATCTTTGTGTCGCTGTTCCTCTTCTTCAACTGCTTCGCCGTCACCCAGATGAAGCAGTACGCGGCGAACGGGAAGTGGGCGGACTACCTCCACGGCGAGCGGGCGTACATCATCTTGTCGCTCGTGGCCAAGAGCGTGCTGGCGTGGCAGGTGTTCGCCAACGTGCTGCTGCCGAAGGTCTAAGGCCGCCTCGCCGTGGGCTTGGGCCAGGAGCGCCGGGAAAAATCGAAGCCAGCTGGCCCGTGCGAGCCAGCTGGCCCACGTCGTTTTGGGCGCATAGCGTCGACGGCCGTGCCTCTCGATCGTGCCATCAAGGTCTTCCTCGACGCTGCCGCGGCCAACGGCCGGCCACCTATCTCGCAGTTAGCGGTCGCTGAGGGGCGCGCCGGCTACGACACCTACATGTCCCTCGCCGGGACGGGACCGGAGATGGCGTCGGTCGAGGACCGGGAGCTCGACGGTGTGCCGGTTCGTATCTACCGCCCCCACGGTGTCGAGGCCACGGATGCGCCGGTGCTCGTATGGATCCACGGCGGCGGTTGGATGATCGGCTCGATCGACACCGACGACTGCCGGGTCCGCACGATGGCGGAGAAGGCCGGTGTAGTCGCCATCAGTGTCGGGTACCGGCTCGCTCCGGAGCATCCGTTCCCAGCCGCGTTCGACGACTGCTTCGCCGTCGTCTCGGCCGTGTCGGCCAAGGCGGACGAACTCGGCGTCGATGCGACTCGGCTCGCCGTCGGCGGTGACTCGGCCGGAGGCAATCTCTCGGCCGCGGTGGCGTTGTCGGCGCGCGATAGGGGAGGCCCGTCGATTGCCTTCCAGTTGCTCATCTATCCCGCGACAGATGGACCCGACGTGGGCTATCCGTCACGCAACGAGAACGCGAACGGGTACTTCCTCACCAAGGACTCCATGGAGTACTTCTGGGCGAGCTACGTGTCCGAAGCCGATCGTGCCGGGTCACGATCCGATGTTCGTGCCATGCCGATGGCGGCGGCATCGCTGGCCGGGCTTCCTCCGGCCTACGTGCTCACTGCCGAATTCGATCCACTCCGTGACGAAGGGGCGACCTATGCCGCTCGCCTCGCTGCCGACGGAGTGCCCACGACACACACGAACTACGACGGCTGCGTGCACGCTTTCTTCGGCATGCAGGCGTTGTTCCCCGTTGCCGGAGCGGCAATGGAAGAGGCCGCGTCGGTCCTCCGGGCAGCACTCGGTGGACCCCCACCACCGCCGACCGATGGTGAATCTCGTGCTGGTGTTGCGAGCAGTGAAGCGCAGCGGAGCGGCGCAGCGCCGAACAGCGGAGCCCGGGCATGAATGCGGTCGGTGCTGCGTCGAACGCCTTCGGACGGCTGGCCGGCAAGGTCGCGTTCATCACCGGTGGAGCACGCGGTCAGGGCGCGTCGGAAGCCGGATTGTTCTGTCGGGAGGGCGCAATCGTGGTCATCGGCGATGTGCTCGACACCGACGGTGAAGCCACCGCGGCGGCGCTTCGGGCTGACGGCTTCGCGTGCACCTATCTCCACCACGACGTGACGAGCGAAGCGGCATGGGCTGCGGTGGTGGCGTCGATCGTGGAGACGCACGGCCGATTGGACGTGCTCGTCAACAACGCCGGCATCTTCCCGCGGGGCGGCGTGCTCGAAACCTCGCTGGCCGACTGGGAGAAGGTCGTCGCCATCAACCAGACCGGCGTGTTTCTCGGCATGCAGGCCGCCGCCCGGGTGATGGTCACGCAGCGTTCCGGGTCGATCGTCAACATCTCGTCGATCGCCGGCCTCGAAGGCACGCCCGGCTTCATCGGCTACGGCGCCACCAAGTGGGCGGTGCGCGGCATGACGAAGGCCGCGGCGAAGGAACTCGCCGCGCACGGCGTACGCGTGAACTCGGTGCACCCGGGGATCATCGAGACGGCCATGCTCGAGACCTTCGATGCGATCGCGCCGGGCGTGCGCGACAACGTGAAGCTGCGCATTCCGATGGGACGCACCGCCGAGGCGGTGGAGGTCGCCCAGCTCGTGTTGTACCTCGCGTCGGACGAAAGCTCGTACTCCACCGGCTCGGAGTTCGTCGTCGACGGCGGCTGGATGGCGTAGGGCCCTGGGAGTTGTGGCGCCTGGTCGCTCCGGGAGCGACCGAACGCGACATGGCCCCGGGAAAGCAGGTCAGACCTCGAGCTGGTCGAGCGTTGCGGAGACTTCCCGCCAGGCCTCGGCTGCTGGTTGCAGCTCGGCCGCAAGCCAGGTTTCGAGCTCGTCGAGGCGCTCACGGTGCTCGCGGCTGAGGGCGGCGAACCGCTCCCAACGCGGGACGTCGCCGACCGGTTCGCCGACGAGCACGGGCACCCGGACACTCACGCACGGCGACCCGAGCGTCACCCACATGCGGGCGTCGTCGCGAACCTTCGTGGCATCTCCCGGGAGCTCGGCGATGAACGCCGCGGTCGTGCGCTGCTCGTGGCCGCGGTCGAGCACGTGCATGCAGACGCTCCAGCCAGGAGCGTCCGGGTGGTGCTCGTGTGACTGCTGCCAGTCCGTAAGTGTGCGTAGTGTCACGGGCTGATCGGCGACAGCGGCCAGCGAGCAAGCGAGACGAGGATTCACGAGCGTGGCTACTGGCTGTCGGGGGTGACGATGCTCGGCATCAAAGGGCTCGACCGAGGTTCGGTTGCTGATGGCCCCGACGCCTGCGACCTCCTCGGCCAACCAGGCGCGTCCGCTGGTGTCGAGTTTATACGCGCGCGTACCATCGGCGATCAAGAAGCTCGACCAGTACGGGGCATGGCGGTCGGCTTCGCCGCTTCCACCCTGTCCGTACTTGCCGAGAAGGTCGACGACGACCTCCACAGCGGCGGCTGCGTCGACGGCACGTTCGAGGGCGAGCCGGATCAGGTCCATTCCCGTCAGCGCATCGGGGAACAGACGAGGATCGAGCGTGGTGGTGACGCGCTCGTTGCCGATCGCCACGCCCGCCTCGTTCACCCCACCCTCCACGCCCCACATCCACCGGGGCTGGATGGAGAGGTGCCCGAACGTGTCGGTCGGGTGGGGTTCGACGGTGATGTGGGTCGTGCTGATCGAAGTGCGATCGCGCCGCGGCGGTGACCACACGAGATCCTGCGCCTCGTTGAACGGCCGGTCGCTGTTCTTGGCGAACAGGGTCGTCCGACCATCCGTCGTGGGGGCCAGCGCCACCAGGCAGTCGCACATCCCACCGTTTCTACCTGCTGTACCGGGCGATACCGGTACGCCACGTTCGTCGTCGATCGCGGGGCGACCTGCCCGCCGGTTCACACCGTCCGGCGCTACGGTCGAAGGCGCAATGGAACGTTCGACGCTGCTTCTCGTCCTCGACCTCGTCGGCATCGCCGTCTTCGCAACCGCAGGTGCGCTCTCGGGGATCTCGAAGCGGCTTGATCTGTTCGGCGTTGTGGTCATTGCCGGGGTCACCTCACTCGGCGGCGGGTTTGTCCGAGACGTCCTGCTCGGCGACACCCCTCCCGTCGCGCTCCGGGACTGGCGCTACCTCGTCGCCCCGATCCCGGCAGCACTGGTGGTCTTCTTCCGGGCGAGTGGAGTCCGGCGCCGTCGACGCTCGTTGCTCGCGCTCGACGCGTTGGGCCTCGGGCTGTTCGCGGTCGCCGGGACGGAGAAGTCGCTCCGCGCCGGACTCGGTGTGCTGGCATCCATCGGTATCGGGGTCATCGCGGGCGTTGGTGGTGGGGTGATCCGCGACGTGTTGCTCCGGGAGATCCCGATCATCCTTCGCAAGGAGATCTATGCAACCGCGGCAATCCTCGGCGGTGTGGTCGTGGCCGTCGGCGATCGATTTGATCTCCGGCGGACGCCGGTCGCGATTGCCGGTGTGGTTGTGGTCGCACTTGTGCGAGTCCTGGCGCTGCGCCGCGGCTGGAATGTGGTCGTCGCCGAGCCCGACCCGAGCGTCGTGGTCTGACCGCCGGCCGGTTTGCCACAGACTGCGCTCCCGCGTGCGCCGGGTTGCTCAGGGAGCAACCGCGTCCACACGGAGGACTCCGGCGGGCAGCTCATTCCTCCGGAGCGATGCGTGTGAGGAACTGCGCGATGACCGTCTGCACTTCGCTCCGGTGGGTGCGATTCGGAAAATGCGGTCCTCCCTCCACCAGGTGCAGCATCGAATGCTCGATGCGTGCCGCGACCGCCTTGGTTTGTTCGGGGTCGGGAAACGTGTCTGTCGATCCCCCGATGACGAGCGTCGGACAACGAATGGCCACGCAGGCGTCGATCCAGTCCGGCCGGTCGAAGGTCTCGTCGAGGAGCGCGAGAAACGATGCCACGGAGTGTCGATCGAGATGCGCGACGATCTCAGCGAACCGCTCCGGTCGAGCTTTCAGTTTGGAAAGAGCGTCGGCGCCCGAACGTCGCAGCACATTGGCCTCGTAGTACTTCGCGAACTCGTGGGCCTCGATCAGTGGGCGGTGCTCGGCCCACCACTGCCGTTCGATGTCGGTGGTAGCCGCCGGAGGGCCGCTGATGTCGATGATGCCCACGACCCGTTCGGGATGGTGCACCCCCGCCCACAGGGACAGTGCCGCACCCATCGAGTTCCCGCCCCAGATCGCCCGCTCGATGCCGAGCGTGTCGAGGAGCGCGACCATGTCGGCACACTTCGCCGCCCACGTGTACTCGGCCTTCGTCTCGAACCGGGTGGAACGGCCGTGACCTCGGGTGTCGGGAATCAGGACCCGCAACGAGTCGAAGAACGGTTCGAGGTCTCGGGTCATCATCGACGAGTCTTCGACGGAGCCGCCGTGCATCCACAGCGTCGGTACGCCGTTCAGGTTGCCGAACTGGCGGACGAAGAGCCGGACCTGGTCGCCCACCTGGACGAAGGTGCCCGCATGGGTCAGGTGCAGACCGGAAGGCTCTGACGTGCCACTCTGCGTTCCCACGTGGCTGATCCTACGATCTGTTGCTATGCGCGAAGGCTTCCGGGTGATGGACTCCGATCTGCACGTCATCGAGGGGGCGGCGGTCTTCGATGAGTATCTCGATGAGCGTTGGCGCGACCTAGGCCCGACGTACCAGGGCTGGGGTCCGACGGGTTTTCCGTGGTGGACGGTGAAGACCTCGACGGGCACACGCTCCATCCCGCCGTGGGCGAGCTCGTCATCGGTTGCGTCCGCCCAGGCTGCGTTGCACGGGCGCAATGACGACATCTATGCCGACGCAAAAGCCTGCGGCTACAACGCGGCCTCGACACTCGCCGCCATGGACACGGAAGGGATCGACGTCGCGGTGATGTTCCGCACGTTCGCGTCCATGGTTCTTTCGCTCGACGATCTCGAAGCGGCACACGCGGACGCCATATCGCGAGCGTTCAACGACTGGCTTCATGACTATTGCGCCGCCGATCCTGCTCGTTTGAAGTCATCGGTGATCGTCAGCCTGCACGATCCCGAGCTGGCTGCAGCGGAAGCCCGTCGCTCCGTTGAACGAGGCGCGTTGGCGGTCGTCCTGCTTCCGATTCCGCTCGCCGGCCGCAACCTGCACTCACCGGAGTGCGACGTGTTGTGGGCCGAGATCGAGCGGCTCGGCGTACCGATGTGTCTCCACGGCACCAGCGGTGCCGCGGCCAAGGACTACGTGAGCAACCGCTTCACGGGACTGCCGAACGAGCGCACCCTCAATCACGCCTCCGCTTTCGGCGTCGAGTTGATGCTGGCCTTCGGCGCCCTCGCCGTCGGAGGTGTGCTGATGCGCTTTCCCGCCATGAAGGTTGCCTTGCTCGAAGGCAACCTTGGTTGGCTCCCGTGGTGGCTCGACCGTCTCGACGACCAGTGGCACAAGTACGGCAAGGGCGAAGCGGTTGCGCTCGACGCGCTCCCGAGCGAGTACTTCCGGCGCCAGTGCTGGATCGGTGCCGACATCGACGAGTCGTTCCTGCCACTCGTGGCCGACCGGGTGGGCGAGGATCGCATCGTCATCTCGACCGACTATCCGCACCAGGACGGACCCTTTCCGCACGCCATCGAGGAACTGATGGAGCGAAGCGACCTCACCCCCGACTTGCTCCGCAAGCTGCTGTGGGACAACTGCGCCGCGCTCTACGGTCTCGCGTGACCTGACCTGGGACGGGTCCAGTCGATGGTTGCAGCCCTGGTCGCCCCCAGGGCGACTACGTGCACAGTCATGCGCCCTTCGGCACCGCGACCATCACCGCTGCGAGTTGATTGACACGCGCTGTCTTCAAGCTCATACTACGGACGAGAACGGGTAATGGACCCGTGACTCGGTCGCATCCGAGGGGGTCATATGGCCGGGCGCATGATTGCCGACTGCAGGGATTTTCCGAGTGAGAGCGGATGCACCCTCACCATTGCCGGGCAGGAGGACGAGGTTCTGGATGCCGCGGTTGCCCACGCAATCGCTTCCCATCAGCACGAACCCGGTCCCGAACTCCGGGAAATGATCCGCAGCTCCTTGAAGGCTGAGTGACGGCGATGTCGTACCTGCAGCTGATCGAGATCGAGAGCCCGAGCTACGACGAGTTGATGAAGCTCCACGAGCAATGGCTCAAGGACACGGAGGGCGCGCGCACGGTCGTGGCTGAATGGATCTGCGAGGACCGTGATCGTCCGGGCACGTATCTCATGATCGTCGAGTTCCCGTCGGTGGAGGCCGCGGCGGTCAACAACGACCTACCCGCCACCGCACGGATAGCGGAAGGCCTGGCGGCGCTGGCAACACGTCCGATCGTCTTTCGGAACCTGAATCTGCTTCGTCACGACTAATCGGGCGGAGTGCCCGATGGTTGTAGCCCTGGTCGCCCCCAGGGCGACTGAGTGCACAATTTACCGGGCCCGTTCCGACCTTTCGCGGTTGCCGTCCGCGGCACCGGTGTGTTACCCCGTAAGCGCGTGGCGACCCAGCACGAGTCCGACGGCGAGCGTGACGAGGCCGCCGATGTCGATCAGGGTCAGCACGCGGTTCCCCCGACGGAGGTCTCCGATCGTCGCCGACACCATCTGCGGTCCGAGCGCCACGGCGAGTCCGATCCACACCAAGGGGCGGTCACGATCCAAGAGCAACGTGAGAGCAATGCCCGCCGAACCGGTCACGATCCACAACCACACGTCGCGCCGCTTCGCACTCGCACGCCACAGCACGAACGCGCTCAGCAGGTACGTGGCGGAGAGCACCAACAGTGACCGACGGGCCGAATCCATGACGGCTCAGTCTGCACCGATTGGTCTGCGAGCGGCTAGTTGATCTGGCGCGCTCGGCCCTCCCAGTAGGGCGCTCGCAGATCCTTCTTCAGGACTTTGCCGCTCGGATTGCGGGGAAGCACATCGGTGAAGTCGACCGACGTGGGGCACTTGTAGCCGGCGAGCCGCTCCTTGGCGAACGCCATGATCTCGGGCGCCGCGGCCGTCGCTCTGCTGCGCAGAACAACAACGGCCTTGACGGTCTCACCCCATCGGTCGTGGGGTACGCCGATGACGGCGACCTCGGCCACCGCCGGATGCGAGGCGATGGCGTTCTCGACCTCGGCGGGGTAGACGTTCTCTCCGCCGGACACGATCATGTCCTTCACCCGGTCGGTGAGGAAGAGGAAGCCGTCGGCATCGAGGTACCCGGCATCGCCGGTCTTGAGCCACCCATCTTCGGTGATGGTCTTGGCCGTCTCCTCCGGCTTGTTCCAGTAGCCGAGCATGTTCTGGCGCGACCGCGTCCACACTTCGCCGACTTTGCCTTGCTCGCAGTCCTCGCCGCTTTCGAGGTCAACGATTCTCACCTCGACCCACGGGTACGCTGCACCGGCAGAGCGGAGTAGATGGGCGCGTGGTCCCGTGGGGTCATGATCCTCGGGCGCCAGTTGGGTGAACCCGCCGGTCGTCTCGGTCATGCCGTAAACCTGCACGAACGGCACCTTGAACACGTTCATCGCGGCGATCAGCACCTCGTTGGTGATGGGCGAAGCGCCGTAGACGATGCGGCGCATCGACGAGTAGTCACGGTCGGCGGCGCCCGGGACCATGGCCATGAACTGCAACATCACCGGGACGTAGAGCGCATTTGTTGCCTGGTGTTCGACCATGAGATCGAGCACGACGTTCGGCACGAACTCACGCACGATGATTGACTTCGCCCCGAAGAACATGC
This sequence comes from Acidimicrobiia bacterium, assembly GCA_031423635.1. GTDB lineage: Bacteria > Actinomycetota > Acidimicrobiia > Acidimicrobiales > JANYDT01 > JANLQX01. Next base: position 890 of record JANPFX010000166.1, on the reverse strand, counting down.
CGACCATGGCCCAGCCGCAGCCCCCGATGTGGAACAGCGGCATCGCCACCATGTTCACCGAGTCGCGGTCGAACGCCCAGTGCACGGCGATCTCCTCATAGAGCGTGAACATGTTCGAGTTCGCCAGCATCACGCCCTTCGGGAGTCCGGTGGTCCCACTCGTGTAGAGCTGCATCGCCACATCGGAGATGGCCGACGAGGCGCCCGGGTCGGTCGGCGCGCCCGACGCGGCGAAGTCGTCGAGCGACTCCCACGACGGGTGGTCACCGATCACGATGATCTTCGTCACGGTCGTAAGTTCACCTACTATCTGTTCGACGACAGGGACGAAATCCGGACCGACGATGACGACCTTCGCCTGGGAGTCGTTGATCGTGTAGGCCAGCTCCGGTGGAGCGAGGCGCCAGTTTGCCGCGACCATCACGGCGTTGAGCTTGGCGAGTCCGAAAGTGACCTCGAAGTACGAGGGACCGTTCTTGTCGATGAACACCACCCGCTCCTGCACGCCGACACCGGCAGCGGCGAACGCATTCGCCAGCCGGCTCGAGCGTTCGTCCAGCTCCCGCCACGAGTTCGTTGCGCCCTCGAACACCATCGCCGTGGCATCAGGGGTTTCGGCTGCCCACTTGCGGATGATCTCGGCGGTACAGGTGGGGGCGGGCGACATGGGACTCCGGGCTCACGTGGATGGACAGGCGCCCACGGTAGCGGGGTCAGCCGAGAGCGCGCCGGAGGAAGTCGACCTGGAGGAGGAGGAGGTTCTCGGCCACTTCCTCCTGCGGGGTCATATGGGTCACCCCGGAGAGCGGGAGCACCGAATGGGCGCGTCCGGCGGCCAAGAGACGCGAAGACAGCTGCAGGGTGTGGGCGGCCACCACGTTGTCGTCGGC
>JANPFX010000165.1:0-1775 GCA_031423635.1 Acidimicrobiia bacterium | reverse complement strand
AGTCGCGGATCGAGTCGTTGAAGTTGTACATCCCCATAACGACGCCACCGTCAGGCCCATAGTCGGCGACTTAGCCCGTGCATCGCTGCGCTACGGACTCGACCGCAACATGCCGGTCTACCTCTCCACGAAGAACACGATCCTCAAGGCCTACGACGGTCAGTTCAAGGATCTCTTCGAGGAGATCTACCAGACCGAGTTCAAGGCCGACATGGACAAGGCCGGGCTCACCTACGAGCACCGTCTCATCGACGACATGGTGGCGTGCGCGATGAAATGGGAGGGCGGTTACGTGTGGGCGTGCAAGAACTATGACGGCGACGTGCAGTCCGACACTGTCGCCCAGGGATACGGCTCGCTCGGCCTGATGACAAGCGTACTTATGACTCCCGACGGTAAGACCGTCGAGGCCGAAGCCGCTCACGGCACGGTCACGCGGCACTACCGCGAGCATCAGAAAGGCAACAAGACGTCGACGAACCCCATCGCGTCGATCTACGCCTGGACCCAGGGCCTCGCCTATCGGGGGAAGATGGACGGGACGCCCGACGTCACGAACTTCGCCCACACGTTGGAGAAGGTCTGCATCGAAGCGGTCGAGGCCGGTCAGATGACGAAGGACCTCTCGCTGCTCGTCTCGAAGGACACCCCGTTCCTCCACACCGAGGATTTCCTCGAGGCGCTCAACGAACGCCTGCAGCAGAAGATGGCGTAGCTCGAATCGTGCTTGTTGCACCGTCGATCGACACGCTGCTCCTCGACTTCGGCCACACTCTCTTCGACACCGCGTCGTCACCGTCGTTCATCGTCTCGTGGGCGGCGGCGCACGGGTCGACGATCTCGCTCGACGACGCAACGCGTTTGTGGGACGCGGCGCGAGTCGCGTCGAGAACTCCGGAGGAGTTTGCGAAGGGACGCGACCGAACGCCCGAGTTGCATCGTGCGTGCTGGACCGACCTGTGGTCGGCGCTCGACCAACGAGCACCGGGGTTGGCCGACGCGCTCTACGCGCACGAAACCGGGCCGAAAGGCTGGGTTCCGTATGCGGACACCCGCGCGTTTCTCGAAGGGGCCAAAGAACGAGGGTTGAGAATTGCGATCATCTCCGATGTTGCGTTCCCACTCGAACCATTGCTCGAGCACCATGGTCTCGGTTCGTTCATCGACGTGTTCGTTCTCTCGTATCGCCACGGGGCACTCAAAGCCGACGGCCCGTTGCTGTTCGACGTGGCGCTCGAAGCTCTGGGGGCGGAGGCCTCGGGCGCCCTGATGGTCGGCGACAACCACGTGAACGACGCGCTCGGGGTCACGGCTGGGGTGCGCACGTTCTTGCTCCCGCACGCGCCCACGGGTTCGTCTCGCGGTCTCGCCTCTGTGCTCGCGCTCGTCGACGGGCTCGGCGGCTTCGTCACGGCGCGTTAGTTCGTCCGCCGTGTCGAGGGGATACTGGGCGCGTCCGACGGCACGGCTCGATCTTGCGGTGTTCCTGCAGTTCCTGGCCACCGGTGTGGCGATCGGATCGGTGCCGCGCTACCTCCGCGACGAGCTGGGTGCGTCCCGCGCCCTCACCGGGTTCGCCGCGACGATCTTCTTCGTTGCTGCGCTCATCGCCCGCCCGTTCATCGGTCGCTTCCTCGATCGATCCGGTGCCCGGCTCCTGCTCCTGTGGCCTCCCCTCGTGATGGCGGCGCTCATCGTCGCTCTCCACTGGGCGAACTCGCCCTACACGGTGGCCGGTCTGCGGTTTGCGGCCGGAGCGGTCGGCGCGTGTTTCT
>JANPFX010000164.1:0-7479 GCA_031423635.1 Acidimicrobiia bacterium | reverse complement strand
GCCAAATTTGAGCGGAACAAGCCGCATTTGAATATTGGTACGATGGGTCATATTGACCATGGGAAGACGACGTTGACGGCGGCGATTACGAAGACGTTGCATGATCATAATCCGTCGACGGCGTTTACGCCGTTTGATCAGATTGATAAGGCGCCGGAGGAGAAGGCGCGTGGTATTACGATTTCGATTGCGCATGTGGAGTATGAGACGGATAATCGTCATTATGCGCATGTGGATATGCCGGGGCATGCGGATTATGTGAAGAACATGATTACGGGTGCTGCTCAGGTTGATGGTGCGATTTTGGTGGTGGCGGCGACTGATGGTCCGATGCCGCAGACGCGTGAGCATGTGTTGTTGGCGCGTCAGGTTGGTGTGCCGGGGATTGTGGTGGCGTTGAACAAGTCGGATGCGGTTGATGATGAGGAACTTCTTGAGTTGGTGGAGCTCGAGGTTCGTGAGCTTTTGACGTCGTATGAGTTTCCTGGTGATGACACGCCGGTGGTGCGGGTGTCGGCGTTGAAGGCTCTTGAGGGTGATCCGGTGTGGGCGGCGAAGATCATGGAGTTGATGGCGGCGTGTGATGAGTTCATCAAGTTGCCGGAGCGGGCGTTGGATAAGCCGTTTTTGATGCCGGTGGAGGATGTGTTCACGATTACTGGTCGTGGGACGGTGGTGACGGGCAAGGTGGAGCAGGGCATCGTGAAGGTGGGCGATGAGATTGAGATTGTTGGGTTGCGTACGACGCAGAAGACGACGTGTACGGGTGTGGAGATGTTCCGGAAGTTGTTGGATCAGGGTCAGGCGGGGGATAATATTGGTGCGCTTCTTCGTGGTACGAAGAAGGAGGATGTGGAGCGTGGTCAGGTGTTGTGTAAGCCTGGTTCGATTACGCCGCATACTGATTTTGAGGCGAATATGTATGTGTTGACGAAGGATGAGGGTGGTCGTCATTCGCCGTTCTTCAATAATTATCGTCCGCAGTTTTATTTTCGGACGACGGACGTGACGGGGACGATCAAGTTGCCGGAGGGTACGGAGATGGTGATGCCGGGTGACAACTTGGAGGTCACGGTGGAGTTGGGCAAGACGATTGCGATGGAAGAAGGCTTGAAGTTTGCTATCCGTGAGGGTGGCCGTACCGTGGGCGCCGGCCGCGTCATCAAGATTCTCAAGTAACGCCTTCTCCCGGTAGCCGGGAGAGGCACGTGCCGTTGCATCGAGGGGTCCAGCACTGCTGGGCCCCTTCTGCTTTTGAGTCGCCCGGGGGCGCGTGGACGCGACCGGCGCCCGTCGCCGGCCGGCTTGCCCGCTACCATGTGTCGCCGATGGTGGACCTGGACGAGACGGTGACCGCGGCCCAGACGGGTTGTCCAAAGGCGTTCAACGAGCTCGTCAAGGCAACGTACGCCGACACCTACGCATTGGCGCTCCGTCTCGTCGGCAACGCCGACGACGCGCGTGATGTCGTCCAGGACACCTACCTCCGGGCCTTCCGGGCGATCAGCCGATTCCGAGGGGATGCCGCGATAGGAACCTGGTTGTTCCGTATCACCTCGAACTGTGCCCACAACGTCGTTCGTCGTCGCCGGTCCACCGAGGCACTCACCGACGCGACCATCGCCATCGATCGGGACCCCACCCACGACCCGGAGACGGCGGCTGAAGGCAACGAACTCCGCGTCCGCTTCCTCGCCGCGCTCTCGTTGCTGCCGGCGAAACTGCGCGAGGTCGTCGAACTCCGAGAACTTGCCGATCTCTCCCACGACGCCATCGCGAAGAAGCTCGGCATCACCGAGAGCGCGGCCAAAGTACGTCTCCACCGGGCCAGGGCCAAGCTGCGCGAGCACCTCTTCCGTGGCGAGGAGCCGGTCCCGGAGAACGTCATCGCGTTGGGTCGCCACGTCGTTGTGTCCGAAACCGGCGACGACGCCCGCTCGGTCGCCTGAGGCCCCGTTCGCCGAGCCGAGGCCGCGTCGCCGGGGAGCGGCATGGTGTGCTTCCGCTACCTCGACGACGTCTTTCGCCCGGCCGGATCTGACAACAGCGGTGCTACGCTCGCGGGTCCCGGAAATCCGCAGTTCCGGTTCTGCCGGGTCACCGGTACGCCAAGGGTCGTAGCTCAATTGGTAGAGCACTGGTCTCCAAAACCAGCGGTTGGGGGTTCGAGTCCCTCCGGCCCTGCGGACAAGCCGGGGGCGTTTTGCACCCGGGTCTCGTCGCGTAAGGGAGCAGGAAGTTGAACCGAGAAACCAAACGACTGTTGCAGCGCCAGGGAGCCGTCGACGCTGCGGGGAATCCCGTTCGTGCGACGCGCACGGCTACCACTCCGAAGGCAGCTTCCGAGCGCACACCCCCGCGCCAGTACCTCGGCGAGGTCGCCACCGAGTTGCGCAAAGTGGTGTGGCCCACCCGAGACGAGATCAAGAACTACACCATCGTCGTGCTCGTGATGCTGGCGATCATGACGGCGATCACGTTCGGCTTCGACTACGTCTTCGCCAAGTTCGTCCTGTTCCTCTTCGACCGCTGACCCCCGGTCGTCGCGCCCTACCCACCCTGCCTGCTTGCCCGAAAGACCCCGAAAACCATGAGTGACGACTTTTCCGACGACCACGCGCCCGTCGACGGGGCCCCTGCGGCCGACACCGCCGAGGTCGTCGAGGCGGTCGCGCCGGGTGTAGCCGTGGCCGAGGTCGCGGCAGCCGAGGTCCCTGCCCGTCCGGAGAGCGCGTATGACCGACCCGGCCGGTGGTTCGTGATCCACAGCTATGCCGGCTACGAGAACAAGGTCAAGACGAACCTCGAGAGCCGCATCGCTTCGATGAACATGGAGGAGCGGATCTACGAAGTCGTCATCCCGATGGAAGAGGTCGTCGAGATCAAGAACGGCAAGAAGGTCGTGGTCCAGAAGAAGGTCTTCCCCGGCTATCTGATGGTTCGGCTCGAGCTCGACGACGACAGCTGGTATGTCGTTCGCAACACACCGGGCGTCACCGGGTTCGTGGGCTCTGGTGCCAAGCCGACGCCGCTGTCACGACGCGAGGTCGAGAACATTCTGGTCACGAAGGTCGAGGGCGAGGAGCCGATCCGCAAGTCCAAGCCCCGCATGGAGCACGAGGTCGGCGAGAGCGTTCGTGTCAAGGAAGGACCGTTCGCCGACTTCACTGGAACGATTGCCGAGATCAACGACGTGCAGCTCAAGCTCAAGGTGCTTGTCAACATCTTCGGTCGCGAGACGCCGGTCGAGCTCGATTTCGCCCAGGTGGCCAAGCTCTAGGGCCGAGATGCCGGGGTCCTTCGCCACGTCGAGGATCCCGCCGACAGGCGTTCGACGATGTCGTGACGCCGCTGCCGACGCCTCGGAATCGAGTGCGACGGCGGTGCTGTAACCTTTTCCGTTCGTCTCGCCGGTCGCATTCTGCGTTCGGCCACCTCTTGAGGAAGCCCGCCGTGGCAAAAAAGCAAGTCACCGCCATCGTCAAAATCCAGATCCCGGCCGGCAAGGCCACCCCGGCGCCGCCGGTCGGTACCGCGCTCGGTCCGCACGGTCTCAACATCATGGAGTTCGTGAAGGCCTACAACGCCGCCACGGAGAGCCAGGTCGGCACCATCGTTCCGGTCGAGATCACCGTGTTCAACGACCGAACCTTCACCTTCAAGCTGAAGACCCCGCCCGCACCGGTGCTGATCCGCAAGGCCGCCGGTGTTGCCAAGGGTGCGTCGAAGGTCGGCACCGAAACCGTCGGTCAGATCACTGCCGCGCAGGTCACCGAGATCGCCAACATCAAGTTGCCCGACCTCAACTCGATCGACCAGGCCGGTGCCGAAGAGATGATCCGGGGGACCGCTCGGTCCATGGGCATCAAGGTCGTCTGAGCCGTCGCTCTCTGTTTCACGGCTAGCGGGCCACCCTTTCGGGCGGTTCGGCAGTCGCACCACAACCCACCAGCACTCGGGACGACCTCGCCCGGCGTGCGCAACGAAAGGATGAGGGAGCATGCCCACAGGCAAGCGTTTCGCCAATGCAGCAAAGCGGTTCGACCGTGCTCGTCAGCACACCCCGGCCGAAGCCATCGATCTCGTCAAGAGCCTGGCGAGCGCCAAGTTCGATGAGACCATCGACGTCGCCGTCCGCCTCGGGGTCGATCCCCGCAAGGCCGATCAGATCGTCCGTGGCACGGTTGCCCTTCCGGCCGGTACAGGCAAGACCGTGCGTATCGCCGTGTTCGCCGCCGGTGACGCCGCCCAGGCCGCCCGCGACGCCGGTGCCGACATCGTCGGCGCCGACGACCTTGTCGAGAAGATCACCGGTGGCTTCCTCGACTTCGACCTGGCCATCGCGACCCCGGATCTCATGGGCATGGTCGGCCGTCTCGGCCGTCAGCTCGGCCCCCGCGGGCTGATGCCGAACCCGAAGACCGGCACGGTCACCACCGACGTCGCCAAGGCCGTCACGGAGTTCAAGGGCGGACGGGTCGAGTACCGGACGGACAAGTTCGGCAACATTCATGTGCCGATGGGCAAGGCCAGCTTTGATGCCGACTCCCTCGGTACGAATTTCAAGGCGATCCTCGACGAACTCCAGAAGGCCAAGCCGGCGTCGGCGAAGGGCAAGTACCTCCGCTCGATCGTCGTCAGCTCGACGATGGGCCCCGGCATCAGCATCGACCCGGGCAAGCTCAAAGAAGACGTCGCCTGACCAACGGGTGTTCTGGTGCCTCCTCGGTGGCGCTAGAGTCTGGCGCCCGTTTCTCGTAGTACCGCAACACCACAATTTCATCCACCTGCGCTGCAGACATCCGGTGTCTCGAACCGCCGCCCTCGGGCGGACTCGGTTCGTACGTAATGAGTCCTCTCCAGGACTCGCCTGACGAGGCGAAGGCCGCTTTCCGAGCAACATCTCGGCTGGGGGCGTTCGTGCGTCGACATCGATGCTCGAACGCCTTTTGTTGTTCCTCCGGAAGGAGGTTTCCATGGAAAATCCAAATGCCGACAAAGTCGCACTCGTCGAAGAGATCTCAAATCTCTTCGCCGGCGCCGATGCTGTGTTGCTCACCGAGTACCGCGGACTCGCCGTCAAGCAGTTGGGAGAGCTTCGTGCCACCCTGCGTCCCGCCGGTGGTCAGTTCCGCGTGTTCAAGAACACGCTGGTCCGGATCGCTGCGCATCGCAACGGACTCGATGCCGACTCGATGCTGGTCGGACCCACCGCGATCGCGTTCGTCAAGGGCGACGCCGTCGAAGTGGCGAAGATCCTTCGTGACTTCGCCAAGACCAACCAGAACCTGATCGTCAAGGGTGGTGTGCTCGGCACGAAAGTGCTCACTGCCGCTCAGGTCAGCTCGCTCGCCGACATGCCCCCGCGTCAGCAGGTGCTCGCCGAGATCGCCGGTCTGTTCGCCGCACCGCTGTCGCAGTTCGCCAGCCTGCTGGCCGCACCGCCCCGCGACTTCGTCTACGCCCTCTCGGCGCTCGTCGACAAGAAAGAAGCTGCCTGAGAGCAGCACGGATCTTTGGCAGGAGCAGCCCGAAACGGCTCGCTTTCCGCCCACCTGCGGTGACCGGGCAAACGTCGCCACCCCCAACGCACCTCGGTGCCCGCCCCTGCGGCCACCCCACCAGAAAGAACACGAACATCATGGCTTCAGTCAATGAAATCCTCGACAGCATCTCGGCAATGACCGTGCTCGAGCTCGTCGAGCTCAAGAAGGCGTTCGAAGAGCGCTTCGACGTCACCGCTTCCGCTCCGGCAATGATGATGGCCGCCGCCCCGGTAGCCGATGCCGCCCCGGCTGTCGAGGAGCAGGACGAGTTCGACGTCATGCTCACCGGCGCCGGCGCCAACAAGATCGCCGTCATCAAGGTTGTCCGGGAGCTCACCAAGCTCGGTCTCAAGGAGGCGAAGGATCTCGTCGACGGCGCCCCGAGCGCCGTCCTTTCCAAGGTCTCCAAGGACGACGCCACCAAGGCCAAGGCTGCCCTCGACGAGGCAGGCGCGTCCTCCGAACTCAAGTAGGGCACGGGGGCGGCCCCTGCACGCAGTGACGTGCCGGTCCGACGCTCGTTCTGTCGCTGACGGCTTGCGGCCCTGGGCCGCGGCGCGAAATCTCAAAGGCCCGGCCTCTACGGCCGGGCCTTTGTCGAGTGCGGCAAGTTGGCGGGATGCCCCAGGTCAGGAGGCGATTTCGGGGTGAAATGGCCGGTTGGCGAACCATGCGCGTCAACTCGCCGTCGGGTCCCCGGTCGCGGTCAGTGCTTGACCTTGCCCCACGGCGCCGTTTACCCTTTGCCGCCAAGAACACCGACCCTGTAGCTGGGGCGGCTCCGGGGAGAAATCCGGACCACTGGCACCACGCCCTCTCGGTCGGGGTTTGCTTCGACATGAACACTTAGCGACGCGCGTGCTAGGTTTGTCGGTTGCCGTGCGCGTCGTCCCCCTTCTGCAGCTTCTTCGGTCGACGGCGCGCGTCTGCGATGAGCTTGCATCCCAGCAATGTGGTGCTTGTGCTATTCCGCTGCGACTCCTGCCCGCCCATACTTCCCACGAGGAGTGAGGACAATCATGTCCACCCCGCCGCCCCGTGAACGCTTCTCCTTTGCCAATCTGGATGAAGTCCTTCCCCTCCCTGACCTGATCGACGTCCAGAAGTCGTCGTATCGCTGGTTCCTCGATCACGGACTGGCGGAAGCGTTCGCCGACATCAGTCCCATCGAGGACTTCAGCGGCACGCTCCGCCTCGAGTTCGAGTTCGATCCGTTCGACCCCGATCTCCGCCCGGAGCCCAAGTACTCCGTCGAGGAGTGCCGGGAGAAAGACATCACCTTCTCAGCGCCGATCTTCGTTCGTGCCAGGTTCATGAACGCCGCAACCGGCGAAATCAAAGAGCAGACCGTCTTCATGGGTGACTTCCCGATGATGACGGACAAGGGCACCTTCATCATCAACGGCACCGAGCGTGTCGTCGTGAGCCAACTTGTGCGTTCGCCTGGCGTGATCTTCGCCCCGGGCCGTGACGCGAAGACCCTCGTCACGGGAACCATCCACCCCTACCGGGGTGAGTGGATCGAGTTCGACGTCGAGCAGAAGCCTGGCAAGGACGTCACCGCCGGTGCCCGTGTCGCCCGCAAGCGCCGCCTCTCGATGTTCGTCATCCTGCGGGCCCTCGGCTTCACCGAAGAACTGCATCCCGGGTTCCTCGATCGCTTCGTCGGTCACTTCTCGTTTCTCGAAGCCCAGTGGGAGAAGGAGCGGGGCCAGTTCGCCACGCGCGAAGAGAGCCTCATCGAGATCTACAAGAAGGCCCGTCCGGGTGAGCCGCCCTCGATCGAATCGGCGCGTGCCTACTTTGAGAACGCCTTCTTCAACCCGAAGCGCTACGACCTCACCCGGGTCGGCCGCTACAAGCTGAACCGCAAGCTCGGCGAAGAGATCATCCGGGTCCGGGACCTGTTCGACCTCGACATCGACGTGCCGGC
>JANPFX010000163.1:0-6290 GCA_031423635.1 Acidimicrobiia bacterium | reverse complement strand
GCCGCGCTCGACGAGCCTGCTCAGCGTGCCATCTCGAAGATACGCGCGCTTGAGGTTGTCGACCCACGGACTCTGGCCGAACTCACTCGACAACGAAACAAGACGATCACTCATGGGAGGCTCCTGGACACGACGAACTTGGTAGGGACAACACTTCGCGACGGTGGATCATTCGCCGACCCCCTCGATCAACAGCAGGGCCGCCTCGGTGACGGCGTCGGCGGTGAAGCCGTATTCCTCCATCAGCTTCGTGGCCGCGCCCGATGCTCCCCAGGTGTCGACGGTGATCGACAGGTCGGCCCACCGCTCCCAGCCGAGCGACGACCCGGCCTCGCAGGCAACGACCGGCACGCCGTCGGGGAACACCTCGTCGAGGTAGTCCTCGTCCTGTTCGTCGAAGAGGTCCCACGACGGCATCGACACCACCTGGGCGGTGTATCCCTCCGCCTGCAGGGCCGTCGCGGCGGCCACACAGTGCTGAACCTCGGAACCCGTCCCGACGAGGACGACATCGGGCAATTCGTCGCCGTTCGCGGTGGTGCTGAGCACATATGCGCCCCGCGCCACTCCCCGCTGGGCGAGCTCCATCGAGCCGTCGAGCACCGGCAGGTCCTGGCGGGACAGCACGAGCGCGGTCGGGCCGGTAGCGGCGACGGCGACGCGCCAGGCGGCGGCCGTCTCGTTCCCGTCGGCCGGACGAATCAGGCGCAGGGCCGGCATCGCCCGCAACGACGCGAGCTGTTCGATCGGCTGATGGGTCGGGCCGTCCTCGCCGACGCCCAACGAGTCGTGGGTCCACGAATAGATGACGTTGAGTCCGCTTACCGCAGCGACGCGCACGGCGCCTCGCATGTAATCGCTGAAGACGAAGAAGGTGCCACCGACCGGCAACGCCCCACCGTGGGCCGCCATGCCGTTCATGACGGCGCCCATGCCGTGCTCGCGCACCCCGAAGTGGACGAGGCGACCCTCGGGGCTTGCCGCCGAGAACACGCCGACGTTCTTCATCATCGTGCCGGTGTTGCCGGTGAGGTCGGCTCCTCCTCCGATCAACGAGGGGACACTGGAGAGCAACGCGTTGACGCAATCGCCGCTGGCGACCCGGGTGGCGACCTTGGTGCCCGCCGCATAGGTCGGCAATGTGTCGGCCCACGTCGGCGTCAGGCGACCCTCGACCAGGGCGAGGTACCCGTCGCCACCGGGATGCGCCGCCACGCGTGCATCCCAGGCCGCCGCCGCCGATCTCCCGGCCGACCCGGCGGCCCGGTACATGGTCAGCACCTCGTCGGGGACGTAGAAGTCCGTGGCCGGCAACCCCAGGATCTCTTTCGTCTTCGCGACCTCCTCGGTGCCGAGCGGCGACCCGTGGGCTCCCGACGTGTCGGTCTTCGTGGGCGCCGGATAGGCGATGTGGCTGCGAAGGCGGATGAACGACGGTCGGTCGGTGACGGCTTTGGCCCGTTCGATGGCCGCTTCGAGAGCATCGAGGTCGTTGGCGATCTCGCCGACCTCGTCCACATGCCAGCCGTACGCGCGAAAGCGCATGCCGGCGTCGTCGGTCAGGGCGAGCTCGGTGGGGCCGTCGATCGTGATGTGGTTGTCGTCGTAGATGCAGATGAGTCGGCCGAGCCCGAGATGACCGGCGAGCGATGCCGCTTCGTGGCTCACGCCCTCCATCAGGTCGCCGTCGCCGACGATGGCGTAGGTGTAGTGCGAGCAGAGGTCTTCGCCGAACCGGGCGCGCAGGTTCGCCTCGGTGATCGCCATGCCGACGGCGTTGCCGATGCCCTGCCCGAGTGGACCGGTGGTGACCTCGACGCCGACGGTGTGGCCGCGTTCGGGATGGCCGGGCGTCTTCGAACCGTACGTGCGGAAGGCTTTGAGGTCGTCGAGCTCGAGACCGAAGCCGGTGAGATGCAGCATCGAGTAGAGCAGGATCGACGCGTGTCCCGGGGACAGCACGAAACGGTCACGGTCGGGCCAGTCGGGCCGGGCAGCGTCGTAGGTCATCACGCGGGTCCACAGCACGTGGGCCAACGGAGCCAGCGCCATGGCCGTTCCGGGATGGCCGTTGCCGGCCTTCTGCACCGAATCCATCGCAAGCGCGCGGATCACCTTGACGCCGAGCGCCGCGCCTGCCTGATCGGTGGTCGTCATGGTCATTGTTCTCCTGCTCGTGGGCGGATTCGGCCGCTGTCCTGAAACGAGGGTCGACGGCGCGTACCGACCCTATCGCCGCACTACTGGCGCTTCGCGACCGACGGAAGGAATTCACGGAGAAGACGAACTGAACCCGGTGGCGAGCAAGGTGAACGCGAAAAACCTGCCGGTTCGTCGCCGGAGATGCCATGCCGATCGCTGCCGGTCGGCAACAATGGACCACGGCCAATCCGACGGGCCTCTCCCTTGACCGATCAACGCATTTCGAAACGAGTCCCCCGATGTCTCCGATGAACCACCGGTTTGTGAGCCGGCGAGTCACCGCTGCCTTCTTCATCACCTTGGCCGCTACCACCGCATCCGTGCTGGGCCAGGCGCTCGCGGTGAGTGCGCAGTCGGACACGTCGACAACGGCCCCGACGGGCGTCTCGTCCGTCGTCCCCACGACGGTCACGCCGACCGCCACCACACCCGCGCCACCTTCGTCCTCGACGACTCCCGCGTCGGCGACCACGGCCGGACCGACGAGCACATCGCTCACGGCGACGTCCGGTGCCCCGACGACGACGAGCGCAGCCCAGGTCACCACGACCACACCCTTCGTCGTCGGCAAGGTCCTGCGCCAGGGTTCGAAGGGTCCCGAGGTCGCGGCCATGGAGCGCAAGCTGGACTTGCTGCGCTATGACGTCGGATCGGTCGACGGTCGTTTCGACAGTCAGACGTGGCAAGGGCTGGTGGCCTTCCAGAAGCTGCACGGACTGAAGCGCACCGGCAAGTTCGACGAGGACACGCAGCGCGAGCTGGCCCTCGCCGGCGTGCCCGGAGGGCTGATCCCGAACGGAGGACTACCTCGGGTGGAGGTCGACATTTCGCGCCAGATCTTGATGTACTTCGACGAGTTCGGCCTGAACCGGGTCGTCGCGGTTTCGTCCGGGTCGGGCCGGAAGTACTGCGAGACGTCCAAGTTGTCCGGCAAGGAGAACTGCGGTGACGCCCGAACGCCGCGAGGGAATTACCGGATCGAGCGTCGTATCAAGGGGAAGCGGGAGAGTGACCTCGGCATTCTCTACAGCCCGATGTACTTCACTGGCGGCTTCGCCATCCACGGCTCGCCCAGCATTCCGGCCTATCCGGCGTCGCATGGCTGTGTCCGGATCTCGAATCGCACCGCCGATTGGATGTTCGAAGACGTGAAGAACGGAACACCCGTCTACGTGTTCGATTGACGCTCGGCGGTCGCCGGTGCCGACGCCGGGAGGCGCCGTCCTCCGCTCGACCCGGGAATTCTGCCCCACGGGGGTAGATTGACGTCGTGACCAGCCGACCGTCCGTTGCCGGTGATGCACGAGACGTAGGCGGACCCGAAACGGGGATACCGGACCACGCGCCCCGACCGGGCGACGCGCCGGCTGTCCACGAGCCGCCAACTACCCGCGAAGCACTGATCGTCGCGGCCCGCCGACTCTTCGCCGAGCAGGGTTATGACGGCACCAGCCTGAACGACATCGCCGCCGAGGTCGGCATCCGGCGGCCGAGCCTGCTGCACCACTTCGAGTCCAAGGAAGCGCTGTACCGGGTCGTCTTCGATGCCGCGGTCGCGGACTGGTTCGGACGAGTTGAATCGTCGGTGAAGGGCAAAGCCGACGGATGGGAGAAGGTCGATCAGGTGCTCGACGCCTCCTTCGACTTCTTCACCGCCAATCCGGACTTCGTGCGCATGGTTCGGCGTGAGGCCCTGGCGAAGGCCAGCCCGCTCGGGGTGAACCTGGGGGAGCTGCTGCGCCCAATGCTGCACCGGGCCATGGGTTTCTTCGGCCGGGAGATGGACGCCGGACGCATGCGCCGCTACGAGACCGACCATCTGCTGCTCACCGGGTGGGGTTCGGTGCTGAGCTGGTTCAGCGACGTCCCGTTCCTGGAAGCCCTTCTCGAAACCGATCCGCTCAGCGCGGAGACCCTCGACGCCCGCCGTCGTCATCTGAAGGACTTCTACCGCGCCGCCCTGCTCCCGTAGGTGACCGATGCGGCGCGACGCGGCCCCCGCGAGATCGTCGGTGGCCGTGCTCCCGGGGCCGCGATGACTACGTTGGGGTGATGCAGGTACCGCCAAGTTGTGACCTCACCCTCGGTCTCGTGTGCGTCGACAAGTCCACGCCCGGCGTGACCGTCTGGACGATGCGGGCCGACGAGCGGTTCAGCAACCCGGCCGGAGTGGTCCAGGGCGGATTCGTGGCGGCGATGTGTGACTCGTCGATGGGAGCGAGCGCAGTGACCTTCGTCGCCGGGCGCAAGGTGTTCTGCGCGAATGCGGAGATGAAGGTGTCGTTTCTTCGTCCGGCCACGCTCGGCTCGCAGCTCACCTGCACGGCGCGTGTCGTGTCCGGTGGCAAGACCGTGGTGTTCGTCGAGGCCGAGGTGATCGACGATGCCGGACGGATGGTGGCGCGGGCGTCGTCCACCTACGTGTTGTCACCCCGCGATGCGGGGTGACGCAGTGGAATCGACCGATCGGTGGTTTCGGGCGACGGTGGCAGTCTTCGGCGTCGTCGCAGCGGGCGTCGCCGTCGCTGGTGTCCTGATCGATCCAGCCGCCTCCGGGCGGGTCGTCGCGGCAACACCAGCGCCACTCTTGACCGTGCGCCGAGCGCCAGAGATGCTCCGGGTGGCGATCGGTCGCCAGCGCCTTGCCGCCGCTCTCGACGTGGTTCTCAGCGGCCCGGCGTTCGCCGATGCGCGGTCGACGTCGTGTCTCGTGGCCCGGGTGGACGGAGGGACGGTCTATGCCGACGGCGGTGATCGCGCGGTCATCCCGGCTTCGACGCTGAAGGTCCTGACCGCGGCGACGGCACTGTCCATCATCCCGCCGGGTGAGCGCTTCGTCACGGAGGCACGCGCCGGCGCGGCGCCCGTCAATGGCGTCATCGCCGGGGACCTGTGGCTCGTCGGCGGCGGCGATCCGCTCCTGGAGACGCCGGACTACTCCCGCACCCAGGACCACTCGCCGGAGATCGCCACGGACGTTTCCAAGCTGGCGGACAAGATCGTCGCTGCCGGGATCACGCGTATCACCGGGGCCGTTGTCGGTGACGATCGGCGTTACGACAACGTCCGGACGGTGAAGACGTGGAAGCGCCAGTACGTCGCGTCGGGTGAGGTCGGGCCGATCGGTGCGCTCAGCATCAACGACAACTTCACCATCAAGAACGCCCGCGGTCGGCGCACCGGGGCGGTGGATCCGCCCCGGGACGCGGCCGCCGAGTTCGCCGCGCTGCTCGCCGAGCGGGGCGTGACGGTCGGGTCCGACGCTCGGGCAGCGAAGCCGTCGGACCCAACGGCAACGGCCGCGGCACCGACCGTCGTGGCCACGATCGAGTCGCATCCGATCGAGACCGTGGTGCAGGAGACTCTGGTGTGGAGTGACAACACGGCGGCCGAGATGCTGCTCAAAGAGGTCGGCTTCCGCAGCAACAACCAACAGGGCACAGCGGCGTCGGGCGTCGCCGCCGTGAAGGCCTTCGCAGCGACGCGTTCGTCGGCTCCGTACGCCGCCGTCGACGGATCGGGTCTCGACCGCAGCGATCAGATCACCTGCGCCCTTCTCGTCGATGTCCTCGCCGGCGAGGCGGCGGGCGGACCGCTCGAACGGGCGCTGCCGGTGATGGGGGAGTCGGGCACGCTCCGACGCCGTCTAAAGGGCGACGCCGCGGCCGGCAAGGTGCGGGCCAAGACCGGTTCGCTGAACGGCGTGTCGTCCCTGGCCGGGTTCGCCGACACGGCCGGGGGGAGCCGGGCGGTGTTCGCGTTCGTCGGAAACGGTCTCGCGTCGACGACGACCGGCGTCGAGATCGGCAATCAGGTCGCGCAGCAGCTCGTCCGGTTTCCCGACGCCCCACCGGTCGAAGCGCTGGGCCTGCCATGAGCGGTCGCGTCGATGACTTCGGCGACGGCTCTGGACTCGAGGTGCAACGACTGCCGATGTTCCCGCTCGGCTCCGTCCTGTTCCCCGGACTCGGTCTGCCGTTGCGGGTCTTCGAGCCGCGCTTTCGAGAAATGATCGCCGATTGCCTCGACAGTGACCGGTCGTTCGGTGTCGTCCTGATCGAGCGAGGCTCGGAGGTCGGCGGCGGCGC
>JANPFX010000162.1:0-35918 GCA_031423635.1 Acidimicrobiia bacterium | reverse complement strand
GGTCTACGCCATCAACACCGACATCCTCAACCGCTACTGATCCCGTCGTCGACCGGCGGTGCGCCCGCCTAGGGGCGGTGAGCGCCCGAGCAGAACGCGGCGAAGTCGCAGCCGCCGCACCACGGTCCACCGTGCGGCGAGAACTGTCCGGCGCCGATGCGGGCGAGGCGATCGGCGAGTTGACGGCCGACGCGCTCGATGGCTTCGGCTGACCAGTCGGTCGACACCACGACGACGTCGGCCGAGCCGTTCGGCGCAAGGTAGACGAACGACGTGCGCAGGCGCTCGGGGACGAGGCCCCACTGCCGGACGGCAACGAGCGCGTAAATGTCGAGCTGTACTGAAGCCGATGCGTCCCCGTCGTGAGGGAATCGGCCGGTCTTGAAGTCGACGATCTCGATGACCGAGTCGCGTTCGTAGACGGCGTCGATGCGGCCTCGGACCACGTCGACCCGTCCTGAGTGTCCGGGGACGACGAGCGTGAACGGCGCCTCCACGCGTTGCGGCATCAGCCCGGCGTAGGGGGACGAGAGGAACGCAGCTTGCGCGCGGCCCCACCGTGTGGGCCCGTCGACCGCCACGAGGTCCGTTGTGTCGGCTTCACCGGGCGAGCGATCGATGTTGGCCTCCTCGAGATCCAACCCGAGGTCACGTTCCTGATCCTCACCCGGATCGGTCGCATCGTCGAGCCCGAGAACGAACTGGCCCGATGCCTTGGTCTCTATCCAGCGATGGATCGCCGTGCCGAACGCAGCCGCCGGATTCGGACGCCTCGGCAGCCGCTTCACGAACGACCATTCGTAGCGGCGAGGACACTGTGCGTAGGTCACGACCGACGTGGTGGCGAGGGCCAACGGACCGGATTCTCGGAGCGGCTCCGCCGAGACCCGCAGTTCGAACAGCGCCGGAGTGTCGGGCGTACGACGCGCCCTCCGACTCGCCGGTGACGGAGTCGTTTCGATTGCCGGGGCGCGTCGGGCAACGAGGGCGGCCTGCTGCCGACGCAGTTTCGCCAGCATCTCGGGGTTCTCGGTGGCCGCCGGCGCCCGGTCTGTTTCCACGACCAGTCCGGGCGGGTCCAGGAGGAGCGTGTAGAACTCGCTGACGCCCTGGGGTTTCTGCGGGCCCGAGTACCAGTGCGCTGCGCTGACGACGAGCCGGCGGCGTGCCCGGGTGATGGCGACGTAGAGCAGTCGGAGCTCCTCATAGGTCTGCTGCTGATCCACGTGGGCCTTCATCCGGGCTTCGTCGGCCCGGGAATTCGGCGGTGCGGTGAACCCGTCGTTGTCGAGGCGAAGCCAATGCGGGAGAGCGGCGGCGACGGTTGCTCCGTTGCCGGTCGCCCGTCGATCGGGGAAGATCCGACTCGAGCCCGAGCCGGCGAGCCCCGGGACGAACACGGTGTCGAACTCGAGCCCTTTGGCCTGATGGATCGTCATGAGCTGGACGGCGTCGTTCGCAGTCGCGGTCGCTTCGGCAGGATCGTCCTCACTCAACTCGATGAGGCCGAGGTAGCCGAGGAACGATTCGACCGTGCGCGGCCCGTTGAGTGGCTCGAAGGACTCGGCGAGGTGCAGGAATCGCAGGAGGTTCTCGTGGCCCACGGCATCGACCACGCTCCACAGTCCGGCAGACGCGATGACTGCCTCGATGGTGTCGACCATCGAACGTCGTTCGAGGACGTGGCGCAGCGCAGCGAGCGCGGCCCGCAGGTCGGCGAGACGGTTCCAGGCCGCCGAGGAGAGGCCCGGGATGTCGCGTCCGTCGAGGACGCGACGAAGGTCGAGCCCAGGCTCCGGGGGGACGGCGACCGGCTCGGAGGATTCGTCGGACAGGGCCTCGTCGGACAGGGCGTCGTCGGATAGGGCCTCGTCGGATAGGGCCTCGTCGGACGGGGCCTCGTCGACGGGCGGTTCGTTCGGTCGACGCGCCGCGCGCCCGGCCCGGTCGGCACGTGCCAGCGCGGCGAGGTCGCGGAGTCCGATCCGGTACGCCGGACCGTGGGCGAGACGGACGAATGCGACGTTCGCCTCGGCCGCTCCCTCGGGGAGCGACAGCAGGCGGAGCCAGGCCACGGTGTCGACGATCTCGGGCCGAACGAGGAGACCGCCGAGACCGACGATCTCGACCGGGATGCCGGCGTCGTCGAGCGCTTCCGCGATCGGGCCGATGAGCCGACGTTTGCGGCACAGGACGGCAATCTCCGACCACGGAGCGCCGACCTTCGCGATCCTCGCGGCAATGGCTTGGGCCTCGGCACGGTCATCGGCCGCGACGAAGGATTCGATGGGCAGGGCGTCGGCCTGCTCCGCGGCGATGTGGGGACGCAGTGTCTTCGGCAGGGCAACCGCGATAGCGGCCTGCACACGGTTCGCAAGGGCAACGATCCGATCGGTCGAGCGGTAGTTCGTCTCGAGGCCGATGGTGACGGTGCCGGGAACATGCCGGTCGAAGTGGATCAGGTTGTCCACGTGTGCGCCCCGGAAGCCGTAGATCGATTGGAGGTCGTCGCCGACAGCGGTGAGGGGTGCAGCGCCGTCGGGGAATCCTTCGACCCACACCATCTTCAGGAGTTCGCGCTGCGCCACGTTGGTGTCCTGGAACTCGTCGAGCAACACCGCCCGGTAACGATCTCGCAACGCCACGGCGATGGCCGGATCCTTGCGCAAGGCTTCGATGGCGAGCGCGATCTGGTCGCCGAAGTCGAGCACGCCGAGCCTCCGCTTGGCGGCGGCGTAGGCATCGAGGAGGATGCACAGATCGGAGCGGCTCCGGGCCACTCGGCGCACCCACGGGGTGAGTGACCGATCGTCGGTCATGGCCAGACAGTCCGCCCGGAGGGCCTCGACGGTGACGAGATGGTCGGCCAGCGACGACGACAGGGTCAGTGTCTCCTCGACCAGTTGCTGCGGACGGCCGAGCTTTCGGTTCGGCAGGTCGATCCGATGGAATTCGTCGAGCAGCAGTTGGAACGATCGGGCCCGATCGAGCAGACGGGGTTCACTCGGGAGGCCGAGGGCGATCGTATGTTCGCGAACTATCTGGGCGCCGAAGCCGTGATACGTCGACACCTGCACCCGGTTGCCGGGACCCAGGCGGCGCACGATCCGATCACGTAGGTTCGCCGCGGCCTTGTTCGAGAAGGTGAGGCCGAGGACTTCTCGCTCGCCAACCGCACCGCGCTGCACGAGACTGACCACGCGTTGGGCCATCACTTCGGTCTTGCCCGAACCCGCGCCGGCGACGATTCGCAGCGGCGCCAGCGGATGATCGATCGCCCGCTGCTGTTGCGCGTCGGGGATGAACGTCGGCGAAACGGCAGTCGGGAGGACGGTCATCGGACCTGGCGTCCCGGCAATTTGGTGGGACAGAGCGTGTGGAACGCGCAGTAGTCGCAGTTCGCGTCGGGGTTGGGTTCGTAGTGTTCGCTCAGGATGGACGCGGCGAGTCGGCTGACCCGGGCGACCGTGACGGCTTCGAGGTCGGGGGAGACGAAACGCGAAAGCACCTTGACGCGTTCTTTCGACGCGTCGTCTTGGAGATAGTGGAGCTCGAGTCGCTCCGGCTCACCGAGTTGGCGAACGTCCGGGTCGTGGACGGCGGCGTAGTGGTAGATGGCCAGTTGCAGGTCGTCGTCGACTTCGGCCTGGGATTTCGGGCTGCCGGTCTTGTAGTCGACGATCCGGAGGCGCGCGATGTGGTGGCCTCGGGGTGCGACGACATCGATCCGATCGATCGATCCGACGAGGGTGTGCGCCGGCGTATCGATGCCCGAAGCGCTGTCGGCGGACGCCGGGAATGGCACGTCGAACCGGTGCTCGGTCAGTCGGACATCGGGCGACGTCTCGCGGAAGAAGTCCCACCAGTTCCCCAGCCACTGCTCGGCTCGACGGCGGTAGTCGAGCGCCTGCGCGGCGTAGGGGAACTCATTGCCCTTCCACAACTGGTCGATAAGTGCAAGGAGTCGCTCGCGCGACCGGTCGACTGCACCCGGCGCAAGAAAGTGCTCGAGCACCTCGTGCACGAGGGATCCGGCAGTGGCCGGAGCTCCCCCCGCCCCGCGCAGTCCGAGCCCGTATTCGAAGCCATAGCGCCACGAGCAGTCTTCGAAGGTGGTGAGCTGCGTCGCCGACAAACGCAGCGAACCCGATGGGAACAGCGCGACATCGCTCTCGGTCTCCGACAGCGGCCTCGGCGGCGGCGGCGTCGCCACACGCAGCAGCGAGAGCTCTTCGCGACGCCAGCCATCGATGAACGGACTGGGAAGGACTCCGCCGACCGGCGCGGCGATGGCAACGGCCGAGCCGTCGGCGGCGACGGCGGCAAGAAGCTCGGCGAATCGCAAACGGTCGTGTTCGACGAGTTCGTCCTCGATCAGGGGGTCTTCGACGGGGGAATTCGATGGCGGTGGCGAATCATTGCGGAACCAAGGCCGGCGCACCCGACGACGGGGGAGCCGGCCGTCGAGGCATCCGACGATCACGACGCCCTGCCATGGCTGGTCCGAGGGCCGGGCAATGGCATCGTCGAGGGACGCCACGATGACCCCCGACGCAACCCGCGGCGGAGCCGGTCGGTTCAACGCAGCCTCGATCGGTTCACCGTCGACCAGCGCGCGGAGCAAGGCGCTGATCACCGCGACCGCATCGTTGTCACCGATCAGCCCGGCGGCGTTGGTCTCCCACCAGGAGTATGCGCGTCGAACGAGCTCGGCGTGGGCAACGGTCTCGCGGGTGGACGACAAGGCTCGGACGCAGTCGTCGACGATCTGGTGATCGCCGATCCGAGTGCCGGGGGCGACGAGGGGAACGTTGCTACGCGCCGACGCGCCGGCCAACTCGGCGAGCAGCACGGGATCGGGCTGTGGGAGCACCACCGCCAACCGCGTGGGATCGCGGCCGGCATCGAGCCACGACCGGATCACGGAGACCGCGGCATCAGCCTCGACCGCGGGGTGATGCACGCGCAGCATCGAGCATCGATGATCGTCGATCACGCCGTGCGCCGGCGGTGGCGTGTCGGTTGAGATGGTGACGTGGGCGCCCAGCCGTCGGGCGCGCTCTACGAGTTCTGCGATCAACGTGGCCGATCCTGCGGAGTACACGTTCGCCTGCTCGATGATGAGGTGTCCGGAGGGGTCGAAGCTCTCCCTTGCTGCGTCAGTGCGGACGAGACGATCGAGGGCACTACGGAGGGCACGTGGCCGGTCGATGAGCGAGCGTTCGGCCAGCTCCGCTTCGTAGCGTCTGATGAACGCATCGAGCTCGCCGCCTCTTCCCAGGGAGGCCGGAAGCGATTCCGGACGGGCGGTGGACGTATGGACGCGCAGAGAGAGCTCTCGGAGGACCTCGTCGACGAAGGCGGGACCGAGCAGGAACGGCCGCTGGGTGGGCCAGAGCGACGACACATGGGCGGCGTCGGACTCGGACCTCAGAAGTTCCGTCACCAGGGATCGGCGCCGGGCATCGCTGAGGAGGGTGAGGTCCTGGCGCTCGTCGCGCAGAACCGCCAGAGCGAAGCCGAGCGGGGTGAGCACCCGGACGAATCCGCCGAGGTGCGGAGCCCGACGCAGCAACTCGCTCCGCCAAGCTCGGGCCGACGAGGACCGTGGGGTGAGCACCACGACAGGGGTGGCGGCACCGGCCTCGGTGAGCACGAGTTCGGCGAGCGCGGCCCGGTTCTCCCGGGCGAGGCCGGAGAAGTCCGCCATCAGGCTGCCCGGCGAGGCATGGGGGTCTGTGGCCTCGGCATGGGCTCGACGGTACCGGAGACCCTGTGACAGCCGAACCGCACCGCGATGTCGGAGTTATCGCTCCCCGACGACGAGATACTCGGCGCGGCCCTGGGCATCCACTCGCCGCTCGGCCTGGCCGGCGAGACGGAAGTGCTCGAGGTGAGCGTAGGTCTCGCTCGAGGCCATCGACCCCCAGCGTTCCGGACGGAAGAGCAGATGGCTGTACCCCTCGACGGTCATCCACCCGTCCGCGGCGGAGCCGGCGGCGAGGCGGGCGAGGCGCTCGCGATGGTGATCGACGATGTCGCGGCATCGCCCGGCGAGATCGGTGAACGGATGGCCGTGCGCCGGAAGGACATGACGAACACCGTCGAGCCGGGCGACCATCTCCAACGAGATGAAGAAGCTGCCGAGCGGGTCGCTGCCGGTACCGATGCCCGAGATGTGCGGCGTGATCGTCGGCAGGACGTGATCTCCGGAAAGGAACGCGCCGCCTTCCGGGTCATGGAGGCAGAGGTGGTCGAGCGTGTGGCCGGGCGTGTGGACGGCGAACCAGTCGCGGTCGCCCAGCCGGACCGGCTCCGAATGCCTCAGCCGCACTGACGGCTCAGCAAGCGGGAACACCCGCCCGAACACCGACGACGTGGCGGCGCTCTTGGTGATCCGGTACATCGCGCCGCGACGGATCGACGGCGCATAGGCCTCGCCGCCCCACGGCGGCGTGGAGCCGAAGAACGCCGTCGCCGGCGGCAACTGCTCCTGGCCTTCGTCGGCATGCGCATGCGTGTCGTCGGAGCAACCGTCGAGCACGCACACGTGGCCGGGCTTCCACCCGAGCCGGAACGCCTTGTGGGTGACGAGCTGGGCGCCGGCCGCCTTGGCCAGCTTCCCGGCGTTGCCGAAGTGGTCCGGGTGGCTATGGGTCACGAGGACCTTGTCGATGCGGCTCATCGGGATGTCGGCGGCGATGAGCCGCCGTTTCAGTGCTTTCCAGCTCGCCGGACCGGGCATGCCTGGGTCGACGATGGCGACGCTCGACTTCCCGACGATCGCGTAGGTGTTGATGTGCGCCAGTCCAGGAAGGGCGATCGGGAGCTGCAGACGGAGCACACCGGGGGCGACTTCGAGCACCTCGTCGCTGGCCGGCTGGCGCTCTTGACGGATGGGGCGGTCGGTCACAGGGGCGCTCACGGTGCAACGAGTGTACGGACGACTTGTGTCCCGGCACCAAACGCCACCGGACCACTCCGAGGGTGCCGGTTGGTGCGGACGACCTATGGAGTTCACCCACGGCGGGCGTCGATGCCATGGCCGTGGAACGGAATGGAGCCGGAGGGACGACGGGCGTGAGACACCGTTGCTGTGACTCCGCTCCTCCTCCGAGGCTGTGGCTACGGGGCACGTGGTGGTGAATCCGACGAGCATCCGCCTTGTCGTCGGGCTTGTCGCGCTCGGCGTCGTTCTTTGGCGCGCCCAGAAGGAGGGGCGAGCGAAGGCTGACGGCTGGCGTGGCTGGGTCTTCTGCTCAGCGTCGCTGGCGGCATTCGTGCTACGTGACGCAACCAGGTTCGGTTCGAACGCTGTCTGGCGTTCGGCCGGCGCGGCGTTCGCGGTTCTTGCGGGGGGCGCCGCCTTCGGCTCGCTCTACCTCCTTTCCGAGCAGGGGTCCCCCAGGTTCCAGCGCGTCCGTGAAGCCGTGGAGGGAGTCCTGATCGCTGGCGGTGTGTGCGTGAGCGCCTGGGTCGTGTTCCTCGGCGATCTCGTCGGAGCTTCCGCACTGGGCTCGATCGACAAGTTCATCCTCGTGGCGTCCCCGGTCGGGGCCGCCGCGGTAGCGGCCTACGCGTTGCAGGTCGTCCTGCGGACACCACCCGGTGCACGCAGGAGTCTGGTGAGCTATGCCGGCGGCACCGCGGCGATGTCCGCGGCCGAGGCGTTGGTCGCGGTGGACCGACTGCAACCCGGGGCCCCGCACGCTCGCCAGCTTGTCACTCTGCTCCTCTCCGTGTTGGGCTACGCGCTGTTCGCCCTGGGGGCGACGCAACCGACAACGGTTCCCCAAACCCGCCTTGCGACCGGTCCGGAAAGTCGGCTCCGTTGGACGCTCTGGCTCCTGCCGTCGTCAGCGGCGCTGGCACTTGCGCTTCCCCGCCTGCGGCCCGGGATCGCCGATCCGACGTTGTTGACCTTGGCGGTAGCGCTCTGTGCCGTGCATCTCATCCACCAGTGGTTCACGGCTGTCGAGAATCGCCGATTGGTGGCGGAACTCGACCGCCGCGTCACCGACCGGACAGCGGAGCTCGAAGCGCGCGAGGTTTACTACCGGGGTTTGTTCGAGCACTCGACCGACGTGGTCGCCGTGATCGGCGCGGATTACCGATTCCGGGACCACACGCCATCGCTCGTCACCGTGCTCGGTTGGCGACCCGAAGACGTTCGCGAGATCCGAGTCGACGAGCTGCTGACCGGACAGGGTGCTTTCGAGGCCCTCGACGCCTACCGGCGGATCTTCGAGGACAACAGCCGGTCCGAAGCAGTGCAGGACCGACTTCTCCATGGCGATGGCACCTGGCGGGATGTGGAGATCCACCTCGCCAATCATCTCGACGACCCCGTTGTACAGGGCGTCATCGCGACGACACGCGATATCACCTCCAGACGCCGTCTCGAGAGCGAACTCCTCCACCAGGCGTTCCACGATCCGCTCACCGGCCTGGCCAACCGCGCGCTGTTCCGCACGACCCTCGAGCGTTCCGTCGAGATTGCGGCCGCGCACCACCACACGGTGGCCGTGCTCCTTCTCGACCTCGACGGGTTCAAGGCCGTGAACGACACCCTCGGTCATTCGGCGGGGGACCAGGTCCTGCGCGTCTTCGCCGACCGTATGCGCGGGATCGTGCGAGTCGAGGACACACTCGCCCGACTTGGCGGCGATGAGTTCGCCATCCTCGTGGAACCGGGCGCCGATCCCGGGCTGGTCGCGAAACGCGTTGTCGCCGAGTTGAGCCAACCGGTGGTCCTCGAAGGGAACCTCCTCGAACTCTCCGCGAGCGTCGGCATCGCCGACACCCGGCACGCATCGACCGTCGATGATCTCCTGCGGAACGCCGACGTGGCGATGTACGCAGCGAAGCAGGATCCGGGGTCGACCTCAGTGAGGTTCGACCCGTCGATGCACGAACGCTCGGCGAGGCGACTCCAACTCCTGACCGACCTCCGGGGTGCGATCGAACGCAAGGAGTTCGAGGTCTGGCTGCAGCCCATCGTGAACCTCGCCGATGGCATGGCGCTCGGTTTCGAGGGGCTCGTTCGCTGGGCCCATCCGACGGAGGGGATTCTCTATCCCGGCGACTTCGTGCCGATCGCCGAGGAGAGCGGTCTGATCGATGTCATCGGCGACATGGTGCTGCGTCGAGCGGTCACCGAGGCCGCGCCGCTTCTGAAGGCCAATGGTTGGTACGTATCGGTCAACGTGTCCACGCGCCAGCTGGATACGACCCAGCTGCTCGTCACCGTGCAGGAACTTCTGCGAACCACCGGGCTCCCGGCGGAACAGCTCGTCCTGGAGATCACGGAGAGCGCGGTCATGACCGATCCGGAAACGGCGCTGATCCGGCTGGAGCGACTTGCCCGCATCGGCGTGCGGATCGCGCTCGACGACTTCGGGACCGGCTACTCGTCGCTGGGTGTGCTCTCGAAGTTCCCCTTCAAGTTGCTCAAGGTGGACCGGACGTTCGTGCGAGCCCTCCACGACGATGCCGCCTCGGCAACGGCCCTGCTCTCCGCGATCGACGAGATCGGCCGTGCGCTCGATCTGACGATCGTGGCCGAGGGGATCGAGACCGATGAGGAACGGACCTCGCTGCTCGCACTCGGGTACGCCTTTGGGCAGGGCTACCTGTTCAGCCGGGCGATTCCCGCTCCCGACGCGCTCCGCGCCGCGTCCGCCTCGTTCATGCCCGCACCAGCAGTGGCGGGGGTCCGCCCTTAGCCGCCTTGGTTCATTTTCATCACCTGCCGTACCGACTCGCGGTCGGACCGAGTGGCGATGTCGAATGGGCGTCTCGCCGCAGGCGGTCCTAGCGTCTCGCTCCTCCACTCCGAAAGGGACGTTCATGAAGCTCAGCGTGATGCTCAACTACGCCGGCGATATCAAGGGGACCGCCGACGAAGTCTCGGCTCTCGAGAAGGCCGGCCTCGACTGCGTCTGGGTCGCCGAGGCGTACAGCTTCGACGCCATCTCGATGATGGGATATCTCGCCGCCCGCACGGAGCGCGTCGAGATCGGCTCCGCCATCGTCAACGTCTATTCGCGCACGGCCACGCTCATGGCCATGACCTTCGCCGGCCTCGACTACGTGTCGAACGGCCGCATCAACTGCGGTCTCGGCGCGTCCGGCCCCCAGGTGGTCGAGGGCTTCCACGGTGTTGCGTACGAGAAGCCGATGCAGCGCATCAAGGAGTACATGGAGGTGTGCCGCGCCACCTGGCGACGCGAGGTCATCAACTACCACGGCCAGACCGTCGACATCCCGCTCCCGGAGGGCAAGGGCACTGGCCTCGGCAAGCCGCTCAAGCTGATCAATCATCCTCAGCGCGCTGACATCCCGCTGTGGTGGGCGTCGCTCAAGGGCAAGAGCGTCGAGGCCACGGCCGAGTTGGCCAACGGCTGGATCCCGATCTTCTACATCCCGGAGAAGGCCGACCTCGTGTGGGGCGATGCACTGCAACTCGGTATGGCGAAGCGCGCGCCGGAGCTCGGCCCGCTGCAGATCCTCGCCGGCGGCTCGGTGCTCATCACCGAGGACGAGGACCGCATCACCAAAATGCTCGACGCCGCCCGCCCGACCACGGCGCTCTACGTCGGCGGCATGGGGGCTCGGGGTAAGAACTTCTACAACGACATCATGAGCTCCTACGGCTGGGAAGGCGCGGCCAAGACCATCCAGGACCTGTACCTCGACGGCAAGAAGGCCGAGGCCGCCGCCGAAGTGCCGCGTGAATACTTGGAGGCCGGTTCGCTGGTCGGTCCCGAGGGCTACGTGAAGGAGAAGCTGGCGGCCTATAAGCAGGCCGGTGTCACTCACCTCCAGATGGGCCTGTCGGGTTCCCTCGAGACGAAGATGGCCACGGTCGAGCGGATGCGCACCCTCGTCGACCAGATCTGAGCCGACGCCAGGTCTTTCGACGCCGACACGGGAGTATTTCTGTCAGGCCGAGTGCCCCGTAGGGATCATTCTGCGGCCCACGACCGAATTCGGTTAGTTCCATTTAGTCCTAGGAAGTCCACTTCCGTGATTGACGTCACTCTCAAACGGGCACTACGGTGCGTTGCAGAGAGGTGTCCGTCGTCACAGTGCGCCGGGCGTGTCCTCGAAGCTGTCCCATTAGTTCCCGATTCCCGAGGGGGAAACATGATGTATCGCAAGCGGCTCGCCGCGCTAGCAGTGGTAGGACTCTTCGCGGGCCTGCTGACACCGGGAGTTTCCGGTGCCGCAACCAAGAAGGTGAAAGCAATCACCCAACCGCCGGGAGCGAAGGCATCGGCTCAGCGAAAGACCGCGTGCGCGAAGAAGGGCTACGCAAAATACGGCTTCACGAATCAGGGCCAGTGCATCGCGTATGGCTCAGCGGCCGCGCCGGCGGCCACCCAGGCCCCGGCGACGCAGGCTCCCTCCGTCGCCGCGCCTGCTGCGGGTGGGGCCAGCGGTGGTACCGCCATCTACGGCGTCGATGCCGAGACGAACAACTGGCTCCCGGGGCCCGGTAGCTGGGGTGGCGCCAGCGGGGTCGTCGCCTACGCCGTCTACGACACGCTGATGGCGACGGCCGCCGATGGGAAACCGGTCCCGAACCTCCTCGAGTCGATCTCCTCATCGTCGGACTACAAGACCTGGACGCTCAAAGCCCGCCCGGGCATCAAGTTCCACAATGGGGAGGACTTCAACGGCGAAGCGATCGCCATCGGCATGGAGCACATCCGGACCGGCCCGACCACCGCTCCGGCGTGGGGCAACCTCATCAAGTGCGATGCGACCGGTCCGCTGGTCGCCGATTGCCGGATGAAGACCCCCTGGGTGTCGTTTCCCTCCTATTTGACCGGTCAGAGCGGTGTCATGGCAGCGCCAGCGTCGATCAAGTCGGGCGACGGATCCAAGCGCCCGGTGGGTACCGGCGCCTTCATGTGCAAGGGCGACTGCTGGGTGCCGAACCAGAAGATGACGCTCGTGAAGAACCCGAACTACTGGCGTCCCGGGCTGCCGAAGCTCGACGTCTTGGAGATTCGTCCGATCCCGGACGAGGATCAGCGTCTTGCCCAGCTGCAGTCCGGTCAGATCCAGTTCCTCGGCTCGGCGAACTTCTTGACCGGTCGTGACTTGGCCAACCTGGCCAAGGACAAGAAGGTCAATCTTCTGACCAGTGAGAACGCCGGATCGACCGCCTACGACATCCCGAACCTGGCCCGGACCGGTCCGATGCAGGATGTCCGGGTCCGCCAAGCCTGGGCTTACGCCATCGACAAAGATACGCTCATCTCGCTCCGGGCACCGGGAGCCACGAAGGCCAACGGCATCTACCTCGAGGGGCAGCTCGGCTACCTGAAGGACGCCGGCTATGAGTTCAACCTCGACAAGGCGAAGGCGCTGCTCGATGCCTACAAGAAGGACAAGGGCGTCTCGAACGTCACCGTGACGCTGCAGACCACTGCGGTGACCGACAATCAGCAGACGATCGCCGTGATGAAGCAGATGCTCGACAAGGCCGGATTCAACATCATCCTCGGCCCAGGTCTCGAGCAGTCTGCCTACATCCAGGCGGTCCTGACGGGGAACTTCGAAGTGATGACGTGGAACTATCCACTCGCCGGAGCTACTGACGCCGACCAGGGTCGGCCGTTCCTCCACTCCGAAGGCTGCGGTGGCCCCACGGTCTGTCCTCGGGCTATCGGGTTCTCCGTGCTCAACTGGTCGCGTTCAGTCGACGGCATCGTCGACACTGCGCTCGACCAGATCCGCTCCAACTCCGACCCCGCAGTTCGCAAGCGGGCAGCAGAGGCTGTGGAGCAGACGTTCAACGACAATGCGTACGTCCTCCCCCGGTGGCGCAGCCGAGCGCAACTCGGGTTCTGCTCGAAGTGCGTGGTCGGGGCAGAAACCGGTGTTGACGGCGAGAAGATGATGTTCCTGCCAGCGGGAACGCAACGCGCGCAGGCGTTTCTGACGGTCGGCTGAGTTCAAGAAACGAGCACGTGAAAGGCGATCGAGGCCGATGTCGTATTTTTCTCGCCGACTGCTGAGCGTTATCCCACTCATATTCGTGGTGACGCTGCTGTGCTTTTCCATGTTGAAGCTGCTTCCCGGGGATCCGGTCTTGACGATCCTCGGGAACAGTTCCACCGATCCGGTAAAAGTCGAAGCGTTGACGAAGAAGCTCGGTCTCGATCGCCCCTTTCCCGTGCAGTACGGGAAATGGGCCGGTGATTTCATCACCGGCGACTTCGGCCGGACGTATAACCAGGGCGGTGGTGAGCCGGTTCGGAACGCCGTCTTCCGAGATGCTCCGGTGACGTTCGAACTGGCGATCCTCGCCCTGTTGTTGGGGTCCGGTATCTCGGTCCTGCTCGGCACCATCGGGGGGTATCGATCAGGGACCAAGCTCGACCGGGTGATCAGCTTCGTCAACTACGCGTTGTTGTCGTCGCCGAGTTTTGTCATCGGCCCACTTCTGATCTTCTTTGTTGCCTTGCAGTGGGAACTTCTCCCGGTCGGGCAGTTCGTGCCGTGGTCCGACGGGCCCGTCGACCACGTGCGATCGATCATCCTGCCGGTCATCACGCTCGCCATCGCTCTGATTCCCAATCTGTCGAGAATCCTTCGCACCGATATGGAATCGACCTTGAAAGAAGACTTCATCACCATGGCCAAGAGCAAAGGCCTGTCGGACCGCCACATCCTTCTCCATCACGCCCTTCGGCCCTCGAGCCTCACGCTCATCACTGTCGCTGGCATCAACCTCGGTGGGCTCGTGAGCGGCGCGGTGATCGTCGAGCGACTCTTCAACCTCCCCGGGCTTGGTTCGCTCTTGATATCGGGTATCGCGCAGCGCGAGTACCTGCTCGTTCTCGGAGTCGTCACCATCATCACGGTCGTCATCCTCCTCGCCGCGACAGTCGTGGACCTCCTCTACGGAGTGATCGACCCTCGCGTCCGCGCGGCCCGGGCACTGGCATGAACGCCGCCGACGGAGTTGTGGCGGTCAAGGCCGAGGTCGCCGCATCATCGCCACGCAAGCCCTGGGGCGTCCCGTTCTGGCTGGCCGCGGCGTGGCTGGTCGTGCTCACCCTGGCATCCATCTTTTCCCCGGTCCTGCCGATACGCAAGACCGACAATCCCGATTTCCTCCTCGGTGCTGCCGTCGGGGCCGGTGATTGGACGAGTTCGTTCACGCGCAACCATCTGCTTGGTGTCGATGACAGCGGCAACGACCTCCTTGCCTACGCCCTGAAAGGTGCCCGGGTGTCGTTGATGGTCGGTTTCGGGACGGTGTTCTTGGCGTTCCTGGTCGGCGGATGGGCGGGGATGCTAGCTGGGTATTTTCGTGGTCGCTTGGACTCCATTCTTGTGTTTGGAACCAATGCCATTCTGTCGATTCCGCCGCTGTTGTTTCTCCTGCTTCTCGTGTCGGTCCTCAGCGCCGGCAGCGGCGGCGTGAGCTTGTGGAAGTTCATCGCCACGTTGGGCAGTCTGTCGATCCCGATCACGTTTCGGGTGGTCCGCGCCGCGACCTTGCAACAAGCGTCGCGGGAGTACGTCGTGGCGGCGCGGTCCATGGGGGCGAAGACCCGAAGGGTTCTGGTGCGAGAGATCCTTCCGAACGTGATCAAACCTGCGCTCGCCTACTCCTTGGTGGCGGTCGGGTCGGTCATGGTGATCGAGGGCGGGCTGTCCTTCCTCGGCGCCGGACTCAGCGGAAGCACGATCTCGTGGGGCAAGATGCTGCAGATCGGTGCCGGACTCAGCAAGCTGAAAGCCGCACCGAATACCACGTTCGTGCCGGCCGCCTTTCTCTTCCTCACGGTGCTGTCGCTGAACTTCATCGGGGACAAATTTCGTGAGCGTCTCGAAGTGAAGCAGGGGAACATCTGATGGCGTTGCTCGAGGTTCGTGATCTGGTAACGCATTTCAAGACTGATCGAGGTGTTGTTCAGGCGGTCAATGGCGTGTCGTTCACGCTTGATGAGGGTCGAACCCTCGGCGTGGTGGGTGAGTCGGGTTCGGGGAAGTCGGTCCTCTCGCGCTCGATCATGAACCTGTTGCCCAAGCGTGGGGTCATTCGTCAGGGCGAGGTGATCTTCGATGGACGGGAGACCTCCAAGCTCGATGCCAAGGACTCCCGCAAGCTCTACGGCGTGGGCATGGCGATGATCTTCCAGGACCCGATGACCTCGCTGAACCCGGTGGTGAAGATCGGCCGCCAGCTCACCGAGGGACTGCAGCTGCACTTCGGCGTCGACCGGAAGTTCGCCATGGAAACCGCCGAGGAGCTCCTGCGGTCCGTCGGTATCCCCGAGCCGGCGAAGCGCCTGAACCAATACCCCTTCGAGATGTCGGGCGGCATGCGCCAGCGCATCGTGATCGCCATCGCGCTGGCCTGCGGCCCGAAGTTGCTCTTCGCCGACGAGCCGACCACTGCCCTCGACGTCACCGTGCAGAAGACGATTCTGAACCTCCTTGCTCAGCAGCAGCAAGAACGACAGATGGCCATGGTGTTGGTTACCCATGACCTCGGTGTCGTCGCCGGTCGGACCGACGAGATCATCGTGATGTACGCCGGCCAGGCGGTCGAGATGGCGCCGACCGACAAGCTCTTCACCGACATGAAGCACCCCTATACCGAGGCGCTGTTCCGGAGCATTCCCAAGCTGTCCGATCCGAGCCACACTCGCCTGGAGTCGATTCCCGGCCGTCCGCCCAACTTGATCAATCCGCCAAGTGGTTGTCGGTTCGCCCCGCGTTGTGTCTACGCCGACGCGAAATGCCATGCCGAACTTCCGCCGCTCACCCCCGTGCCGGGCGAGCCCGACCACTTGTTCCGTTGCTGGCACCCGGTATCGATCAACACCCACAAGCTCGTGTCCGCCGCGGCACCGGAAGGAAACTGAGATGGCCGGCACCGGCAAGGCGCATCTGCGTCCGCAGGGAACGGCGCTGCTCACTATCGAGGACCTCGTCGT
The DNA here is from genome assembly GCA_031423635.1 of Acidimicrobiia bacterium. Lineage (GTDB taxonomy): Bacteria > Actinomycetota > Acidimicrobiia > Acidimicrobiales > JANYDT01 > JANLQX01. The sequence goes on along the minus strand of JANPFX010000162.1, from coordinate 19,950 downwards.
CGAGTTCCCGGTCGGACGCAAAGGCTTGAAAGTCAACGCCGTTTCCGGCATCTCGCTAGATGTGATGGAGGGAGAGACCGTCGGACTGGTCGGCGAGTCGGGCTGCGGGAAGTCCACGACCGGCAAGGCGATCATGCAGATACCGCGTCCCACGTCGGGCACGGTGATGCTCGAAGGGACGGAGCTGACCAAGCTCCACGGCGAGGAGCTCCGCAAGCTGCGACCGCGGATGCAGATGATCTTCCAGGACCCGATCAGCTCGTTGAACCCGCGCCGAAAGGTGCTCGACATCGTCGCCGAGCCGCTCGGTATCTGGAAGATCGGCACCAAGGAAGAGCGCGAGGTTCGCGTCCGAAAGGTGCTCGACACCGTCGGCATCGACGCCGATCAGGCCGGCACCCGCAAGCCCCACGAGTTCTCCGGCGGCCAGTGTCAGCGCATCTGCATCGCCCGTTCCGTGGTCATGGACCCGAAGGTGATCATCTGCGACGAGCCGGTCTCGGCGCTCGACGTTTCCGTGCAGGCCCAGATTCTCAACCTGCTCGAGGAGATGAAGAAGGAATACGGGCTCACGCTCATCTTCATCGCCCACGACCTCGCCGTGGTGAAGAACGTGAGCGATCGCGTCGTCGTGATGTACCTCGGCAAGATTTGTGAGGTCGCTGCCCCCGATGATCTCTATGCCGAACCGCGCCACCACTACACCAAGGCGCTGATCGACTCCATCCCTGAGCCCGACCCGTCGATCCGTCCCGACTCGACCGACGCGCTCGAAGGCGACCTCCCGTCTCCGGTGTTCCCGCCGAGCGGTTGTCGGTTCCGCACCCGCTGCCCCGCGGCCCAGGACAAGTGCGCCGCCGAAGAACCCCAGCTCGCCGAAGTCGGCCCCAACCACTACGTCGCCTGCCACTTCCCAAGGGAACTCGCCGCCGCCCACTAACGCGTTGCGAGAGAGGTTGCCCCCAGATATGGGGGCAAAACACCTCCCAACGCTCCTAGGAGGTGTTTAGCCCCAAGCGATTGGGGCAACCTCTCTCCCAGCGGCGGAGGCACAATCGGGTGGGCGACGGCCGAGCCGCGGACGTGGGCTCGGTAGTGTGAGCGGCCATGCCGACGGACCAGCCCCCCACCCAGAGTTGGATCGGCGGCCAGTGGGTCGAGGGGACCGATCGTCTGCCCGTTGACGATCCGGGGACCGGGGAGCTGATCGCCGAGATCGCCAGCGCCGACGTCGCCACGTGCCTTCGTGCGGTCGACGCTGCTGCCGCGGCGTTCCCGGCGTGGCGGGAAACAGCGCCCCGGGCGCGCGCCGAGATCCTCCGACGGGCTTTCGACCTGATGATCGCCGAGGCCGAGACGATCGCCACGCTGATCGTCCGCGAGAACGGCAAGACCCTCACCGACGCCCGCAACGAAGTCGCGTATGCCGCCGAGTTCTTCCGCTGGTTCTCCGAGGAGGCGGTGCGCCTCGACGGTGATCTCCGACGGGCGCCCGGCGGTGCCAACTGGATCGCCGTCGCGCGCCAACCGGTCGGTGTTGCCCTGCTGCTGTCGCCATGGAACTTCCCGGCGGCGATGCTCACCCGCAAGATCGGTCCGGCCCTCGCCGCCGGCTGCGCGGTGGTGCTCAAGCCCGCGGCGGAGACTCCCCTCACCGCGCTCTACCTGGTCGAGCTGCTCAACCGCGCGGGTCTCCCCGCCGGGGTCGTGAACCTCGTGGTGCCTCACCCTCCCGGTCCGGCGGTCGAGGCGATGCTCGCCCACCCGGAGGTGCGCAAGCTGTCGTTCACCGGGTCGACGCCGGTGGGGAAGCTCCTGCTGACCCAGGCAGCCCGCCGGGTCGTGAACTGCTCGATGGAGCTCGGTGGCAACGCGCCGTTCGTGGTCCTGGCCGACGCCGACGTCGACGCGGCGATCGAGGGCGCGATGATCGCGAAGATGCGCAACGGCGGTGCGGCGTGCACGGCGGCGAACCGCTTCATCGTCGACCATGCGGTGGCGGACGAGTTCGCCGAGAAGCTCAGCGCGCGTATGACATCGCTCGTCGTCGGCTACGGGCTCGATCCGGCATCACAGGTCGGTGCCCTCGTCACCAAGGCACAGCAGTCACGGGTGGACGGACTGGTGGAGCGGGCCGTCGACGCCGGTGCGGTGGTCGTCGGCCGGGGATCCGCGCCGGGCACGGGGTTCTTCGTGGCGCCGGTTGTGCTCGACCACGTGGATCCGACGAGCGAGCTCTTCACCAGCGAGGTCTTCGGGCCGGTCGCACCGATCTACCGCGTGGACGGTGACGCCGAGGCGCTTCGACTCGCCAATGCCGTCGAGCACGGTCTGGTCGGGTATCTCTACACCCGCGACATCGGCAAGGGCGTGCGGTTCAGCCAGGCGATCGAGGCGGGCATGATCGGGCTCAACCGTGGCCTCGTCTCCGATCCCGCGGCGCCATTCGGTGGGATGAAGGAGTCCGGGATCGGACGTGAGGGTGGACACGACGGGCTTCTGGCGTTCACCGAGACCCAGTACGTTTCGGTGTCGTGGTGACGCCTGTGGAGCCCTTATCGAATACCCCCGCGGTTTCCATCCGCGGCGTTCGCAAGACCTTCGGCGGTGGCGAGATGGTCGTGCATGCCGTTGATGGCGTCGACCTCGACATCGTCGACGGCGAGTTCTTCTGCCTGCTCGGTCCGTCGGGTTCGGGGAAGACGACGCTGCTGCGCATGATCGCCGGCTTCGAGCTGCCGACGGCCGGGTCCATCCTCCTGAGGGGCGAAGATGTGACGAACCTGCCGCCGTTCGACCGCGACGTCAACACGGTGTTCCAGGACTACGCGCTGTTCCCCCACATGACGGTCCAGAAGAACATCGAGTACGGGCTCAAGGTGAAGGGCGTGGGATCGGGCGAGCGCCGCCAGCGGGCCACCGAGGCCCTGGCGTCGGTGGCCCTGGAAGGCTACGGCGACCGCAAGCCGTCCCAGCTGTCGGGTGGTCAGCGCCAACGGGTGGCGTTGGCACGCGCGCTTGTCAATCGGCCGAAGGTCCTCCTGCTCGACGAACCGCTGGGCGCGCTTGACCTCAAGTTGCGTCAGCAGATGCAGATCGAGCTGAAGAGCATCCAACACCGCGCCGGGATCACCTTCGTGTTCGTCACCCACGATCAGGTGGAGGCTCTCACCATGAGCGACCGGATCGCCGTGTTCAACAAGGGTCGGATCGAGCAGATCGGAACACCCGAGGACCTCTACGAGCGGCCGGTGTCGCCGTTTGTCGCCGGCTTCGTCGGCACGTCGAATTCGATCACGGGGGCGGCGGCAACAGCGCTGCTCGGTCGTGACGGGTCGTTCGCCCTTCGGCCCGAGAAGATCCGCATCCTGGCGGACGGTGTCTCTGCGGTCGATGGCGAGGTTGTCGCCACGGGAGCGGTCGTTCACACCGAGTACCTCGGTCCGGTGAGCCGCCACGCGGTTTCCTTGGATGTCGGGGCTTCCGTGTTCGTGCTCGAGCAGAACAGTGGGCTTCGCCCGTGGGCCCGAGCAGACCAGCGCGTCACGGTGGCCTTCGCTCCCGAAGCGGCCGTTCCGGTCGGCTGACCTCGAGACGCTCCGCTCAGCGCCGCTGCGAGAGCGCGATCAACGGATCCGCCAGGAGCGCGTCAAGCGCAGCAGCGGATTCCTGTGGGTGCTCGACTCGCACGTGTTGATCGAAGAATGCACCGATCATCGAAGCGGTATGTGCACGTACGATTAAGCCAGCGGTGGCAGCGGGATGGTCGAGAAACGGACGCCCGGCGGTCGGGTCGTCATCGGGGTCGGTGAAGGAGAAGTGATTCGCTCCGCGGACGACCGCGAGGATGCAGTCGCCCCGGTCACTCGTGAACGCTTCGCGGAACGTTCGGCCGACCGGGTCCCAGTCGGCCCCCGGCGGCGTGTCGTAGCGGAACCGGCTCCGATCGATCACCCCGTCGTGGGTGCCACCGATGAGCAACACCGGGCAGTCCGTCGGCGTGGTCCGCATGACCGTCCCGGATCCGTCCGCCGGAGGAACCCCCACGGCGGTATGTGCACTTATCGATACCAAAGCTCGAACGGATGGATGATGTCGGTGGTCGGCGGCGCCCAGCGCGATCGTCCCTCCTGCGGAATGGCCGATGACCCCGACGCGTGAGGTGTCGACGAGACCACCGAGGATCCCTGCGCCCTCGTTCAGATCGGCGAGCGCTCTCGTGATGACCTTGACAGCCGGGGCCTGATCACCGTCGCTGCCCATCGCACTCAACGGACCGCCGGCCTGGACAACCATGCCGCCAGGCCCCGGCGACAACCAGGAGAACGTTGCCACGACATAGCCGAGTGGCACCAAGGCCAGAGCGAGCCAGCGGTAGTACTCCGGACCGATGTTCACCGGATTGCAGACCACCACGACGGGAAACGGCGCGAGCGCACCGTCGGCGGCGATCACGCCGCTCGACAGTTCCGCCGGTCGCTCGCCGTTGGACCCACCGGGCACCTGCGACGGGTAGAACACCCGCACGTGGACAGCGTCGAACGGACCGCCGATGCCGGCCGAGGCAATGGTGTGAAGTGATCGAACGAGCGAGGACACGGCGACGATTCCACCACGTCCGTGCCCGAACCAACGGCCGATCGGTCATGGTTGCCGAACGGGCAGGGCAGGCGAGCTCGGCGGTACAGTCGTCGACGATGCTCAAGAACCAGTGGTACGCCGTCGAGTTCGTGCACCTTGTCGGGGACAATCCGCACAAGGTCCAGATCATGGGTCAGGACCTCGTCCTGTACCGGACGAGTCGCGGTGAGCTCGTCGCCCACAACGACCTCTGCGTGCATCGTGGTGGGGCGTTGTCGGGCGGCAGCCTGCACGGCGACTGCATCCGCTGTCCGTACCACGGCTGGGAATTCGGACCTGACGGTGCGTGCAGCAAGATTCCGTCGAACGCGCCCACGGTGCCCATCCCGAAGAAGGCCCGGACGGACAATTACCCGGTGGTCGAGCGCTACGGCTTCGTGTTCGTGTTCATGGGCGACGCGCCGGAACACGAGCGTCCACCGGTGCCGCCCATCGAGACCCTGGATCCGACAGCCAAGGCGCACGCCGACGGCTACGCCGTCGTCCACGGCGAGTTCGTCTGGAATGCCAACTTCGAACGGGTGATCGAGAACGCCGTCGACATCGCCCACACCCCGTTCGTGCACGCCGGTTCGTTCGGGAACCCGGACAAGCCGGAGATCGATGATTTCGAGCTCGTCGAGCTCCGTGACGACGCCGGTCGGCTCATCGGCGCGCAGACGACCGTGCTGCTCGACCCTCCGCCGGCCAGCGGTATGTGGAAGTACCTTCGCAAGGGCAAGGAGCGCCCGCTCGTCAAGACCAAGACCGGGCTCTACTTCCCGAACGTGAGCATGCTCGAGGTGAACCTGCCCCTCGGTCAGCTGAAGATCTTCACCGCGGCCGTCCCGATCGACGAGTACACGACGGTGTCGAAGTGGACGATGCTTCGCACGTTCTTCACCGGTAGGTGGGCCGACAAGAATTCCTACGGCCGAACCATGAAGATCTTCTACGAGGACCAGCCGACGGTCGAAGGTCAGCGTCCCGAACTGGTGCCGTTCGACCTTTCCGCGGAGTTGCACGTGAAGAGCGACTCGCTCCAGCTCGCCTATCGCCGCTGGCGCGCTGCGCAGTACGACGCCGGAAACGGCATTGAGCCGCATCGCATCGTCACCGCTGACGACATGCGCACCCGCACCGTGATTCCGTCACCCGCCAGGCGCGCCAATCCGGAATTGGCGAACGCCTGGGTGCTCAAGGAAGTGGCCTCGCGCATGATCGAGGCGGATCGGGCGAGAGCGCGGGCCGGGGATCAGTCGTGAGTGGCGCGATCGCGGCGGGAGTCACAGCATGACGCGTGCCCGCGATCTCAGCATCGAACAACTCGACGTCATCGTCGAACGGCTCGGGCTCGTCGAGGACGTCGGGGAGAACGGCGCGCCGCCGCGCTTTCCCCTCGTCGGCGGCTTTGGGCCGGTGGGGGTGTGCCGGACGTTCCGTCAAGATGCAGCGGTCGCCGCTGACGGCGTCACGCTGGTCTATATCGCCATGTCGGTCGAGATGATCGGCCTCGACAGCCACATGTTGTATGCGCACACACCTTCTACGAGCGCTGTCCCGCACTTCACCCTCGATTCCATCTGCACCGGGGACGAGTTCGCGTTCCACCTCGATCTCCCGCCGCGTGTCGACCCGGGCGCGAACCTTCGCTACCTCGACTTCGTTTACTCCCCGCTCGACGACGTCCGAGCCGCCACGGTTGCGCTCGATGGCCTTTCGCCCGCCCACATCTCGCCGCGGCAGTGGTCGATCATGTCGTCGTGGATGATCGTGCAGCGGGCCACCGCGGCGGCGTTCGAGAACGTGTTCGAACCGGTGCACCGCTATCGTGACCGCTGGCTGGACCTCGTGGCCGGTGCCGTTCCCGATGAAATGCTCGAGGGCCCCGCGGCCGACCCCGCCGAACGCGCCGCCCGCGATCTCCGCAACCGCGCCGCCGTGTTCAACCCCGAGGTCGACCCCGTGTGGCTGCAGGTCGACCGGATGCTGGGTCAGGAGATGTCCGGCCGGCTGCAGGGTCTGCTCCGAACCCCGGGCGCCCGCTGAGTCGCTGGTCGCCCTGGGGCAGCCGCGTCACGCGCCGGCCTCGTTGACGGCGGCCGCGGCCATCATCGCGGTGAGCATGTCGAGCTTCGGTACGTCGGGGCGCCGGTAGGCCTTGCGGCTGTGGCTGAGGCCGAGCCCGACGAGCATCTCGGCCAGCTTGTACGACAGCGGGCCCGGGTTGATCACCGGTACGGGCAGCTCCTCGCGCAGGTACGGCACCGCCTGATGCATGGTGGTCGAGCCGATGCAGATGACTTCTGCGCCGTCCTCCTCGATGCAGCGCATACCCATGTCGCGCAGCATCGGGAAGATGTCCTCCTCCTTGCCGCCGAGAAGGTTCTCCGGATCGGGCATCACGTTGATCGAGCGGATCGAGGCGCACTTGTCGGCGAGCCCATGCTCCTGCAGTCCCTTCTTGTAGAGCGTCATCCAGCCGTCCCATTGCGTGAGCACCGAGAACCTCGACCCGAGGAAGAGCGCGATCAGATAGGAGGCGCGACCCGGGCCGATGACGGGGATGTCGAGCACCGAGCGGAGCGCGTTCACGCCCGAGTCGCTCATCGTGTCGACGCAGACGGCCTGGTAGCCCTCCTCCTGCGCTGTGCGTCCCGCCTCGAACATCGAGACCTCGGCGAGCGCCAGGTCGTGGTAGCTGTCGTAGAACGCCGGTCCCGCCTTGACGCCACGGAAGTCGACGACGGTGTCGGGGCCGAGGCGCACGTCGTTCATCTGCGCCTGACGGTTCCCGATGCCCTCGTCCCCGAAGGCGAATGGCACGATCACGAGCACCTTGTCCATAACGGCCTCCTTGGGGTTGTCCGACCTGCGGCGCACCGTTCTAGCAGGGAGACCTCGGGCGTCAACCGTCGGCGGAGGTCTCGTCGGCCCGTAGACCGTGGTTCAGGCGGTGTTCCCGCATACACTCGTGCGACCTGCGGTAAGGCGCCGTGCCCGGGCCTGCTGACGCAGCCCTCCCGTTCTTCCAACCAACTCCCGAGGTGTAACCCATGCGTATCCGATCGACTGGCCGATTCGTCGCACTTGCTGCAGCGTCCGCCCTTCTGTTCGCTGCCTGCAGCAGTGATTCCAAGAGCACCGACGCGCCCGCCACGGAGGCTGCCGCGACCGAAGCCGCCGCTCCCGACACTGCGGCTGCTGCCGTCGAGACCGAAGCCGCTGCCACCGAAGCGGCAGCGGCCGAGACGGAGGCCGCCGCCGGCAACGAAGCCGCAGCCGGGATTTCGGCACCGGACGTGCCGATGGCGACGGAGATCGGCGCCCCCGAGGGTCAGGTCAACCTGATCGCGTGGCCGGGCTACACCGAGAAGGAATGGGTCGAGCCGTTCGAGCAGTCGTCGGGCTGCAAGGTCAACGTGAAGGCCGGCAACACCTCCGACGAGATGGTGCAGCTGATCAAGACCGGTGAGTACGACGCTGTGTCGGCTTCCGGTGATGCCTCGCTCCGCCTCATCGCCGCAGGCGACGTCGCCCCGGTCAACACCGACCTGCTGAAGGACTACGCCGACGTGTTCGACGGCCTGAAGAACAAGCCGTGGAACTCGGTCGGCGGCAAGGCCTACGGCGTGCCCCATGGTCGCGGCGCCAACCTGTTGATGTACAACACCGACGTCGCCACCCCGGCCCCCGACTCGTGGAGCGTCGTGTGGGATGCCGCCTCGCCGTTCAAGGGCAAGGTCACCGCGTACGACACGCCGATCTACATCGCCGACGCCGCGCTCTACCTGATGAAGACCCAGCCCGATCTCGGCATCACGAACCCGTATGCGCTCGACGAGAAGCAACTCGCCGCGTCGATGGACCTCCTGAAGGTGCAGAAGGGACTGATCGGCGAGTACTGGTCGGACTACACCAAGCAGATCGCCGGCTTCAAGGCCGGTTCGATGGTGGTCGGAACTGCCTGGCAGGTCACGGCCAACACGGCAATCGCGGACGGCCAGAAGGTCGCCGTCGTCAAGCCGAAGGAAGGCTCCACCGGGTGGTCCGACACCTGGATGATCGCCGCCAAGGCCAAGAACCCGAACTGCGCGTACCTCTGGATGGACTACATCATCAGCCCGAAGGGAAATGCTCTGGCCACGGAGTTCTACGGTGAGGCCCCGTCCAACAAGCTGGCGTGCAAGGAGACCAAGGACCCGAACCACTGCGCCACCTTCCATGCCGATGACGAGAGCTACTTCGCCGACATCTGGTACTGGACCACCCCGACCAAGGAATGCCTCGACGGTCGCGGGCCGATCTGCACCGACTATGCGGAGTGGACGAAGCGTTGGACGGAGCTCAAGGGCTGATCGCCGATTCCCCGGTTGCATGTGTCAGTTGTCGCGCATCGCTGAAGCCGCGCTGAGCACCCCTCGTCGGGTGCTCACCGCGGCTTCGCCGCGTCAGCCAACAGTGTGTGTCCATACCAACCGGACGCAGCAATGAGCGCAGTGTCTCGGCGCGTTTCGCGGGGTTTCGCGAAGCGTCGGTGGGCCCAGCTCACGGCGCTACTCGGCGCCCCGTTGGCATGGCTCGTCGTCGTGTATCTGGGTTCGCTGGTGGCGCTGCTTGTCACGAGCTTCTACAGCCTCGACTCGTTCACGTTCACCGTCGTGAAGAAGACCGGGTTGCAGAACTTCCGGGAACTGCTCGACGTCGGGGTGTATCGCCGCGTCGCGCTCCGAACCCTTCTGGTCGCTCTCTGTGTGACGATCGTCGACCTCGCGGTGGCGTTCCCGATCGCGTTCTATCTGTCGAAGGTCGCGAAGCCTCGTACCCGGAGAATTCTCGCCGTTGCCATCACGATGCCGCTGTGGGCGAGCTACCTCGTCAAGGCGTACGCATGGCGAACGTTCCTCGATCCAGAAGGCGGGCTCCTCCGCAAGGTTTTCGGGGCGTCACCGGGATTCGGCCTACCGGCGATCGTCCTGGTGCTCGCCTATCTGTGGCTGCCCTATGCGATCCTGCCGATCTATGCCGGCCTCGACCGGCTGCCCGACTCACTCCTCGAGGCGTCGTCGGACCTCGGCGGGCGAGCCGGTGCGACGTTCCGCTCGATTGTCTTCCCGCTGCTGCTTCCTGCACTCCTTGCGGCGAGCATCTTCACGTTCTCGCTGTCCCTCGGCGACTACATCACCGTCGGGATCGTCGGCGGCAAGACCCAGATGATCGGCAACGTGATCTACGCGAACTTCGGCGTGAACAACGTGCCACTCGCGGCAGCGTTCGCCGTTGTGCCGATGCTGATCATGGTCGTGTACCTGCTCCTCGTGCGCCGCTCGGGCGCTCTCGAGAACCTATGAGTTCGAGTCGCTGATGCATCTCTCTCTCACTGCTCGCCGACTGCTGGCCGCCATCTCCGGCATCGTCATGGTCGTGCTCTACGCGCCACTGTTCTATGTGCTCCTGCTGTCGTTCAACAGCGCCCGATCGATCATCTACACGGGCTTCACGACGAAGTGGTGGGGACAGGCGTTCCGCGACGAGGCGGTGCGCGCCGCGCTGAGCGGGTCGGTGAAGACGGCCACCGCGGCCACCATCGTTGCCCTGATCCTCGGGACCCTGGCCTCGCTCGCCGTTCACCGGTTCACCTTCTTCGGGCGCGACGTGGTGTCGTTCGCCGTCATCCTTCCGATCGCTCTGCCGGGCATCGTCACCGGCATCGCCCTCAATGCCGGATTCCGTCAGGTTCTCGGTTGGCAGCTCGGGTTCCTGACGCTCATCGTTGCGCACGCCACGTTCTGCATCGTCGTTGTGTTCAACAACGTGCTGGCGCGTCTGCGTCGGCTTCCCGGGAACCTCGAGGAGGCCTCCGCGGATTTGGGGGCCGACACCTTCCAGACGTTCCGCTACGTCACCTTCCCGTTGCTGCGCAGCGCCCTCGTGGCCGGTGGTCTGCTCGCCTTCGCGCTGAGCTTCGACGAGATCGTCGTGACCACGTTCACTGCCGGCGCGCGGGTCACCACCCTGCCGCAGTTCATCCTCGGGAACTACTCCCGTCCGAACAGCCTTCCGATCGTGAACGTCGTCTCGGTGACAGTTCTCGCGCTGTCGATCCTCCCCGCCTGGCTGGCCCAGCGTCTCACGGCCGACTGACCCGGCGCCTTCGCTACGGTGATCGGCATGGCTTTGGTCCTCGGCGTCGACTCATCCACCCAGTCCGTCAAGGTCGAGATCCGAGACGCCAACACGGGCCGACTCGCGGCCACGGGAAGGGCCGCCCACCCCGCCACCACGCCGCCGCGTTCGGAGCAGCCTCCGTCGGCCTGGTGGCATGCGTTCGTCGAGGCCGCCAACCTCGCGCTCGCCGAAGTCGATCGGCGCGATGTCGTGGCCGTCTCCGTGGCCGGACAGCAGCACGGCATGGTCGCGTTGGACGCCGACGGCGCGCCGGTCCATCCGGCCAAGCTGTGGAACGACACCGAGTCCGCTCCCCAGGCCGATGCGCTCGTCGCCCGGCTCGGCGCAAAGGGCTGGGCGGACGGGGTGGGGAGCGTCCCCGTTGCGGCCTTCACGATCACCAAGCTGGCGTGGCTCCGCTCGGCCCACCCCGAAGCGTTTTCCCGAATGGTGTCCGTCCATCTGCCCCATGACGAACTGAACCGCCGCCTCACCGGCGAACGCTTCACCGATCGCGGTGATGCGTCGGGGAGCGGCTACTGGTCTCCGCAGACCGGCGAGTGGCGCACGGACCTGCTCGCCCTTGTCGACGACACACGCGAGTGGACGTCGGCGTTACCACGGGTGCTCGGGCCCTTCGAGGCGGCTGGCACGTTGACCACCGAAGCTGCGGCCGCGTTGGGTCTCGGGGGTGACGTGCTCGTCGGGCCCGGCACCGGCGACAACATGGGTGCGGCCCTCGGCCTCGGGCTCGCCGCCGGCGACGTCGTGATCAGCCTCGGCACTTCGGGCACCGTCTATGCCGTGTCCGACACCCCGACCTCCGACGACTCGGGAGCGGTCGCCGGCTTCGCCGACGCGTCCGGCCGGTTCCTCCCCCTCGTGTGCACGCTCAACGCGATGAAGGTCACCGACGCAACAGCACGGCTGCTCGGCGCGGACCACGCCGAGTTCGAGGCGCTCGTGGTGCAGACCGCGCCGGGTGCCGGTGGGGTCGTGTGCGTTCCATACTTCGACGGTGAGCGCACACCGAACCGACCGGACTCGACCGGGGTGATCTCGGGCATCCGGTCGGACGTATCGCGTGGCCAGTTGGCCCGGGCGTCGGTCGAGGGCGTCGTCTGCGGACTGCTCGACGGACTCGATGCGCTTCGCCGTGCCGGTGTGCGTGACGACGGCCGACTGCTCCTCATCGGCGGAGGGTCGCGATCAGCGGCGTTCCGCCGAGTCGTCGCCGATCTCGCCCAACGCCCGGTCACGATTCCTTCCGCCGACGAGCATGTTGCCGTCGGGGCCGCGCTGCAGGCGGCCGTCGTGTGGTCGGTGGCGAACGGGGGAGTCGGCGAAGCATCGCTCGTGCACCTGCGCCGCGAGTGGGGCCTCGGCGGCGGCGAGGTCGTGACTCCCGATCCGACCTGCGACGCAGTGTCGGTGCGAGCGGCCTACGCCGTGGCGCGCGGCTGATTCGACACGGCCGACCGGAATTGGGGGCCGCCCATGCGGTCGTGGCTGCGGGTCAAGGATCGATGACACTGCCGTCCGTCCCAACCGTGTCGCTGCCCCCGGGAATCACCCTGCCTCCGGGGTCACCCTGCCTCCCGGCATCACGATCCCGGGTGGGGGCTGACCCGACGGATTCAGCGTCGGTAGGCGGCAGCGGCAGGCGAGCCGTACTCCCGAGCCAGCACCTTGATGGCGTTGCGATAGGAGTTGTCGACGTTGAAGATCGTCGTCTTCGCGTTCGCCAGCCGGACCGCTTGGGAGTAGTCGATCATCGAGCCGATCCCACCGAGAGCGACGGGACCCGTTGCTCGTGACGCTGCGAGGATGCCGGCTCGGCTGAGGTCACGCTTTGCGACCGCAACCTCGAGGACCTGTTCGATGGTGCGCGCCTGGGCCCAGCCGAACGAGAGACCGACGTCAGGATTCTCGGTCCAGAAACGGTTGTCGGAAGCAAGCAGTTCGGCCTTCATCTGCGTCATGCCTGGAGCGCTCTCGTCGCCCCATTGGGTCCCGTCGCCGACGACCCACGCGCCCTGTTCGAACAGCGGCCCCGTCTGCGGGGTGACGATGCGGTCGGAGAACGAGGCTCCCATGATGATCCACCTCGTCGCCAGCGACAGTTGTCGGCCGGTGACCACCATGCCGAGCGTCTGCAGCGGTGTGACGGTGAGGAACACGGCGTGACAGCCAGCGGCCTTGAGCGCTCCGATGGCCGACACGAAGGAGGTCTCGCTCGGTGCGAGGGTCACGATTGGTCCGAGCGTCACCGGAAGCGCTGCGGCCGCGGCGCGGATGCCTTCGCTTCCGGCGTCACCGAAGCTCGTTCCGACCGACACTGCGCAGATGACCGGACGGACCCCGGGGTTGCTGAGAGCGAACTGCTCGGCGAAGTACGCAACGCCGTTGATGGCCTGTACCTGGTAGCTGTTGAACACGGGGAGCAGGGTGGGGGAGTTGGCCCATCTCGCTTCCTGCGAAGCCGGACTGGCTACGAGCCCCTCCCCGCGCAGCAGCGGTTCGGCCGCCTCCGTCGAGGGCGTGCCCAGAAGGCTGACGTAGAGCGCGACGTTCGCTTTCGTCGCCTGGATCTGGTTCAGCGTTTCTGCCGGGTCGTAGTTGGTCTCGCCTTTCACCACGACGATCGGGTACCGGCCGTTGATCCCGCCGGCGCGGTTGATGGCGGCAACGCGAGCCTCGATGCCGGCGCTGATCGCCCGGCCGAGGGTGCCCCACACGGGGTGCGTGGTGGTGGTGAGCAGCCCGATGCGGATCGTGGTTCCGTCGAATCCCGGTCCGAGGGTCGGCGCGGTGACAAGGGTCGTCGGAGGGGCCACGGTCGTCACCGGTGTCCAACGGCGTTTCCGCAACCTCGCCTCGCACTGTACGGTCCCCCCGGTCTTGGTGCGACGCTGCTGGCCGAGTTGGCTGCGGCGGCATGAGGCCCCGGCGACAGCAACGGCCGTGGGTGTCCTCGTGGTTGGGGCGGCGGTCGGTGGCAGCGATGCGGTCATGGTGGTCGGCGCGGCGATCGAGGTCGCAGTCGTCGCAAGGGTGGTCATCGGAGTCGCCGGCAGGGAGACTGCGGTCGTCGGTGGGACTCGTGTTGCGTTGGCCGGAGGGGGCGCTGTTGAAGGAGCGGGGATCGTCGGACGTACCTTCGGAGGTGGCGTGACGGGCCCCACCGTTGGGCGAGCGCTCGCTGGCTTCGTGTTCGGGGTGACGGATGGCGGCGGGGGTACGGCCGCGACGACGGTGGTCGGCGGCGTGCCCGGCGAGACGATCGGAGACGCCGCCGGCGGTGTCGAGCTCTCCGTCGGGGACGGGACGGCCGCCGGCTCTGCTGCTTCCGACCCGGCCGGGCTGCCGGTGGATCGGCCGCTGCGCGGTCCGCCGCGTTCGCCCACGAGCTCGAAGGCGACCGACTCGACCGGCGGCCCGGGGACGGTCGTGTTCGGCGCGTTGGCCTCGGTGATCGAGGACGACGAACTGCACGACGATGCGATGGACGCGACGACAGCGACCACCGCGAGCAGTGTGCCTCTGCGCGTGGCCTTGCCTCGTGCCGGGAGTCGACGCGCCGTGCTCACGGTTGTATCGATCGGATCGCGGGAGCCTCGATCGCGGGCAGGCCCACCAACCGGCTCGTTTGCACCGAAGGAAGGAACCAGGTGCGGGCGGACGACGACTGCAGGGCCAGATCGCTGCACCCGTTGCCGTCGCGATCCGAGGGGAGGAGCGCCGTCGCTCGGACGATGCCGGTTCGGTCCGCGGCAACCATCGTGGGCTCGTCTGATCGTGAGTCCGGCCATGCCGAGAAGTAGTAGATCGTGCCCGTCCTCGGACGGTAGAGGGCGAGTGTGGCCCGCTCTCCGCAGAGCCAGTTCGATACCCGAAGGGCGTCGTCGCGTTCACCGATCCGGTAGGTCGCCACGTGATCGTCGGCGAAGGTCACCTCGATGCCGGTCGAGGTCCGGAGGAACGACCGGACGCACTGTGGCTGGGTCTCGGCGCTGCACACCGGAAGGGCCGCGGCGACGGGGTCGCTGAGCTGGCGGGTGCCCCGAACGCGCAGGAGCGCGCCTCCGATCGCTGACGCCACCAGCACGGCAACCGCCGCGCTGCCGACGACGATCCGTCGCTTCGGGGATCGGACCGACGGTGCGTCGGCGAGCGTGCTCCCAAATGCCGCTCGGCGAAAGGCGACGGTGGAAGAACGATCTGCGCCGTCAACGTCGGCGAAGCGTTCCGGGTCCCGCAACGCTGCCGCGACCTCGCCAACCGTGGCAAAGCGATCATCGGGAAGGCGGGCGAACGAGCGCTCGACGATGACCGCCAGGTGGGGATCGATCCGTTGGCGATCCAGTGGCTCGAAAGCGCCCAGTTCGGCGGCACGCAGCACGGCCATCGGCACGGCGCCACCGAACGGTGCTCGGCCTGTGAGTGCTTCGTACATCGTGACCCCGAGGGCGTACTGGTCACTCGCCGGCCCTGGCTCACCGCCATTCAGCACCTCGGGGTCGAGGTAAGCCGCGGTCCCGATCGCCATGTCGGTGCGCGTCAGCTGCGTCCTCCCGGCATCATGGGCGATGCCGAAGTCACCCAGGAGCGCCCGGCCATCGGCGCCGAGGAAGACGTTTCCCGGTTTGACATCGCGATGCACGAGACCGGCTCCATGGGCAACGTCGAGGGCGTCGGCCACGGGTGCCAGCAACTCCCGGAGCTCCTCGGAGGCGAGGGGTCCGGACCCCCGGAGCCGATCTGCGAGTGTCCCGCCGGTCGCGAGGTCGAGGATCAGTGCGATTCCGGGCCCGTCGCGGACGATCTCACGGACCCGGATCACGTTCGGATGGTCGAGCTTGGCCAACGCGTCGGCTTCGCGGGCGAGCCGCTCTCGATCGGCCGATGATTCGGGGACAGCCAGCCGTTTCACGGCGACATCTCGACCGCGGTCGTTCGGGGCAGCGGTGTCGATGGCGCGCCACACCACGCTCGTGGCGCCCCGCCCCAGAAGGTCAGTCAGGACGAATCGCCCGACGCGCTCCCCAGCCATAGGAAACCTTTGTAGCCCGGTTCAGTTCTGAACGCACTGGGTCATTCGCCCCATGTGCGGGTTACGGCGGTCCGGCGCGCGCGTCCGTCGCCACCGGGCCGAGTCCGTAGTGACCAGCGGGCGGTAGGGTCACACCTGTACGAAGTGCCTTGCGCGACGCCGTACGGCCGCCGAGGATGTCCCGATCACTCACAGGTAGCAGGCCGACCATGCATCCCATCGAACGACTTCGCTACGTCGCCCGGGCCAGCGATGACCGGTTCTCCCTGGTTGTGCGGGAGTCGGCGGCCGCCCTGGCGTCGTTCAGCGACGACCCTGCGGCCCTGGTCACGGCATGTCGCCGGTTGGTCGACCGTCAACCGCATTCCGCCGCCATCTGGTGGCTCGCGGCCCGCGTCCTGGCGTCCTCCGATCCGGAGTCCGAGGCCTGGGATGCGTCGAGCGAGATCGACGCCGACCTCACCATCGCCGCATTGATCGAACTGCTCCCGGTCGACGTATCGGTCGTGGTGCTGGGCTGGCCCGAGACGATCGTGCCCGCGCTGGCCAAGCGGGGCGATGTGCGGGTGTTCGCCGTGGACACGTTCGACGATGGCGCTCGACTCGTGTCGAGGTTGGAACGTCTTGGAAACGAGGCGGTGCTGGTCGACGAGCGGGGGATCGGGTCGGCGGCCGCCGAAGCGTCTCTCGTCCTCCTTGAGGCCCATGGGCTCGGCCCGAGTGGGTTTTCGGCCTCACCGGGCAGCCGCGCCGCGGCGGCTGTCGCGAAGCTCGCCGGGGTGCCGGTCTGGGTCGTCGCCGGGGTCGGACGAGTGCTCCCCGGCCGTCTGTGGGAGGCCTACGCCAGACGCCTCGACGACGAGGCCGATCCGTGGGACAACGACCTGGAGCTCGTGCCGTTGAGCCATGTCGACGCCGTCGTCGGACCCACCGGGCTGGTCTCACCCGACGAGGCCGTTCGCCGAGCTGACTGCCCGATCACGCCCGAACTGTTCAAATCCCTCGGCTGACTCCTACGCTCGTCCGCCGTGACAACCAAGAAGCTGCTTCATACGCGCGCCTACGAGATTGAAGCATTCGTCGAAGATGAGTCGCATTTCCGACTCATCGGGGTGATGCGTGACATTCGACCCGACGGCCTGTGGGGCATCGCCGACACCGAAGCGATGACGTTGCACGACATGCACATAGAGCTCGTCATCAACGGCGTCAACTTCGAGATCACCGAGGTCCGAACAGCGATGCTGACGCACCCCCAGGAGCAGTGCCCGCTGATTCTTCCGGTGTTCCAGGAACTCGTCGGCACCTCGATCGCCCGCGGGTTCGGCCACAAGGTCAAGTCGCTTTTCGGCGGCCCCCGTTCGTGCACGCATTTCGTCGCGCTGCTCACTGCGATGGCGCCGGTGGCGATGCAGGCGCGCTGGTCGTTCTTCCATGCGGTGTCGAACGATGCGATGTCGATCATGACGGCCGACCCGGAGAAGCGCCAGGAGAGCATGCGGGCCGGTCACGAGGCCAACCGTGATACGTGCCATGTGTGGGCGTCCGATGGTCCGATGTTCGCCAAGATCAACGCCGGTGAGTCGATCGGCGTTCCCGTGTGGGCGAAGCACCGCCTGGCCGAACGGGGCATCCCGCCCGAGGACTGGGTTTCCTTCTGACCGGCCGGCTGCCCCTCGCCCAATCGCCGATGGCGCATGGCGGGCGGTAGCGTCGTCGTCCATGCAGGTTGAGATCTATTCCGATGTGGTCTGCCCGTGGTGCGCGATCGGCAAGGCCAAGTTCGAGACGGCCCGAGCGGCCTATGCCGCGGAAGGCGGAGAGCCGATCGAGGTGATCTGGCGGCCTTTCCAGCTTGACCCGACGGCCCCGTCCACGGGCTTCCCGGTGATCGACGCGTACGCGAAGAAGTTCGGCGGGATGGAGAAGGCTCTCGCGATCACGTCACACGTCACCGAGGTTGCCGCGACCGTTGGTTGGGAGTTCAACTTCGCGATCGCCAAGCGCGGCAACACCTTCGATGCCCACCGCCTCCTCGCCTACGCCTACGAGGTCGGTGGCGAACCGCTGCAGGGAGCAATGAAGCAGCACTTGCTGCGGGCCTACTTCACCGAGGGCCGCAACGTCGGTGACGTCGAAGAGCTCGTCTCGATCGCCTCCGGCTGTGGTCTCGACGCCGAGGCGGTCCGGGCGATGCTGGCGTCGGTCGCGTTCGTGCGGGAGACGCGAGAGGAGATGGACGGCGCCATCGAGCGGGGCATCACTGCGGTCCCGTCGTTCGTGTTCGACGGCGTCGGCGTGCTTCCCGGGGCGCAGGACCCGGAGCAGTTCCTCCGGATCTTCCGTCGTCTCGCCGCCCGGAAGGCAGAGGCCGCCGCGCACGCCGAGGCCACCGCCGACGCGTGTTCCGTCGACGGGTCGGACTGCTGACGAGTTCGGACAGCCGTCGCCGGCGAAGCGCCGCTGCTCGGGACCTACAGGTCTGGCGGAAGCAGGACCTTGTCGATCACGTGAATCACACCGTTGGACGCAACGACGTCGGCCGCCGCGATGTTGGCGTCGTTGACGGTGAACACACCCGCGGTGTCGGTCAGCTTGAGCGCCGCCCCTTCGGCCGTCTTCAGGTCGCCGGCCTTGAGCTGTTTGGCCATCACGGTGCCCGGAACCACGTGATAGAGCAGGACCTTCTTCAGCTTGTCCTTGTCGGCCAGCAGGGCCTTCAACGTGTCGGCGGGCACCGCGGCGAAGGCCGTGTCGGTCGGAGCGAACACCGTGAACGGTCCGTCTCCCTTGATCGTCTCGAGCAGGTCGGCGTTGGCCAAGAGCTTCGCCAGGGTCAGGAATGATCCGGCCCCGACGGCGACGTAGAAGATGTTGCCCGCCGGGCCGACGACCTTGCCCGCCTTGGTTGCGGCAGGGGCTGCGGCTGGGGTGCCGCCTGCGTCGCTGACCGTCGCGGTCTCCGTCGCCGCCGGTGCGCTCGGCGCGATCGGCTTTCCGGCGTCCTTGTCGGAGTCCGAGCCACAGCCGACCATGACCATCGAGCCGACCGTCAGGGCGAGAAGACCAGCAGTCAGCCGAGTTGTGCGAAAACGCATGAGGGAATCTCCAAGAGGTGTCGGGTGCAAGCTGAGCAGCACGTGTCGAGCTCGTGCGGCCCCTTCACCCTGCGCCAGGATCGGGGGAGACAGAAAGGGCCTTTGGTCCTTCCGCCGGGGTCGAAGGTCTGGCGACGGTCGGCCTCGATCGGAGCTTCGCAGCTTGTCTGCTACTTGTCTTGTCCGGTCGGCCCGGCCTCGTAGACTCTGTGGGTCCGCTGGAAGACACCCGAGGAGTCCGAACCCATCATGTCGAAGATCAAAGTCGCCAATCCCGTCGTCGAAATGGACGGTGACGAGATGACCCGAATCATCTGGCAGTTCATCAAGGACAAGCTGATCCTGCCGTACCTCGACATCGACCTGAAGTACTTCGACCTCGGCATCGAGCACCGCGACGCGACCGACGACCAGGTCACCATCGACTCCGCGAACGCGACGAAGAAGTACGGAGTCGCGGTGAAGTGCGCCACGATCACGCCCGACGAGCAGCGCGTTGAGGAGTTCGGCCTGAAGAAGATGTGGAAGTCCCCGAACGGGACGATCCGCAACATCCTGGGCGGCGTCATCTTCCGTGAGCCGATCGTGATCTCCAACATCCCGCGCCTCGTGCCGGGCTGGACCAAGCCGATCGTGATCGGCCGCCATGCCCACGGTGACCAGTACAAGGCCACCGACTGGAAGGTGCCGGGCGAAGGCACCGTCACCATGACCTACGTGCCGAAGGACGGTGGCGCTCCCGTTGAGTTGAAGATCGCCGACTTGGGGCCTGACGGTGGCGTCGTGTTGGGGATGTACAACTTCAACGACTCGATCCGCGACTTCGCCCGTGCCTCGCTGCGGTACGGCCTCATCCGCAACTACCCCGTCTACCTCAGCACGAAGAACACGATTCTCAAGGCATACGACGGCTCGTTCAAAGACATCTTCGAGGAGGTGTACCAGACCGAGTTCAAAGCCGAGATGGACGCTGCCGGCTTGACCTACGAGCACCGCTTGATCGACGACATG
>JANPFX010000161.1:0-23553 GCA_031423635.1 Acidimicrobiia bacterium | reverse complement strand
GGCCGACTCGAAGCCGCCATGGCCGCCATGTTCGCCACCAAGACCCCGTCCACCACGCCAACCGACCCCGGCGAGAAACAAGACCATCTCCGCGCCCTCGCCCTCCTCGCCCTCACCACCAGCGGAGCAACCTCACGAACGAAGAGCGACGAACCGGACTCGAAGACAGCACCGAACAACACCGCCAACAACAGCAACTCAGGCGACTCGGGCGAGCACAGCCACTCCCGCACCACCACCGAACCCGATCAACCCGGAGAGCCCGACGAATGGGACCTCTACACGCAGTCCCTCGGCGCAACCACGAAACGATTCGGACGGCCCGAATTCACCGTCGTCATCGACACCACACAACTTGGTCCCGACGGACACCCCACCGTCGACTGGGGCATCCCCATCACCATCCCCTGGGCGCGGGTCCGAGACCTCTGCATCAACGCTGACCTCCGGCCAGTGATCGTTCGAGACGGTGCCGTGATCGACGCCGACGGCGAGTTGAACCTCGGCCGCACCACCCGCCTCGCCAACCGCGCCCAACGACGCGCCCTTCGCGCCATCTACGCCACCTGCGCTATCCCCGGCTGCAACGTCACGTTCAACCACACCAAACCGCACCACCTGCACTGGTGGCGCCACGGGGGACCTACCAACTTCGCCAACCTTCTTCCGTTGTGCAGCCAACACCACCACGCCGCCCACGAAGGCGGATGGATCCTCACCCTTGGACCCAACCGCGAACTCACCATCGAACTTCCCGACGGTCAAACCATGCACACCGGACCACCCGGACGACACCAGGCGGCGGCATGAGCGGACAATCGACCGAGCGTCGTCACGTCAGGCAGGGCAGAACGGGACCGTGTTCGATCGCCCACCGACCGCTCCGCACCGGACGGCCACCGTCCTCCCGTGTCATACGCCGGCGCCCGCTCGACGGTCCGACGCACAGCCGTCATCGAGCGGCGCCGCCAGGCCACACCGCCGGGGAGGCGAGCGGGGCCGGTAGCGTTCGTGTCCATCGAACCCAGCCGAACTCTCCGTCGACCGGCCACGCCGTGAACCCGGTCGACGACAGCCTGCAGACCACCGACCGGCGACCGATCGCCGTACTCGCCGCCGTGCTCGCGGCGGTCGTGGTCACGTGCGTGGTTGCCATGCGGGGCACGATTGTCGCCTTCGATGATTGGAACTTCGTCCTCGATCGGCGCGGGAGTGGGCCGTCGTTCATCCCGGGCACGATGGACCAATGGCTCGAGCCCCACAACGGTCACCCGGTCATGGTGCTCGTCGGTATCTACCGCGCCGCCGGGGCGCTCGTGTCGTACAACTATCCGACGATGATCGGGGTCGCCGCGCTCGTGCATGCGGCGTTCGCGGCGGCGGTCTACGTGTACTCCCGTCGTCGCATCGGACCGTGGGGCGGGCTTATCCCCGCGGTGCTGATCGCCGTCCTCGGACGGGGCGCATCGGTCGTCCTCTCACCGATTGTGATGGCCTTCACACTCGCTCTGCTCGCCGGAGTGCTCGCCATGAACGTGGTCGACGGGCAACATGACCGCCGACCGGTCACCGTCGCAATCCTTGGACTGTTCGCGCTCTGCTCGTCCGGGCTCGGCGTGGCCCGCGTGCTCACCATTGCGGCAGACCGTTTGCCGCGTTCTCGTTCGTGGCGATCCTTCCTCGTGTGGTCGGCAGCGACTGCGGCGCCGTTGGCAGCGTTCGCGTTTTGGTATGTGAACGTACGAGACGAGACCCGTCGCTCCACCGAATTCGCGGGCAGCATCACGTTCGCCCTCCGCCTGCTTGCGAACGGAGCCGCAGCCCTCTTCGGCATCGGGCCCGGCCGGGCCACCATCCTCGCCGCTGCGCTCGCACTGCTGCTCGGCGTGATACTCGTACGACGGCGCCGAGTTGTCGACTGGTACCGCCTCGGAGCCCTGGCCACGGGGTTGGCCATCGACCTCGCGCTGGTGTCGTGGGCCCGTGCCGGCAACGCGCTGCCGGCGAGTGGACGCTACCTCTACGTGGTCGGCGCGCAGGTTGCGCTGATCGGCGTCGAGGCCACCCGAGGTCTGACCGTCGAAGCCGAACGTTGGAGGCGCGTCACGGCCGTCACGTCTTTCGCGATCGTCGGGGCTGCCGCTTTCGCCGGATCACGTTCGTTCCGCACGGTCGCCACGGACTTCAGCCGCGACAACCGGCGGACACAGGTTGCCCTGGCCACATTCGTGCGCGCCCAGACGAATGGAGCAGTGTTCGCCGAGGACTTCCAGCCCGACCCCGAGTTCGCGCCGCAGGTCACCGCTTCGAGGTTCAACGGTCTGATCGCAGACGGGATCAATCCCGTTCGTGGCGGCGGACCCACGCCGCGCACACAGGATGAGCGGAGGCTGGCCGACTTCTTCGACGGTCAGAGCCTCCTTCGCTTGATCCCGCCCGCAACGGCAGGCTCCACCACCGAGTCGGCGTTCGACTTCTCATCGACGGCACCGGTCGAGGCCGACTCGAACAACATCCTGAGCAACACGAAGGGCCGGTGCACGACCCTCCGATCCATCGGCGTCGGCGCGTTCGCGGACCTGCAGGTGCCGATGGCCGGAGAGACGTGGCGAATCTCGTCGACCGGCTCCACCCTGCTCCAGACCCGGCGGCTCGCGGACTCCTTCTCCGGACGCAACGTTGCCACGGTCACGCCACGGAAGGACGCATTGATCACGGTCGAAGCTTCGAGTAAGCCGTCGGCGCGCCCCTGGGTGATCCGAATCGAGCCCTCTGCCGACGCCGTGGTCTGCATCAGCAGCTGACCGTCCTGCGGCCGTCTCGCCCTCTGACCTCTTCGTCGCGCTGCACCTTGGCGCGGTACCGATGCCGCGCCACAGCGCCGGGAACCCGGTGCCGTCAGGACAAGGCACCGCGAACGAGAACGAGCTCGGCATCCCCGATCGCCAGTTCGTTGGCCTTGGAGTACCAGAGACCCTGCTCGACGACGAAGCTCGGCAGGCGACGCAGTGACGCCTCCACCTCCTCCCAGCCGACGCCAAGGTCACCCAGGCTCGAACGCATGCCCGACGCATCGACGATCGCTCTTGCGCCCTCGGGATCGTTTCCCTGCAGCGTCGACATGATGAGCACCCCGAGTGCGACGAGCTCCCCATGCATGATCGTGCGCCCCGTGACCTGCTCGAACGAGTAGGCAAAGAAGTGCTCGCTCCCCTCCTCGAAACGCGCATGGCCGAGATCGTGGCATCGCCATCCAATGTCGCGATGGCACTCCATGAGTCGGCGAATGCCGTCGTCGTCGCCGTCTCGCAGCGACGGTGCGAGATCCGCAAGCTCGGCGATGTAAACACGGCTCATCGCGGCTGCCCGGTCGTCCCACGCAGGATCGTGGCCACGGGAGACTGCCAACTCCCAGTCGAAGCGGGCCGTGTGGCACGACAACACGTCACCGATGCCGCCACGGACGAGCGCCGGCGGGGCCGCGGCGAACAGGTCGAAGTCGACGAGAACCTCCTGGGGAACGGCGTCGCCTTCGTAACGGACACCGCCGACATCTCGCAACGCCGTCATCCGGGTGAAGCAGGCGTTGACCGAGGGCAGACTCGGAATCTGGAACAGCGGGATCTGCCGGCGCCAGTGCACCCACTTCGCGGTGTCCATGGCCGTGCCGCCGCCGAGACCGACGATGGCGTCGACCCTGGGCAGGGTCGCCACGAGGCGATCGAGATGGGTGGGTGACAGGTCCTCGGCCATCTCGACGTGCAGCGGCGGGTTGGCGAGCGAGGCGCCGACCGTCTCCCACGGTTCTGGTTGGGCGATCACCAGGTAGGACCCAAGCCCCTCGGTGATCGCCGGCACCAGGCCACGGCCGTAGCGGGTTGGGAATCCTGAGGCAGCAATCATGGTCGTTCCGTTCGTTCTGTTCGCTTCATGGTTCGGACTGAGTCAGGTTTGGTAGCGAGCCGCCGAGAGCGGTTCAGGCCCGGTCAGTTCGCTCGTCCAGTCGGGCGGTGTCACGGGGCATCGGGCGGAAAGAGCATCCGCCACCCGCGTTGACGGGCCAGCGCCGTTGCGCCGAGGAGACCCGATCGGTCGCCAGACGCACTCCGCTCCACACGGATCGGGAACGGCGCGATTTCGCGCAGCGCGGCTCGAACCGGCTCGAGCAGCACCGGGTTGCTGCCGATGCCTCCGGCGAGCACGAAGACCTCCGGCTCACAGACGACGTCGACCGTAAGGATGGCCCGCGCAATCAGCGCGGCTTCTTCTTCGACGAGAAGACGCCCGAGCAGATCGCCATCGGCGGCGGCCGCGAAGATCGCCTTGGGCGACGCGTCGGCGCCCAGTCGTGACGCGGCATTGCGTGCGGCGAGATGGACGCGAAGAGACCGCTGCATGCCCGGACCGGAGGCCGACAGTTCCAGCGACCCGCGGCGACGGGCCTTTGGGGACGCGGGATCGTCGCCCAGGGGTAGATACGCAATCTCGCCGGCTGCACCGGTGGCACCGCGGAGGATGTGACCGTCGATGATGATTCCAGCGCCGACACCCGTGCCGATGGAGATCACCACGAGACTGCGGACGGGCCCGAAGGACCGGGCAGCGAACTCGCCGAAGGCGGCGGTGTTCACATCGTTCTCGATGAAGACCGGGACACGGAGTGCCTTCTCCAACAACCGCTTCGGCGCGAGCGCGTCGAAGCCGGCGATGTTGACTGCTGCGGTGAGCGTCCCGTCCTTGGTCACGAAGCCCGGGCATCCGACGGCGACACTGCGAACCGAACGCCACGGCACGCGAGCCGACTTCGCCAACGACCGGGACAAGCGCACCATCTGGTCAATGACACCGAGACCGCCTTTGCGTTCGGTCGACTCGAAGGTCTCGGCGATGATGTCGCCGAGCAGGTCGCACAGCGCGGCGCGCACCTTCGTCCCACCGAGATCGATGCCGATCGCGAACCCGGCCCGCGGATTCGCCTCGTAGTAATCGGCCGGCCGGCCGGCTCCGGGCGACGACCCCGAGACGGGACGGATGAGGTCACGCTCGCGAAGAGCCGCAACGATGGCGAGCACCGTCGGCTTCGACAGACCGGTGATCTCCATCAGCTTCGAACGGCTGATCGGCGAGTGCTCGATGATCGCCGACAGCACCGTGGCCTCGTTGGTTCTCCGGACGAGCGCGTGGTGCTCGCGTTGCGCTCCGGTCGTGGCTGTCACTGCTTCACCGCTCCCGTGGTGAGCCCACTGACGAGCTGACGCTGAACGGCGATGGTGAGCAGAGCGATGGGGATGATGGCGAGGCAGCTAGCAGCTGCCATCGGACCCCAGTCCAGCGTGCGATTCGACACGAACGAGCTGATGTAGACGGGAAGCGTCTTCGAGCGCGGCCCGGCGAGGATCACCGGGATCAGGAACTCGTTCCACGCGAGAAGCGCGACGAAGATCATTGTGGCGGCAAGACCGGGCAGCGAGAGCGGGGCGACGATACGCACGACGATGGCCAGTCGACCAGCGCCATCGGTGCGCGCGCACTCCTCGAGCTCGATCGGGATCTGTTCGATGAACGACGTCATCAGCCAGATGGCGAAGGGAAGGTTCGCGGCCGCGTAGATGACGACCAACGCCAGCCGGTTGTCGTAGAGCCGAAGGCGGGTCACCACGTCGTACAGCGGGACCATGAGTACGATGCCCGGAATCGCCCGGGCGAGGAGCAGCGACGCCTCGAGGGGTCGCCGCCCGGGGAAACGCGGCGTCCTCGCCAACGCGTAGGCGGCGAGCGAGCCGACGAAGACGCACAGCAGCGTCGATGTGAACGTGATCGAGATCGTGTTCTTGAGCGCCTTGGTGAACTCGGCGTTGTCGAAGAGCTGCCGGTAGTTCTTGGCCGTCGGCGAGAAACTGACGAACTTCGGCGGGATCGCGTAGGAGTCGACGCGGGTCTTGATGCTCGTCGACAGCGTCCAGAAGATCGGGAACAGAGCAACGAGCGAGGCTCCGATCAGCAGCGCGTAAGAGACCACCGTGCCCCACCGGAACCGTCGGCGCCTCGGGTTCGCTGCAGCCGTCGGGGCGGTCACGGTTCACTCCGCGAGGCACGCCGCCAAACGAGGAAGAGCGGGATCGTGAGGACCGTGACGGCAACACCGATGGCCGCCGCTCGGGACGTCTGCAGGAAGTTGAATCCCGTGTTGTAGTTCAGGAGGCCGACAGTCTGGGTGGCGGTGCCCGGTCCGCCGCGCGTGAGAATGAAGATCACGTCGAAGAGCTTCAGCACGTCGATAAGGCGGATGAGCAGAATCACGAACAGCACGCGTCGCAGCATCGGCAGGGTGATCGAGACGAAGATCCGAAGCGGGCCGGCGCCGTCGACGACCGCAGCCTCAAATGGCTCCGTCGGCAACCCGGCCAGGCCGGCGATGGTGAGCAGCATCACGAACGGAATGGACTGCCAGGAGTCGACGAGCACGATCGACGCGACGGCCGCATGCCGATCGCCGAACCAGTCGAACCCGCCGCTGCCGACCTTGCTGAGGAACCAGTTCGCGACCCCGAGGTTGGTGTCGAGGATGAACCGCCACATCAGACCGATTGCGACCGGCGTCAGCAGCATCGGAAGAAGCAGCACACTGCGGAACAGGCGGGTACCACGGAGATTGCGGTGCAAAACGACGCCGAGACCAACACCGATCGGGAGCTGCAGCCCCAGACCGAGAAACGCGATCACGAGGGTCGTGCGGACGGCCTCGCGAAACGTCGCGTTGGCGACGTCGCGCCGGTAGTTCTCGAAACCGACGGAGCGCGGCGGCGAGAACGCACCGATCGTGGCGTTGCGCGTGGAGAGGTAGACCCCGACAGCGATCGGGACGGCGAAGAGCGCAAGGATCAACAGCCACGCTGGCAGCGTGAACGCCGTGGCCGACAGGTTCGACCAGCGCTTGGCGCGCCTCTGCGGAACGTTACCCGTCGTGGCGTGAGCCGCGGTCAGCTCTTCTCCGCAGCGAGAATCGGCTTCAGCTTCTCGTTGAGCGAGTCGAGGCCCTTCTGCGCCTCGTCCTTGCCCGTCAGTACGTTCGTGATGGCATCGACGATCGCCTTGTCCATCTCCGGCCACACCTTCAGCTGCGGATAGCGCTCCACCCGGCTGCTCGCCGGAATGTCCAACGTGGCGAGGTAGGGCTGCTCCTTGAGCAGCTCCGGGTCAGTGATGATCGACGTGCGTCCGATCGCCGCTGCACCGGATTTCAGGAAGGCCTTGGAGTTCGATTTCCCGAGTACGAACTCGAGGAATTGCCATGCTTTGTCCTTGTTCTTCGAGTCGTCCGGAATGCCGATGTTCCAGCCGGCCAAGTGGGTGATGTCCGTGCCGCCCGACGGCATCTTCGCGGTCTCGATCTTGCCCAGGTTCTTGTTCGTCTTGGGGTCGAGCATGAACCCGTAGTAGCCCGAGTATTGGATCATCGAACCGATGTCGGTGGAGACGAACTTAGCCGTGACATCGTCGCCGTTGGTAGAGATCGCGCCCTTCGGGGCGACATCGAGGAGGCTCTTCAGATACTCCGTCGCCTTCAGTGCTTCGGGGGTGTTGACGGTGGGGTTGAGGTTCTCGTCATAGAGCTGGCCGCCGAAGCTCCACACCATCGTCATCCACCACCAGCTCACACCGGGACCGAAGCCGACGATCGTGCCGTCCGCCTTGCCGCTCTTCTTCACCGCCTGGGCGTTGGCGAGGTACTCGTCCCACGTGGTCGCCGGCTTCAGGCCCAGATCCGAATACAGGTCGGTGCGGTACCACTGGATCATCGGTTCCGTCGACAGGGTGAGACCGTAGGTGACGCCGTTGTACTTGCCGTAGTCCTGCTGTCCGGGACTGAAGTCGCCGATGTCGTACTCGGCCGAGCCCTTGATGTACTCGTCGAGCGGAGCCATGGCCTTCGCCGCACCGAAGGCGGCCAGGAAGGTGTTGTCGAACTGGGCGACGTCGTAGGCACCCGACTTCTGCTGATAGGAGAGCAGCTGCTTCTGGTGCGCCTCGCCGTAGGGCGTCTCGGAGAAGTTGACCTTGATGCCGGTCTTCTTCTCGAACGCCGGGATGAAGCTCTGGATCGCCGTGGAACTCGGGCTCGGGATCAGGAAGACGTTGATCTCGCCGTTGCTTCCCGCCTCGAGGTCACCGCCCGCAGCGGCCGTTGTCTCCGCTGCCGCGGCAGCCGTTGTCTCGCTCGCAGCCGCCACCGTCGTTTCCGCCGCGGCGGCAGTCGTTTCTGCGCTCGCGGGGGCCTCGGTCTCCGCCGGCGTGGTGTCCTTCGAGTCGCTGCCGCAGGCCGTCAGGCCGACGACGACGAGCAGTGCTGCCGCTGCAGTGGACGTCCACCGCCGGCTACGAGAAGTCCGACTCATCAGTTGCCCCCTT
This sequence comes from Acidimicrobiia bacterium, assembly GCA_031423635.1. Taxonomy (GTDB): domain Bacteria; phylum Actinomycetota; class Acidimicrobiia; order Acidimicrobiales; family JANYDT01; genus JANLQX01. Next base: position 15,144 of record JANPFX010000161.1, on the reverse strand, counting down.
CATGGAGGAGCACGGCGCTCCGAAACGTCACCGTACTCGTGCGGAGGAATTCGGTCAAAGAGGATGACCGAATTCGTGGCGCGCCCGTAGCCACGGCTCGATCGGTGTGGCTGCGCTCGATGTGAACGGAAGCCTCACCACCTGATCATCGGCCGCCGACTGATATGCGGCCATGACGATCTCGAGCACGGAGCGGCCGTCGGCGCCGGTCTCCTCCGGTTCCGCCCGGCCCTCGATGCAGTCGACGAAGTGGGCCATCTCGGAGATCCACCCCCACGTGCGGGCTTCGTCATGGGCGACGAAGGTCCAGCCGGTGGTCTGCTCGACCTTCTCGGCGGCATACCCGACGCCGACGTCGGAATACACGAGCAACGCCTGGCCACGGGCCAGGTCGGCGGTGACGGAGCCCTTCGTGCCGAGCACTTCGAGGCGTTCGTCGATCCCTCCCGGCGCGGCCCACGACGAGTCGATCACGGCAACGGCTCCGGTGTCGAACCCCAGGGTGATCGACGCATGGTCGTCCACCACCCCCGCCCGGTGCTTGAAGATGCCCAAGCGCGCGTGCACCGACACGACCGACGGGCGATCGAGCAGCCACCGGGTCAGCTCGATCCCGTGGCATCCCATGTCGAGCAGCACGCCGCCACCGGAGAGCATTGGGTCGTGGAACCACGACGCATGAGGGCCGCCGTGACGCTCGTGGTGCTGCACCTGGATGATCGTCCCCAGGGAGCCGCCGCGGACGAGTTCGCGGACCTTTCGGTAGCGCGGCGCGAAGCAGAGCTGCTCGGCGTAGAGCAGGTGAACCCCCGCCACGCGGCACGCCTCGATCATGCGATCGGCTTCCAGGAGATTCATGGCGAGCGGTTTCTCACAGATCACATGCACACCAGCGCGGGCTGCGGCCAGGGTGGCGTCGTGATGGAATCGGTTGGGCATGGCGAGGGTGATGGCGTCCGGGCGCGCATGGTCGAGCATCGCTGCCAGGTCCGCGTAGGGATTGCAGTGCCAGCGCTCGGCGAAAGTGAGACGGGACGACTCGGTCGCGGAGACCACACCGACGACCTCGGCCCGGCCGGTACCGACGAGTCCCTCAGCGTGCAGGTTCGCGGCGAACGCGGCACCGACGACGCCGACGCGGATCATTGCGCCGTCTCCGCCCGAGGAAGGGTATTGACCATCGCCCACGCGTCGGCCACGTCCGACTCGGTGATGGTCCGGAGATCGGCGACACCGACGTCGAGCCGCTCGTCGCGGGCGTAGGTGCGGAGACCCATCAGCGAGCGGCTGAAGTCGGCTGCCGTGATCCCGAGGTCCTGAGGGTTGGCCCGAGTGCCGCAGCGGCGGACGACGTCGGCGGCCCAACCCGGCCGATTGCCCTGTACCGCCGACAGCGCGACGACCGCGAAGGAGATCAGCTCACCGTGTACGTGATGGGCACCGGTGTCGTGCTCGTAGGAGTATGCCCAGAAGTGCTCGCTCCCCTCCTCGAATCGGCTGTGACCGGCGTGGGCGCAGGCCGCGCCGATCCGCCGGTAGGCATCGGCCATCCACCGGACCCCGTCGGCGCTGACGGCACGTATGTCATCGGTACCGGCGTCGAGCTCGACGAGCAGCATTCGTCCGAGCGCGGCCAGGTCGTCACGCCACGGGTGGCCGTGGCCGGCATCGCTGGCCGCTTTCCAATCCCACAGGCCGGTGTGGCACGACACGATGTCACCGATGCCACTGCGGTTCAGGCGCAGGGGTGCCGAACGGATCACGTCGACGTCGATCACCACGCGGATCGGCACGATGTTTCCGATGTAGCGGACCCTGCCATCGATCCGCACGCCGATCGCGTCGGTGAAGCCGGCATCGACGGACGTGATCGTGGGCATCTGCAGGAGGGGGCGGCTGGTCTTCCAGGCCAGGAACTTCGCCGTGTCGAGGGCCGTACCGCCGCCGATCCCGACGACGATCTCCCCGCTATCGGCGGCGTCGACCAGGGTTTCAAGGTGTGACAGATCCATGTCCCACGCGGCGACGGTGCGCGCGGGCTGTGGCGCCCGCGCCAGGAGGGACGACCACGGTGGATCGTTGACGACGGCGGTGTAGGGAACGCCGAGTCCGGCCAGCACATCGAGCACTCCAGCCATCTCCATCACAAAGGGCTCGCCGATCATCGCCAGCCGCCAGAGCGCCACAACAGGGCGGCCCGGACCGCTTCGGCGGCCCCGAACCTCTCAGCGCCCATCGTCGAGTTCCGACGCGTTCACGTGGATCTTGCGAACGGCGGCGATGACGTCATCGCAGTCCGCACGCGTTCCCATCAGAACGCTGGTCGTGAACCACAGCGTCTCCGACGCCAACCGGTCGCTCACCGGCAGGTCCTGCTTGGCGTAGTCGGGCAACAGCGGCCGAGAGGCGCGGTACCGAGGCGCAAGTCCATCCGGGTCCACGAAGCAGTCGAGCGAATGGACGGGCGGATACGCCATCGTGAGCGGGATGCCCTCGGCTCCGAGGGCAAGACGGGTCTGCTCGCGGTCGGCGCCGAACACATCCCGATCGATGCGCACGACGTAGCAGTAGTTGCCCTGTGAGGTACACCGCGTGTCGCGTTCTTGCGGATGGACACCGGGAATACCGGCGAGGGCCTCGTTCAGATAGTTCGCGTTGGCCGCGCGATTGCGCTGCTGCTCGGGGAACCGTTCGAGCTGGGCCAGCAGCACCGCCCCCTGCCACTCCGTCATCCGGTAGTTTCCGCCCAGGCGGTAGTGCGCGTAGAACCACTGACCCGGCAGTCGGCCGCAGTTGCCGAACGATCGGACCCCTGCGAGCACGTCGGCACGGCGGGAGACGACTGCGCCACCCTCGCCGGCGGTCATGAGCTTCGAGGCCTGGAAGGAGAACGAACCGACATCGCCGATGGTGCCGACCGGCTTGCCGTTCCACGTCGAGCCGTGCGCGTGCGCCGCGTCTTCGACGTGTGCCAGCGAGTGACGAGAGCAGATCTCCACGAGCCGATCCATATCGGCCGGATGGCCGGCTACGTGCACCGCGATCACCGCCGCGGTCCGCGGCCCGATCGCGGCCTCCACAAGGTCCGGATCGATGCAGCCGGTGTGTTGGTCGACGTCAACAATGATCGGCACCGCGTTGACCATGAGCACGGCCGAGACCGTGGCGATGAAGGTCCAGTCAGGCACGATGACCTCATCGCCTTCGCCGATGCCGAGGGCAAGCAGCGCAAGCTCCAGCGTGTGGGTTCCGTTCGTCACCGCGACCGCTGGATCGGTGCCGTGGAAACGGCCCCAGGCCGCCTCGAACTCCTTCACCTTGGTTCCCTGCGACGACCACCAATTGCCGCTGTCGAGGACCTCGAGGAGCAGGTCGCGCTCACGCTCGTCGGCGACCGGCCAGGACGGATACGGAGCGCGGCGAACAGGGGTTCCGCCCTTCACGGCAAGCTGTGACACTGACGACCTCCAAGCGACCGACTATTCGGTCAACGATGTTTACCAAACGTGCGTGACCGGGGCACCACTCTCTCCATCGGCTGATGATCAGATCGGACTTCTCACGCCGAACTGCTCCAGCAGCGGGAGCAGGCCGCCGAAGCGGACCACCCGAAATTCCTCGGCGGCGGTGAGACCATGGCGCACGCCGGTGCTCGCCGCCCCGCCGCGAACGAGCATCTCGATCACCTGGTCGAGCTCACCCGACTCGAACGCTTCGTCGAGCAGCGGAACGGTCCAACCGCCGGTGTTCGCCTGCAACCGCAGCTGGTGGACGAAGTTCCGCATCGGCGTTCGATGACATCGAGCGGCGGCAACCTTCCGTTCGAGCGTCGACGAGATGTCGACGACATCGGTCACATCGATCACCCGCCGTCCGAAGTACCAGCGCTCGAACACCCCATGGACGGCAAGGCCCCGGCCCAGGTGCTCGGGGTGGTGCTTGTCGAACTGGGAGGTCCAGAACGCTTCGTCCACCGCCGCCGCCACCATGACGTGATCCTGGTTGTCCTCGCCATACATCGCATACGGATCGAACGTGACGAGCGCGTAGGGCCGATGAGTCCGCACCAGGCGGATCATGTGCTCGCGAAGCCCGACCTCCGACACGTCGCCGAGCACGTCTGTGCAGTACCCGAGATCGATCACGTCGGCGACGCCGAGCGCCGCTGACGCCTCACGGAACTCCCGGTGGTTCCGTTCGATCGTGGTCGCCTCGTCAACGCCGACCGAGTCCCAGCGATCGTCCGTGACTCGCACAACCACGACCTTCCATCCAGCGTCCGCCCATTGGGCGATCGTCCCCCCGAGGAAGAGCGCGGCGTCGTCGGCATGCGCCGTCACGACGAGCACGCACCGTCCACGACCATCCTCGATCCGACAAGGCTCCATGGGCGAACACTACGGGTTCGCGGCGTCGACGGTCACGTCGGAGCCCGGTGGCAACGCCACACCGCAGGCAACGTCGCCGAAGACGACCTCACCGAAGACGACCTCACCGAGTTAGCCCGGAGTTTGCTCAAGCTTGACGATCGGTTGACCACTCCGACGAGCCCGGTCGCGAGGGATCCGGTAGGTTCACCGGCACCAGCGCGTGTTTCACCGCGACCAACGGTCGGAAGGCAAGCCATGACAGCTGTCAGTGCAGGGCGGGTCGAGCCCCGGAGAGCCGCTCTGTTCGACGCCCTCGCGTCCGCCTGGTCCACCGTAACTTCCGTGGACGCGCACGGCCGGTGGGGCGCCGTTCCGCCGATGTTCTTCCGCGATGTGTCGACCGCCGACCTGGCCGAGCGCGATCCCGACCTGCTCACTGCCGCTCTCGCCGAGCACTGGAGGTTCTCGGCACGGCGTGGGCCCGGTGAGACGATCGTTTGCGCGTCGCTCTCGCACCTCCACATCGTCACCGACGACGCGCCGTTCCTCGTCGACTCCGTGTCCATCGCCGTACGGCGGGCCGGCGCCGAGATCGGTTTGCTCGTCCACCCGATCCTCCACGTGCACCGAGACGCCCAGGGATTGCTGGTCGAAGCGCGGTCCCCCTCGACCACCCCGGCCGACAGCGCCGACGGATTCGTCGCGGAGTCCCACATGCTCATCGAGATCGAGCCGATGGCCTCCGACACGTCGCCGAGCGCCATCGAGGCGCCCGTGATCGCGGCACTGGCGAACGTCCGCGCCGCCGTCGACGACTGGCAACTCCTCCGCGAACGCGCCGCGGAAATTGCCCGCGAAGTCGAGCAGCAGCCGATCGATTCCGCCGAGTCGATCGATCGGCATGAGGCAGGCGCGCTGCTCCGATGGATCGCCGACAACAACTTCACCCTCGTCGGCGCAGCGGACTTCCTCTACGAGGACCGCAAACTCCATCAGGTGCCCGGATCGGGCCTGGGCGTCATGCGCGATGCAAAGCAGTTCGACTACGCCGCCTCCGATGAGTGGCGGGCCTCCGACGTGCTGCTCATCACCAAAACGGAGACGGAGAGCGTGGTGCATCGGGCCGGTCCGTACGACGTCATCGGCACGAAGTCATTCGGCACCGACGGCCACATCATCGGCGAGCGCCGGATCATCGGCTTCTTCACCAGCGAGGCGTACTACTCGAACCCCACGACGATTCCGGTGCTCCGCCGCAAGGTCGAAGCGATACTGACGCGGTCGGGGTTCAACCCGAAGGGTCATGCCAGCAAAGAACTGAAGACGGTTCTCGACGGTCACCCGCGTGACGAACTGTTCGCCGCGGCGGTTGACCAGCTCTTCGAGACGGCCATCGGAGTGGTGCAACTCCAAGGACGCCGCCGGGTCCGCCTCTTCCTGCGGCGTGACGTCCATCGACGGGTCTGGACAGCGATCGTCTACCTGCCGCGCGATCGCTACAACACCGACGTCCGTCGTCGGATCGAGGCCACGCTCGGCTCGACGCTGAAGGGCGGCCGGAGTCAGTTCTCCGTCACGCTCACCGAGTCCCCGCTCGCCCGCCTGTACTTCGTGATCCACCTCGATCCCGGAATGGGCTTCGTCGAGTTCGATGAGCACGCCCTCGAAGCGGCGGTCGCCCAAGACACTCGTTCGTGGGGGGACTCGCTCCGCGACGCGTTCTCCTCCCTCGGGGATGGAGACACCCGCTTCGAGCGCTTCGCCCTTGCATTCCCACCGGAGTACACCGCCGTTGTCACGCCGGGAACTGCCGTGATCGACGCGCAGCGTGTCGCCCACGTGCAGTCGACCGGCGCGCCGCAAGTCGTTCTCGAGTCGGCGTCGGCCGACTCGGATGATCTACGCCTGAAGATCTACGTGCCGAACGAGCAGCTCGATCTCGCCGACCTCCTGCCCATGCTCGCCAACCTCGGGTTCCGGGTGTCCGACGAGCGCGCCACACGCGTCGACGCCTTGCCGTTTGCGGTCTGGATGCATGACCTCGGGGTGACGGTTGGCGCAACGACGACGCCGTCGACCGGCAACGTCGACGGCGAAACCAGGCTCAACGACGCGTTCGCTGTGCTGATCGACGGACGAACGACCGACGACGGCCTGAACCGTCTCATTGCCACCGCGCAGCTGACGTGGCGGGACGTCCAGATCCTGCGGGCCTACGCGGCGTATCTGCGCCAGGTCGGTTTCGGACTCAGCCAGGGCTACATCGAGACGACGCTCGTGGAGAACCCGACCATCGCCGCGGATCTCGTCTCCCTCTTCCACGTCACGTTCGACCCCGACCACGGCCCCGCCGCTGGCGACATGGCCGCGAGGATTCACGCGGGGATCGTCGACAAGCTGAGCAGCGTCCCGTCGCTCGATCAGGACCGCATCGTCCGCGCCCTGCTCGGGCTCGTCGGAGCCACCGTCCGGACGAACTGGTACCAGCGAGATCACCACGGTGCAGCCCGACCGGCGCTCGGGCTCAAGCTCCTGACCGAGAAGATCACCGAGGCACCGTTACCCCGACCGAAGTACGAGATCTTCGTCCACTCGCCGATCATGGAAGGTGTCCACCTGCGCATGGGTGCCGTTGCGCGCGGCGGGATCCGGTGGTCGGAACGCCCCGAGGATTTCCGCACCGAGGTGCTCGGTCTCATGAAGGCCCAGGCCGTCAAGAACGCGGTCATCGTTCCGGCAGGAGCCAAGGGTGGATTCGTGGCGCGCCGAACCTTCGCGGATCGTCCATCGATGCAGGCGGAGGTGATCCGCTGCTACCGGTTGTTCATCAACACGCTGCTCGACCTGACGGACAACCTCGTCGACGGAAACATCGTCGCCCCGGCGCGAACCGTGAGACTCGATCCCGACGACTCCTACCTCGTCGTCGCCGCCGACAAAGGAACGGCGACGTTCTCCGACACGGCGAACGGCATTGCTATGGAACGGGGTTTCTGGCTCGGCGACGCGTTCGCATCGGGCGGATCAGCGGGCTACGACCACAAGGTCATGGGCATCACCGCCCGCGGCGCCTGGGAGTCCGTCAAGCATCATCTCCGGAGGCTGGGGCGAGGTCCGAACGATCCGATCAGTGTGGTCGGCATCGGTGACATGTCCGGCGACGTGTTCGGCAACGGCATGTTGCTCTCGCCGAACATCCGACTCATCGCGGCGTTCGACCACCGCCACGTCTTCATCGACCCGGACCCCGACGCCGCGCGGTCCTTCGCCGAACGACAGCGGCTGTTCGCCTTGCCGACGTCGTCGTGGAGCGATTTCGATCTGTCACTCATCTCGGCCGGCGGAGGGGTGTGGCCGCGATCTGCCAAGACGATCACCTTGACGGTCGAAGCGTGTCAGGCGCTGGGCATCGCCGGTGACGGAACCGTCACGATGAACCCCACGGCGCTGATCAGCCACATCCTGAAAGCACCGGTCGACCTGCTGTGGAATGGCGGCATCGGCACGTATGTGAAGGCGAGCAGCGAGACCCACACGGACGTCGGTGACCGGACAAACGACGCGCTGCGCGTCGACGCCGACGAGTTACGCGTCCGCATCATCGGCGAAGGAGGAAACCTCGGCCTCACCCAGCGAGCGCGCATCGAGTTCGCCCGCCACGGCGGACTGATCAACACCGACGCCATCGACAACTCTGCCGGCGTCGACACGAGCGATCACGAGGTCAACATCAAGATCCTCCTGGACCGCGCCCGCTCCACCGGCGATCTCACCGATCAAGATCGCAGCAGCATCCTGACCGACATGACCGACGATGTCGCCGTGCTGGTCCTCGCCGACAACATCGATCAGAACCAGGCGTTGGTCAACGCCGTGTCCCTCGCACCCGCCATGCTCGACACCCACGCCCGCTACCTGAGCCACCTCGAGCGGGTCGCCCGACTCGACCGCCACCTCGAGGCCCTCCCCGACACCGATGCTCTGCTCGAACGCAAGGCCCAGATGGCCGGACTCACCGCACCGGAGTTGGCCGTCGTCATGGCATACACCAAGCTGTCGCTCACCGAGCAGTTCCTGGCCGAGGACATCCACGAGACGTCCATGCGCGGGATCCTTCACGGGTACTTCCCGCCCTTGCTGTCCGATCGGTTCACGGCGGCAATCGACCTGCACCCGCTTCGGCGCGAGATCATCGCCACCAGCATCGTGAACCACATGGTGAACCGCAACGGTGTCACGTTCGTCTTCCGCCTGCAGGAGGAGACCCACGCAACCGTCGGCGACGTGATCCGAGCGCACATCGCCGCCTCGACGCTGTTCGACGCCGACGCGCTCTGGAATGCGATCCGGGCGCAGACGATGCAAACCCGAGAGACCACGACCGTGGCAATGCTGCTCGAGATCGACCGCGTCGTGGAACGCGTGAGCCGGTGGATCCTGCGCCATCGCCGGCTCCCGCTCGACGTGGGCGAAGTCGTTTCGGCCTATCGTCCCGGAGTAACCCGCGTCGGTGAGCTCCTGCACGAGCTGTTCTCACCCGCCGAACGGACCGCCGTCGAGGAGCGGTCCGCAATATGGATCGGCGACGGGGTATCGCGAGAGTTGGCAGATCGTGTCGCCGCGCTCGACCTGTATCCCGCGGCACTCGACATCACCCGGCTCACGATCATCGGGCAAACCGATGCCACCGTCGACGCGACCGCACGGGTGTACTTCACGCTCGACGAACGACTCGGCCTCGGTACCCTCCGCGACCGCATCGTCGCGCTGCCGCGGAACGACCGCTGGGATGCGCTCGCCCGTGCGGCCCTGCGCGATGACCTCGCCGGAGAGCACAGCGCGCTTACGACTGCCGTGCTGGCCACCGCGACAACCAGCGAGCAGTACGACCAGTTCGAGGCCTGGTCCACGCTCCATGCCCCGGCTATCCGCCAACACCTCACCACAATGCGCGAGGTCGAGGAGGGCGGCCCGTCGACCATTGCCTCGCTCAGCGTGGTGCTGCGCGGTCTACGAAGTCTCGCCGGCGCGGTTTGACGCGTCTGTCACGGACGCGACAGCAATCGGCTGCAGACGGACGTCGAGCAGACGCCGGTCATCGAAGACGAAGCAGTCCCCCGACCAGTCCTGCTCGGCATCTGCTGCCTCCGCCAGGTACGAGACGATACCGCCACGGAGTTGACGGACGGTGAGACCGAGGTCCTGCATCCACGGACTCGACTTCTCGCACCGGATGCCACCGGTGCAGTACATCGCAATCGTCTTTCCCGTTTCTCGCCACTCGTCGGCGTTGGTCCGCACGTAGGCGGTGAAGTCACGGAAGTCGGTCGTGCCCGGATCGATCGCACCGACGAAGTGGCCGTGGGTGAACTCGAAGCTGTTCCGGTTATCGATCACCACGACGTCCTTGCGTCGCAGCAGAGCACGCCACTCCACTGCGTCGACGTTGGACGCCTCGATGTCGGCACGGCGGGAGGGCACGTCGATCCCGTCGATGTCGAGCGGAACCAGTTCGGGCTTCACTTTCACCTTGCGTCGGCGGAACGGCGGCACGTCGCACACCGTCCGTTTGAACGCCATGCCAGCGAACGCGCCGCCGAGCAGTTCCGGCGACTGCGCTGCCGCTTCGAAGGCGTCGAGATCGTCAGCCGCGCCAGCCAGCATCCCGTTCACGCCCTCGTGGGCGACGAGGACCGTACCGAACAGTCTGTCGGTGAGCACCAGCAGTTGCTCGCGCAGCCGCAACGGGTCCTCGACGGGAACGAACCGGTAGAACGAGATGTGGAACACCGGGGACGAGTGTACGGAAGAGCTCGGGCTCTTCCTGGCCGGGCAGAGCTCGGCTTCGCCGTTGGTTTGGCTCTCTGGCCTGGCAGAACTCGGCTTCGCCGTTGGTTTGGCTTTCTGGCCTGACAGAACTCGGCTTCGCCATCGCTTTGGCGGACCGGGGCGGCTACTCGCCCGGGCGGAGCCGACCTCCATCGACGAGGTGACGCCGACGGCTCACGCTGATCGACGACACCCATGATCCTCTCGGTTGGCCGACGGCGTCCCCTCGTCGACTCCGGTCGGTCGGCCCTCCCGGATTCCGGCCGGGCCTGTCGTTTCACCCCGGGGGCTTGGGCCTTCGGGCCCGCGTGGGCAGCAGAGTCGGCTGGTTGCTGTGTCTACCTCAGCTGGGTCGGACCCAGGGGCCGATGGTGACTTCCGGCGTGACGCCGACCATGCGCTGCTCCTTGGCGGCGAGCTCAGCCCGGCCCACCACCATGTGGTGCACTTCGTCGGGGCCGTCGGCGAAGCGGAGGGTGCGCATGCTCGCGTACATCCGGGCGAGGGGCGTCCAGTGCGACACGCCGATGCCACCGTGCATCTGCATGGCCGCGTCGATGATCTGGCAGACCTTCTCGGGGACGAGTGCCTTGACGGCGCTCACCCACACGCGGGCTTCGGCGTTGCCCAACTCGTCCATGGCCTTGGCCGCCTGGAGCACCATGAGGCGCATCGACTCGATGTCGATGCGCGCCCGGGAGATCACCTCGGGGTTCTTGCCGAGGCGGGCGAGCGGGCGTCCGAACGCCTCGCGGGAGAGACCACGCCCGACGAGAAGGTCGAGGGCGCGTTCCGCTGAGCCGATGGCACGCATGCAGTGATGGATCCGGCCCGGGCCGAGGCGCACCTGGGAGATCTCGAAGCCGCGACCTTCGCCGAGGAGGATATTCTCCTTCGGGACTCGCACGTTGTTGAAGCGGATGTGGAGATGACCGTGCGGCGCATCGTCCTCGCCGAACACCGTCATGGCGCCGAGCTTTTCGACGCCGGGCGTATCGGTCGGGACGAGGATTTGCGACTGGCGCTTGTGGGGCGGACCGTCGGGGTTGGTCACGACCATCACGATCATGACCTTGCAGCGCGGATCGCCGGCGCCGGAGGTCCAGTACTTCTCGCCGTTGATGAGCCACTCCTCGCCATCGAGGACGGCGAGCGTCGAGATGTTCTTCGCGTCGGACGACGCGACGCTCGGCTCGGTCATGGCGTAGGCCGAACGGATCTCTCCGGCGAGCAGCGGCTTCAGCCACCGCTCCTTCTGCTCGGGTGTTCCGACCCGCTCCAGGACCTCCATGTTGCCGGTGTCGGGCGCCGAGCAGTTCAGGCACTCCGACGCGAGCGGGTTCTTGCCGAGCTCGACGGCGATGTAGGCGTAGTCGAGGTTCGACAGCCCCTCGCCGGTCTCGGAATCGGGGAGGAAGAAGTTCCACAGGCCATTGGCCTTGGCCTTGTCCTTCACCGTCTGGAGCAGTTCGAGCTGGCCGTCGCCGTATCCCCAGTGGTCTGCCCGGCCGACTCCGAGGCGATGGAACTCCTCGGTGATCGGGTCGACCTCGTCGCGGATGAAGGCCTTCACCTTGTCGTAAAGCGGGCGGACCTTCTCGGACATGCCGAGGTCGTACATCGCAGGCGTCGTCTTGAGCGCAGTCATGGCGAACAACGTAGTGACCGGAGGGCGAATCAACCAACCTCGACGGCCGTGGTCACCCGGTCGTCACCACCCGAGAACGCGCCGACCACAGATCAGCCGAGCCGCGGTTCCCCGCCGTTGCGCAGCGCCTCGGTCCACTGCAGCGCAGTGGCACCGTCGGGCCAGCTGAGCCGGTCAAGCGTGCGCCGCACCATGACCGGGCGGGCACCGGGCCCATCGGGGTCGTCGGCCAGTTCGGAACGGTACGGGGCGACGGCCAGCGTCACACGGTCGGGCGTGGCACCCGTCGCCTGCGCCTCGAGCGGATCGGACCGCCATCGGGCGAGGTCGTGCTCGACGGGGATGCCCCAGCGATGTGACCTGGCACCGACACCGGCGATCTCCCATTCGTCGTCGCCCAGCTGGAGGACGCCGTTCACCTCGCACGGCGTGGAGTAGCGGCCGGAACCCGGAGCATCCGCGGGCTCCGCGCCGATGCGCTTTGCGCTCCCCTCCCACTCGAGGTCGAACGCGAGTCCGACACGGTCCCCCAACTCGGTGCCCCATGCGTCGAGTGGATCGTCGAACGCAAGCGCGAACGCCTCCATCGCCACGGTCCAGTGTTCGCCAGGCGTCTCGCAGATCGCATGCGACCACAGACCCCCGCCGCGGACTTCGAAGACGTTGGCGTCGGCGGGCGCGGCGAGATCGTGATCACGACAGAGAACGTAGGGACGTCCTTCGCCGACGATGCCGGCAGAGAACCATGCCTTGCGCTGACGGGGCAGCACGGTGAACTCGACGAAGCCACCGAGCCAACCCGTGCTCCGTCCTCCCATGGGCCTCGGGAGTTCGGCGTCGGGCAGGGCGAACGTGAAGCCCCACGACTCCGCCCACCATCGCTCCGGTCCGGGTTGGTGCGCCCGCTCCAGCGTGCGGACCGTCATGCGCCGGGGTCGATCCCGGCGGCGCGGAGCTTGGCCCGCAGCAGCTCCGCCTCTCGGCGTGCCGCGTCAGCCTCGTCACGAGCCGCGTCAGCCTCGTCACGAGCCGCGTCGGCTTCGTCACGGGCGGCAGCAGCAGAGAGTTGGGCGGAGGCAGACTCCCTCCGCACGCGTGCCACCTCGCTGGTGAGCTGGACAACCGACGCACCCAACTCGTCGGGACGAAGAAGACTGGCGGAACTGGTGCGCAGGTCGAAGAAGTCCTCCCGGAAATCCAGTGTGAGGCCGAGGATCTCGCTTCGGTGACCGACAGCGTCGGGAATGTCGACCAGCGCGCCGTCATCGCGTCGAAAGCCGGTGACGCGCCGCTCGTAGGGATCGATCAGGTAGTACTCGAGACAGCCCAGGCGCGCGTAGGTCTCGTACTTGTGGCGCATCTCCACGAAGGTGTTCTTCGGTGAGAGCACCTCGAAGACGACCTGGGGGCAGACCCCGCCTTCGACCCACTGCCGATACGAGCCCCGATACCCCGACGGCCGGCCGATGGCCACCATGCAGTCGGGCGCGAGACGCGCCTTCGGGTTCCCCTCCTCGAAGTACCAGAGCAGATCGCCGGCGACGAAGACGTCGGGTCGATCGGCGTACCAGCGGCGGACGGCCGTGACGAGATAGGCAATGGTGTCCCACTGCAGGGTGTTGTCGGCCATGGGCTCACCATCGCTGTCCGGGTACTCCACGGAGGCGAGGAACGAGTTGGCCATACCCGAAAGCGTACCGAGTGTTCCTTGCGACATGGCCAGGAAAGCTACAGAGCGGGCTGTGACAAGTTCGGGTCGGCACGGAAGACTGGCGAGGTGATCACCGCTGCCGACGACTACCCCCTCCACCAATCCTCTCGGCCGCTGCGCGATCCCGGCACCGACCGGAACCTCTACGACCGGTTCTTCTTCTGCGGTTACCCGACCGGCGAAGCCTTTGGCCGGACGTACTTTGCCGTCGCCTTCGGTCAGTATCCCGGACGAAACGTGATGGACGGCGCGTTCTCGCTCCTGCGCGGCGGCGTCCAGCGGAACGTGCGCGGGTCACGACTCCTCGGACACGATCGCCTCGACCTGCACGCAGGTCCGATGACGATCGAGATCGTCGTCCCGCTCCGCCAGTTGCGCGTCACGGTCGATGCGCCCGAAGCAGGGATCACGGCGGAGCTGTTGTTCACCTCGCGCGGGCCGGCGTTCGAGGAACCGCACTACCGTTTTGCGTCCGGTCATCTCACGACCTTCGACATCACACGACTCACCCAGAACGGAACGTGGGAAGGCTGGATCGACGTAGACGGTGAGCGCATCGAAGTAGGTCCGGCGTTGTGGCGAGGCACGCGCGACCGCTCGTGGGGAATACGCGGAGTCGGGAACCGCGAGCCGAACCCGGCACCCGACGGTGTGGCGGCGTTCTACTGGCTCTGGGCCCCGCTCAACTTCGACGACATGAACGTGATCTTCGATGTCAACGAAACACCACACGGCGAGCGGTGGCACGAGAACGCCCTCACTGCCCCGGTTGGAAGCGACCCGGAAGCTTTGAGCTCCCTAGTCGTCAATCGTAGGCATACGTACGAAATCGACTGGAAGCCGGGGACCCGTCATGCGAACGCCTTCGACATGAACTTCGCCGGCACCGACGACTCGCTTTCGATACACCTCGACACCGTCAACACCTTCTTCATGCCGGGCATCGGCTACGGACACCCGACCTGGGGTCACGGCATGTTCGTCGGACCGGACGAGCGGACTCACGACTCATTCGTCACGGCCGAAGTCAACGAGGCGGATCTGTCTTGGCAACACGTGCAGCACCTGGTGCGGGCCACGCGAGTCGACGGTGCCGTTGGCTACGGCCTCCTCGAAATGCTCATCCATGGCCCCCACGCACCGAGCGGCTTCATCGGGCACACCGATATGCGCGCATAGCTGCTTCGCGCCTGCCCCAAGACAATCCATCCGCCGACTTCTTCCGGAGAAAGTAGTGAGTCTCCGAGAACGTCCAGCACCCCGGGGCCACCAATCCGCACGAATCTGGGTGAGCCACGAACTACGAAGTTACCCTCCAGGCTTCTTCAGGATTCTTCGGTATCGGCACCGAAATTGTCATACCCGAACGTCACAATGGACACATGAGCACAACGGTTTGGGACGGGGTGAAGATCCCGACGAGTGATCCATCTGTCACCACCCGCGTCCATGCCGCCGCGGCGTTGCGTCAACTGGAACGTCTCCGACGCGAGGTCGACGCCGCCTCGGCCAAGGTCACGATCGTTCTTGGCGCCAATAGCCGTGACACCGCTGCCGAGATCAGTCGGGCAACGGGAAGATCGAAC
>JANPFX010000160.1:0-10266 GCA_031423635.1 Acidimicrobiia bacterium | reverse complement strand
CGTGAGGAAGGCTATGACGTCGTCGGAGAAGCGTCCCGGGGCGATGATGCGATCGACGTGGTGCGATCGACGAAGCCGGATCTGGCGCTGTTCGACGTGAAGATGCCCGGCCTCGACGGGATCAGCGCGGCCCGGACCCTGGCGGCGGCAGGAGAGTGCGGTGTGGTGATCCTCACGGCGTTCTCGCAGCGCGAGCTCATCGCCGAGGCGACCGATGCCGGCGTGCTCGGATATCTCCTCAAGCCGTTCCAGAAGGCCGAGCTCGTCGCGTCTATCGAGGTGTGCGCACAGCGCCAGAGGGAGCGGACCGCGCTCGCCGCCGAGGTCCGATCACTGGAGGACCGCCTCGCTGCTCGGACGTTGATCGATCGGGCCAAGGCGAAGCTCATGGCCCAGGGGGCGGACGAGGCGTCGGCCTTCGCCACCATCCAACGGCGCGCCATGGACCGGCGGACCTCCATGGGCGCCGTGTCGTCGGCCATCCTCGACGAGAGCTGACACCTAGGCTGCGCCGATGGGCCGAAAGATCATGCTGCTCGACGGGAACTCGCTCACCTATCGGGCCTTCTTCGCTCTGCCGGCGGACATGGCGACGGCATCAGGGCAGGTCACGAATGCCGTGTTCGGCTTCACGTCGATGCTGCAGTACATGCTCAACGAACATCGGCCCGACGCCATCGTGGCCACCTTCGATCGCCCGGAGCCGACATTTCGCCACGAATCGATCCCCGACTACAAGGCCGGTCGCGCCGAGACGCCCGACATCCTCCGTCAGCAGATGGGTCTCGTCCGTCGCGTTGTCGAAGTGCTCGATGTCCCGCTGCTCGAAGTGGTCGGGTTCGAGGCCGACGATGTGCTTGCGACACTGGCGACCCAGGGGTTTGCGCAGGGCGACGACATCATCGTGGTGACCGGCGACCGCGACAGCTACCAGCTCGTCCGTGATGCGAAAGAACCGGGGGAGGGCTCGATCCGGGTCCTCTACAACAAGCGTGGCGTCAGCGATTACGCCCTCTACGACGAGCAGGGGATCATCGATCGAACCGGCGTGCATCCGACCAAGTACGACCAGTACGCCGCGCTCCGAGGCGACACCTCGGACAACCTCCCCGGCGTCCCGGGCGTGGGGGAGAAGACCGCAGCGAAGCTGATCAACGACTACGGCGACATCGACGGCATCTTCGCCAACCTCGACAAGGCGACCCCGAAGCTGCGACAGAACCTGATCGATCACGAAGCGATCGTGCGGAGAAACGCCACGGCCACACCGTTGATCCGCGACGTTCCCGGCGTGTCGATCGAGATCGCAACCACGCCGAAGCCGAACCTGACGGCCGCCCGGGAGCTGTTCAAGACGTTGGAGTTCCGGGCCCTGAGCGAGCGTGTGCTCGACGCGTTCGCCCTCTCGTTCGGCGGCCCGGGTGGTTCCTCCGGCGCGGACGCGGAGTCCGTCTACGGCTACCTCGATGTCGTCGTCGAGGAACTGATCGTGGGCGATTCGCTCGAGCTGCCCGCGGAGGGGCACGTCGGACTGGACGGACGGTGGGCTGGGACTCCCGGACGGTCCGCGCTGCTCGGCCTGGCGTGGGCCACCGAAGACCGCGTTGCGTACGCGTCCGCGGACGTACTGCAGCACGACAGCGGAGCCGGTCTGGCCGCGCTCGCCGACGCCTTCGGATCTTCGACACTGTGGGTGCACGGTCACCGCCTGAAGGAGCTCCTTCGGTCGCTCCACGATCTCGGAATGGAACTCGGATCGCTACGCTCGCTTGGCATCGACACCGCGGTGGCGGGGTACCTGCTCGATCCCGCAGAGAACGTCTACGACCTCGATGAGTTGGCCCGGCAATACGCCGGCCTCGATCTGCGCGGCGCCGATGCGCCGCCGATCGGTCAGCTCGACTTCGGCGGCGACGTCGAGTCGCCCTCGGTCGCCGTGGGCCGTCGTGCGCTCGCCGTTATTCGGCTCACGCCCCCGCTGCTCGCCGCGCTCAGCGCCCGCGGCCTGGCGAAGCTCTACGACGAGATCGAGCGCCCGTTGATCGGCGTGCTGGCACGCATGGAGATCGCCGGGGTCCGCGTTGACACGACCTACTTGAAGGAGCTCTCGCAGTCCCTCACCGCGCAGGCGCACGAGCTCGAGGAGAAGGTGCAGGAGCTCGCCGGACGCCGCTTCACCGTGAACTCCGTTCCTCAGCTACGCACGGTGCTCTTCGACGAGCTCGGCCTCAAGACCGACAAGAAGACCAAGACCGGGTACTCCACCGATGCGCAAGCGCTGGAGAAGGTGCGCGATCAGCACCCGATCGTCGACGCGCTCCTGCGCTACCGCGAGGTCGAGAAGCTCCGCTCGACCTACGGCGAAAACCTGTTGGCGGAAGTCGCCAGCGACGGCCGGATCCACGCGACGTTCAATCAGACGGTGGCGCGCACCGGACGGTTGTCGAGTGACCAGCCGAATCTCCACAACATTCCGATCCGTTCCGAGGAGGGGCGTCAATTCCGACGGGCGTTCATTCCTGCCGACGGATGCGAGTTCCTCGTCGCCGACTACAACCAGATCGAGCTTCGCGTCATTGCCCATCTTGCCCAGGACCCCGGGCTGATCACTGCGTTCACCACCGGTGCCGACGTGCACACGGAAACGGCAAAGAGAGTGTTCTCCGTGGAGGCCGACGCGGTCACCTTGGCGATGCGCTCGAAGGCGAAGATGGTGTCGTACGGCCTCGCGTACGGCATGGAGTCCTACGGTCTCGCCCAACGTCTCGGCGTGCCGGTCGCCGAAGCCACCGAGATCCTGAACGCGTATTTCCTGGCGTTCCCGAACGTGCGGTCGTACATGGATGCCGCCATCGTCGAGGCCCGGAACAAGGGGTACACCGAGACGCTCTTCGGGCGCCGTCGTCAAATCCCCGAGCTGCAGAATCCGAACTTCCGCATCCGGCAGATGGGGGAACGCCAGGCGATGAACGCCGGGATCCAGGGGCTGGCCGCCGACATCTTCAAAGTGGCGTTGGTCCGACTCGACGCCGCGCTCCGCGAGGCGAAGCGAGACAGTCAGATCATCTTGCAGGTCCACGACGAGGTCATCTTGGAAGTGCCGCAGCACGAACGCGACGAGGTTCGCGCGCTTACTATCTCGACCATGCGCGACGCCGCCGAACTCTCCGTCCCGCTCGAAGTCAACATCGCCTGGGGCCCCACGTGGGCCGACGCCAAGGGCTGACTCTGCGCGTCGAGATGTCGCGTTGGGTCGCTCCAGAAGCGACTGAGCGCGACAGGTCCCGACGGTGGCTCAGCGCTTCTCGGCCACCAACAGGAATTGCTTGCCGAAGAATCGCCACGCGATCGGTAGACGGCAGTAGAGCGAAATGAGCTTCGGGGAGACCTGGCGATGGCTCTCCATCGAATACGGGAGCAGCCGATCGACGCACTCGATAACCCGGAAGCCGCGTAGCTCCATCGCTTCCTTCAGCGAGCGCTCGGTCAACGGCAGGCGATGGTCGAGGAAGTCCCAGTACTCCTTGAGGCAGTACCGCATGTTCGGTCCCATGGCTACGAGCCTTCCTCCGGGTCGAAGCGACTCGTGGGCTTGGCCAAGCACGTCCAGAAGATCGGCGGCGCTGCCCAGGTGTTCGAAGAAGTTGCTGGTGAAGACGGCGTCGAGCGAACCGGCGGCGATGGGCCACGGAGCAGTTGCGTCGATCGGGAACAGCGTCACGTCGGCCCCGAGCTGCACCTTTGCGTCGGGGTTCAGGTCGATGGCGTACTTCTCGCCGGCATCGATGTTGTTGATGAAGTCGCCGTAACCCGCAGCGAGGTCGAGCACCCGCTCCGGATGGCCGAGTCGCTTGCGGAAGAGGTCGTCGACGAGGACTCGCCAGACCCGCTGACGGTACGGCCGAACCTTGTCGAACCGGGCCCGGTACACCTCCGCCAGCGTCTCCGGTGTGGTCATCCCGCCGTGGTCCGTCAGCTGGTCAACGGGCTCTGGGGTAGAACGATCAGCCATGTCGGATGCTCCTGTCACTGACCCGGACGCACCGGACGCACGCGGTCATTGGTTCGAGGACCTTGCCGCGCACATGGGTCCATCGTATTTGCGGTATTCGTTCACCAAGGGGACGGCCCAGGAAGTGGCCTTTCTCACCGAGGTCACCGGCGTCCGACCGGGGGACCGGCTGCTCGACGTCGGCTGTGGGCCCGGACGTCACACGCTGGCGTTCGCCGGGCTCGGGGTGCTTGCCGACGGTCTGGACATCTCCCAGACCTTCGTCGATCTGGGGAACGACGCTGCGCGGGAGCGGGCCGTGCCGGCAACGTTCCGGCGGGTCGACGCCCGGGTCCTCGAGGTGGACGGGGAGTACGACGTCGTGCTCTCGCTTTGTCAGGGCGGCTTCGGCCTGCTCGGTCGCGAGGCCGACGGCGCCGCTGACGGGGATGTCCTTGCTCGGATGGCGCGGGCTCTGAAGCCGGGCGGACGACTGGTCCTCAGCGCGTTCAGTGCGTATTTCCAGCTCCGCCACCTCGAGTCGAGTGACACCTTCGATGCGGAAACCGGCGTGAACCATGAGGCCACCGAGGTGAAGGACGCCGCCGGCCGGGGCAAGGGGGCTGATCTCTGGACCACCTGCTTCACTCCCCGGGAGCTGCGTCTGCTGGCCGACCGGGCCGGCCTGACGGTGGACGCGGTGTGGTCGGTGACCCCCGGGTCGTACGCGAAGAACCGCCCGATCGTCGACCTTCCCGAGTTCCTCCTCCTCGCCCATCGGCCGACCGGCTGACCTGTTCCGGAGTGGTTCGAAGTCGGTGGGCGGCGCTGGTAGCGTTGTTCCCCTTCGTACGAATCCCCGTTCGAAGGGTCGCGCCGGCACGGGCGATCGTCCCGAGCGATGTAAAGGCAATACCTCTTATGACTGATATGGCAACCGCAATGGAGACCGAGGGTCTCTTCGGTTCCTTCGACGAGGCGGGTAACTACACCCCCCGTCAGATCACCTTCAACGATCTCAGTACCAGCTTCGAAGATCTGATAAACGGCACCATCGTCGAGTTCGACGATGGAGACATCGTCAAGGGCACGGTCGTCAAGATCGACAAGGACGAAGTCCTCCTCGACATCGGCTTCAAGTCCGAAGGCGTCATCCCGTCCCGCGAGCTGTCGATCCGCAACGACGTGAACCCGTCGGAGATCGTCTCGCTCGGCGAGGAGATCGAAGCGCTCGTCCTCACCAAAGAGGACAAGGAAGGTCGTCTCGTCCTGTCCAAGAAGCGCGCCCAGTACGAGCGCGCCTGGGGCACGATCGAGAAGATCAAGGAGAACAACGGCGTCGTCAAGGGCCCCGTCATCGAAGTCGTCAAGGGCGGCCTCATCGTCGACATCGGTCTCCGTGGCTTCCTGCCGGCATCGCTGGTCGAACTCCGCCGCGTCCGCGACCTGCTGCCCTACGTGGGCCGTGAGGTCGAGACCAAGATCATCGAGCTCGACAAGAACCGCAACAACGTGGTCCTGTCCCGCCGTGCTTGGCTGGAAGAGACGCAGAAGGAACAGCGCGAGGACTTCCTCGCCAACCTCAAGCCGGGCGAGGTCCGCGAGGGCGTCGTTTCGAGCGTCGTCAACTTCGGTGCGTTCGTCGATCTCGGCGGCATGGACGGTCTCGTCCACGTGTCCGAGCTGTCATGGAAGCACGTCGACCACCCGTCGACCGTCGTCACCGTCGGCGATCGCATCACCGTCCAGGTGCTCGAGGTCGACTACAGCCGTGAGCGGATCAGCCTGTCGTTGAAGGCCACGCAGCAGGATCCGTGGGCGGAGTTCGCGTCGAACCACCGCGTCGGCGAGCTCGTCTACGGACGGGTCACCAAGATGGTGCCGTTCGGAGCATTCGTGCAGGTCGGCGAGGGCATCGAAGGCCTCGTCCACATCTCGGAGATGGCCGGCCACCACGTCGAACATCCCGAGCAGGTCGTCGCCGTCAACGAAGAGCTCTGGGTCAAGATCATCGACCTCGACCTCCAGCGTCGGCGGATCAGCCTGTCGATCAAGCAGGCCGCGGAGGGTGGCGTCGTCGCCGCCGAGTACCAGGCCGCGTTCGGCGAGCACGCCTACGACGAGGCCGGCAACTACATCGGCGAGTACACCACCGGCGAGTTCACGCCCGACAACGAGGCCCAGGCCGCGTGGCTCGAGGAGTACAACCGTCAGCAGGCCGAGGCCACCGAGGCAGCAGCTGGCGAAGCCGCTGCGGCCGAAGCATCCGAGGCTCCCGAAGCCTGATCCGTTTCGATCCGGACACGACGAAGGGGCGCCTGTGGCGCCCCTTCGCCGCGTCTGCGTGCATGTGTCCTGGGTCAGCTGAGCTGCACTGGGTCGAAAATCGTGCAGATTTCGAGCAAATGCCGACCCAGCGAACGTGAGCCGACCCAGCGAGAAAATGCCGACCCAGGAGCGCGCTGCCGAGGTTCGAGCACGCGGGCTGACGCCGTAGGGGAATGCCGGTGTCGGGAAACCAGCGGGTCAGTCGAGGCGGATGATGCCCATGCGCACGGCGCGGACAACGGCCTGGGTGCGGTCGGCGGTGTCGAGCTTCTGGTAGATCGAGGCGAGGTGGTTCTTCACCGTCTTGATCGAGATGTAGAGCTTCTGGGCCACTTCGACGGTGGAGAAACCGTCGGCGACGAGCTGGAGCACTTCCTCTTCGCGCTTCGAGATGACGGACTCGCCGGGGCGGTCCGGGATCGGGAACTTTGCCTCGCGCAGCATCGACTTCGCGAACTCCGGCGACACGGTGCCCTCACCGTTGGACGCGGCGCGAACGGCGTCGGCGACCTCGTCGGTCGAGCAGTCCTTCACCAGGTAGCCGGCTGCGCCGCAGCGGATCGCCTTGGCGAGAACATCCTTGTCGGCGTGCATGGTCAGCATGACGACCTGGGTGTCGGGACACGTCTGGCGGATCCGGCGGGTCGCCTCGACGCCATCGAGGACCGGCATGCTGACGTCCATGAGGACCACGTCGGGGCGCAGGGCCTGGGCCAGCCGCACGCCTTCCTCCCCGTCGCTCCCTTCGGCCACGACGTCGAACCCGTAGAGCTCCATCGATCGACGAAGGCCCTCGCGGAGCATGCGGTGATCGTCGACCAGGAGCAGCCGGAGGGGACGCGCCCCGGCCGATCGTGCAGGCGCTGCGGGAAGCAGAGAACTCATAGACCCTCCAATCGGCAACGAACGACCGTTCCTTGACCGGGTTGTGATGAAATTTCGGCGCGCGCACCGATTGATGTTGCGCGTTCTTGCAGACCGCGAAGCCCGTAGGAGTCGCGTCGACCTTCGCTGGCGGCGTACCCCTTGCCGTCGTCTTGGATCTCGAGAAGTGCGCTCTTGCCATCGGTCTCCCACCGGACCCACACGTTGCGGGCTTTGGCGTGGCGCTCGACGTTGACGATCGCCTCCTGGGCGATGTGCCACATCTCGCGTTCCTGCCGTGGCGGAAGAGTTCCGACGACCCGGTGGCGGAAGTCGATGACGATGGAGGCCCGTTCGCTCACCCGTTCGAGGAACTGTTCGAGCGTCACCACGAAGGAATTCCCCTCGCCCACCTCGGTGCGGATGTCGTAGAGCGTCTCGCGGACTTCGGCGATGACTCGCGTGACCTCTCCGCGCATGCGGCTGAGTTCGGCGCCGATCGTCGGATCGCCGACGGTTTTGGCGCTCCGGTCGAGTTCGAAGCCGAGATACGCGAGCGATTGGCCGATCCTGTCGTGGAGGTCGCGGGCGATTCGGCTGCGCTCCTCGCTGGCTGCCACGCCACGGATGCGCAGGAACAGGCGGGCATTGTCGATGCCGATCGCCGAGGGTTCGGCCAGGCTCCGCAGGACCTCGCGCTGCTGGACGTCCTCGAGCCCTGAGCCCGCCGGTTTGATCCACTCGATGGCGATGGCGCCGATCAGCGCGGACCGGGCGATCAAAGGGCTGTAGATGCCGGTGGCCGATTCCCCGAGGAAGGTCTGGTCGCCGAAGTCGGCGCTGCTGGCGATGGCTCTGGAGGCGATGGCCTGGTTGAGGGCCGCCGGCATCGATCGCTGCTCGACGGTTTCTGCCACCCGGATGCCGTCGGCCCGGGCACACGACCAGGCGGAATGGATGTTGTCGTAGAGGAAGATCGCCACGCCGTCGGCGGACAGCAGCTTCTGGGCGTTCGCGCTGGTCCGGGCAAGCGCGTCTTCGAGGTCGAGCGAGGCGGGGAGTGACTGGGCGAGGTGGTGGAGCGATTCCAGGAGTTGGTTCGCCCGGGTCAGCTTGCCCATGGTGTCGGCATCGGCGGTGCGTCGACGGTCGGTTTCCCGCACGATTCGGTGGCCGACCCCGGCGAGTGCGGCGATGACCACCAGGGCAAGCATCCAGACGCTGGCGAGTTCGAGATCGTCGCCGTTGTTGGTGGCCTCTCCGGTCAGGCCGACGAGGCTGATGATGACGCCGACGAGGGACCCGTATCCGACCACCAGGGGTCCGCCGTGGGCGAAGCCGCCGATGACGATGCCGGGCAGGAGGCACAACGCGAGAGGTGACGACCAGTAGCCGGTGAAGCAGACCAGGGTCATCGGGAGGGCCAGATCCAAGATGATGTGGACGGCGAGCAGGCGCTCGTTCCCCTGGCGAACGATCGGGGAGAGCATCCGGACGATCGTCCACATGATCACGACGCCGAGACCGATGACCGCCCGGTCATCGGTGGCTTTGGGGGCGTCGAGCAAGACCAGGAACGCCGTCACCAGCAGAACGGCCACGCGGATGACCGAGACCGGCCCCTCGAACGGGGCCAGACGGTCGGATCGATTGTCGACGGCGCTTCGCACCGGCAGCCGAAAGGAGACGGTGGGTGAGGTCATGGGCAGTAGTCCTATCGACCTAGGACCGCCGCGCCTTGAACGAAGTCTTGAAGATGTTCCGATGTCGGTGATGCTCCCGATCTCGATGGTGGCGCGTCGGATTGTGCGGTGCGCCTCGTTGGCCGGAGCCGGTCGGGTACGGTCGTCGCCCTATGAAGCTGATCGGTCTGGGAGGCGGCATCGGGGCGGGGAAGTCGACCGTCTCCGCGGCCCTGTCCCGTCGTGGGGCGGTGATCGTCGACGCCGACCTGATCGCGCGTCAGGTGGTCGAACCGGGCACGCCAGCGCTGATGGCGCTCGTGGAACGGTTCGGGCCCACGATTCTGCGTGATGACGGATTCCTCGATCGGGGTGCCCTGGCCGCCCTGGCCTTTCGCGACGCGGAGTCGGTCGCCGCGCTGAATGCGATCACCCACCCCGCCATCGGCGCCGAGATCAACCGCCAGATCACCGCCCACGTGGGCACCGACCGGGTCATCGTCCTCGATGCGGCGCTGCTGTTCGATCGATCAAGGGACGGACTCGTCGGTTCGATCGTGGTCGACGTGGACCCGGAGGTGGCGATCGACCGTTTGGTCCGGTTCCGGAACTTCGATGTCGACGACGCTCGCCGTCGAGTGGCCGCCCAGATGACCCGTGAGGCCCGTGTTGCGCGGGCGGACCGGGTGATCGACAACTCGACGACGGTCGAAGAGCTGGAGGGACAGGTCGACGCGGTCTGGGAATGGATCCGGACCCGCCCGGAATCGGTGTTCGCCAAACCTTCGGAACCGGACCCCGTAAAACTGTCATAGGGGGGTCCTTACACTCGTGGGATGTCCGTAACCTCGACCGACGCTCCCGTCCGACAGCTCCCGGGCAAGCCTTTCAAGGTGGAGTCGGCCTATCAACCGGCCGGTGACCAGCCCGAAGCCGTCGCCAACCTGGTCGAGGGGATCAAACGCGGCGATAGGTTCCAGACCCTCTTGGGCATCACCGGGTCCGGCAAGTCGGCCACGATCGCCTGGACGATCGAACAGGTCCTGAAGCCCACGCTGATCCTGGCCCCCAACAAGTCGCTCGCGGCCCAGCTGGCCAACGAGTTCCGGGAGTTCTTCCCGAACAACCGGGTCGAGTACTTCGTGTCCTACTACGACTACTACCAGCCCGAGGCCTACATCGCCTCGTCCGACACCTACATCGCGAAGGACTCGTCGATCAACGACGAGATCGACCGGCTCCGCCATGCGTCGACCTCCGGCCTGCTGACCCGCCGCGACACGATCGTCGTCGCGTCCGTGAGCTGCATCTACGGCATGGGGAACCCCGAGGAGTACCGCGGCAACCTTCTGGAACTCCACACGGGGGTCGACGCATGGCGGAGCCGGTCGATCTCGTCGT
>JANPFX010000159.1:0-11583 GCA_031423635.1 Acidimicrobiia bacterium | reverse complement strand
CCACGCGGCGATCATCGCCCAGTCGGTCTCCGGATCCGATGCGTCGTGCGTCGGCTGCTGTTCCGGGAAGCGCCGGAACATCGCCCGACCGGAATCGGACATGCCGACCATTGGGCCGGTCGCGTTGCGCTTGCCCGGCTCGGTCTGATCGATCGCCACGCGTTGGAGGCGGTCGACGAACTCCGGTCCGCCCGGTTGCGTCGCGGCCCACTCGAGGAGCGCGGCGCCGTCCATCACGAAGAGCCAGTGGTCCGGACCGAGAGCGCGTCCGATGATCTCCATCACGAGGGGGTCACAGAACGCTGCGTGCGCCTCCGTCGAAAGCTCCTCCACATTCACGACGTAGTGGACGAACGGTGGCATCGGACCGTCGAAATCCGCCACGAATTCGTTCCCGGCAATCCACGGATCCAGATCGCCCGACGCCACCCGCCCTTGTAGAGCCTCCATCGCAGCCGTGAGTTCGTCCATCTGTTCGTCGGTGAAAAGGTTCTTGAGGACAGCGAAGCCGTCGCGTTCGAGATCCGCGAGCGCCCGAGAGATCGATTTCGGCGTGCCAGTTCATCGGGGCAGCGTTCATGTCACGATGACTATAGGGAGGCAGTGTTTCGGCGTTGTGTCGTTCGTCGCAAGGATGTGTTTCGGCGTCCGAGTCGTCCCGCGACCACCGAGCGTCATTCCGCCGCCACCGACCAGAACGACGATCCCGTCATCCACCCGAGGAGCACCCGTCTTGTCCGTCATCGATGCGCTCCTCGCTGTTGCCCGGTCGGACTGGTCGGCGGGTGCTCAAGCTGCCCGTACCGCCGCAGCAGCCGAACCGGACTCGTTGCTTCCGTTGGCGCTGGCGGCCTTCCTCGACGGCGGGAGTGAAGGGAACATCTATGCCGAGCCTGAAGGCTTCGAGCGGTTCATCCAGGGCGGAGCGAATCCTGCGCTCTATGCCGCAACCATCGATGCACTTCGCGAGGTCGTGGCGAAGCAGCGGCCGACAACGTTGCTCGATATCGGATGCGGTGATGGTCGGGTCACGGCTGCGGTGGCATCCGAAGGGATCGACCTCGTCACCCTCGTGGAGCCGTCCGAAGCGCTGCTCGGCGAAGCGGTCGCGGCATTTCAGGGATCGACCTGTACGGTCTCACCTCATCAGATGACGGCCGAAGCCTTCGTCGCAGACTTCGCGAGGTCGGATACCTGGTCGCTCGTCCAGTCGACGTTTGCCTTTCACACCCTCAACGCTTCGCAACGCCATGAGGTCCTCCGAGCGCTCGCCACCCGTTCGAGATCAATCGCATTGGTCGAGTTCGACGTGCCCGACTTCGACGACGGAGGGACCGAGCACGCCCGCTATACCGCCGAACGGTATGAGCGCGGCCTTGCCGAGTACCCGGGCGACGACACGGTGGCGCAGCGGTTCCTCATGCCCGTCCTCGTCGGCCAGTTCGACCCGGACCAGACGCGGCTCACCCACGAGCAATCAGCGCTCCGTTGGTGTGACGATCTGCGCGCATGTGGTTTCACCGCGGTCACGAGCGCACCGATCTTCCCGTACTGGTGGGGCACCGCCGTCTTGATTCAGGGCACGGGCGCGCGCTAGGCGTCCGTCGACTGTGACGGGCTCGGTTCGTCTACAGAAGCGGCTTCACCGTCTCGATGATCGCCCGAAGCGTCGGCTCGGCGGCGGCCGCGTTCGCGAACGTGAAGCCGGGCACGATGATCTCGTCGACACCGAGCGCGGCGTAGGCCCTGATCTGATCGGCGACTTCCTCGGCGTTCCCGATGATGGCCGGTCGTCCCAGGTCGCGCGACCGGAGCTTCTCGGCGAAGGCCTGGTCATCGGTGAGGAACAGCAGAGCCGCAACCGTCTTGTCGATGGTGGCGGGGTCGCGGCCGATGTCCGCGCAATGGCTCTCGAGGATCGCCAGCTTCTGCGTGAACAGCTCCGGTGTGGCCCACACGTTCCACTGGTGTGCGTGCTTGGCGACGATCTTCAGCGTTCGCTTCTCCCCGCCACCGCCCACCATCAGCGGAAGCGGTGACTGCACCGGCTTGGGGTCGAGCGGCGCATCAGTGAACTTCACGTGTTCGCCATGGAACGTGGTGCGGGCTTGCGAGAAGAGGAGGTTGAGCGCTTCGCAGGTTTCGTCGAAGCGATCCATACGCCACTTCAGGGTGCCCATCTCCATGCCGTATGCGGCGTGCTCGTTCTCCTGCCATCCTGCGCCAAGACCGAGGGTGAAGCGCCCACCGGAAATCTGATCGAGGGTCGCCGCCATGTTCGCGAGCAACGCTGGATGCCGGTAGGTGTTGCCGAGCACGATCGTCCCGAGCCGGATCGTCGGCACACAAGAAGCAAGCGCGCTGAGCGTCGTCATCGCCTCGTTGACGACACCGTCGGCCGGCTTCGGAGCGTTCGGCATGAAGTGATCTGAGTACCAGAGACAGTCCCACCCGAGTTGCTGGGCGGTCTGTGCAGTGGCGAGCGTGTCCGCCCAGGGGTACGACGTGTTGATCCAGTAACCGAGGCGCATCAGCTCACCCTACGGCGTCGTCTGAGCTTCCGACACTTCGCTGACCGGCTCCACGCACGCGCTCCCGGAGCGCTCGGAGCCCGCGAGGGGTACCATCACCGGCGAAGCGGCCGGATCACCATGGCTGCACGATGCAGGAGCGATCATGACCGCAACGCGAATCGACGTCACGCCCTTCTCCTCCGCCCTCGGCGCGGTGATCTCCGGGGTCGACCTCTCGGCGCCGTTCGACGACGACGTGTTCGCGACGATCCGCACGGCGTTCCTCGAGCATGGGGTGATCTTCTTCCGCGATCAGGACATCACCCCCGAGCAGCATCTGGCATTCGCCCGACGTTTCGCGCCCATTGACGTCAATCGCTTCTTCAAGCCGGTCGATGGCTATCCCGAGATCGCCGAGGTCCGCAAGGAACCCGATCAGATCTCCAACATCGGTGGGGGCTGGCACACCGATCACAGCTACGACGTCGTGCCGGCGATGGGGTCGGTCCTGCTGGCCAGGGACGTACCGCCCCGCGGCGGCGACACGCTGTTCGCCAGTATGTC
Source organism: Acidimicrobiia bacterium (assembly GCA_031423635.1). Taxonomy (GTDB): domain Bacteria; phylum Actinomycetota; class Acidimicrobiia; order Acidimicrobiales; family JANYDT01; genus JANLQX01. The sequence goes on along the minus strand of JANPFX010000159.1, from coordinate 8,506 downwards.
AAAGGCCTACGACGCCCTCTCGCCCGGCCTGAAGGAGACGCTCGAGGGCATGCGTGCAGTGCACTCGACGGCCCACGTCTTCGGGCCGGAAGGTGGCTACGCCAAGAGTGCCGATACTGCCGACCGGATCGGCAACGCGTCGGCCGCCGTACAGGACAGCGTGCACCCGGTGGTGATCCGCCACCCGGACACGGGGCGCAAGACGCTCTACGTGAACGCCGCATTCACCATCCGCTTCGACGGCTGGACTGCGGCCGAGAGCGCGCCACTGCTCACCTACCTCTATCAGCACGCGTCACTTCCAGAGTTCAGCTGCCGATTCGACTGGCAGCAGGGCTCGCTGGCCTTCTGGGACAACCGGGCCACATGGCACTACGCCCTCAACGACTACCACGGCCACCGGCGCGTCATGCATCGCGTGACCGTGTCCGGCTCCCCCATCGAGGGGAGCGCCGCCGCGGCCTAGCGTGTCGAGGTGGATCACCCCGGCAGGACAAGCGACTCGGCGATGAGCCCGTCGAAGGCCAGAGCCCACGGCGGACGGAGGAAGCCGAGCGCCCGCACATCTTCGAACCAGTGGCCGAACGGCGACCGGCGGCCGAACGTGCCGCCGCCCATGACCCGGCAGATGCGCTGCAGGCAGGACTCCGCCAGCTGTGCGCTGACCGTCTTCGCCCGGAGCGACGCCCCGCGTGCGGGTTGGCCCGACTCCAGCGTGCGAAGCGCTCCCTCGTAGGCCTGTTCCATGGTCCACGCCTCCAACTCGGCCTGGGCCCACTCCACCTGCTCGAACGGCCGCAGCGTGTCCTGCCTCGCACTCAGCTGGACTCGCGCCTCGCGCACCGCGGTCTCCACGATCCCCAGCACGACGGCGGTGAACAACAGACCGAAAAACGGCCCGGCGGCGCCGATGACATCCTGGAGATGGCCGGGCCAGGCGATGCGCTGGGCCGGCACGTCATGGAACGAGAAGCCGTGGCTCTGGGTGGCGGTCATGCCGTGCCCGTCCCACGGGGCGGTGAGGGTGATCCCGGCCGATCCGTCGAACGGCACTTGCGCGACCGGGATGAAGAACCAGTCCGGTTCACCCGAACCCTGCGGCAGCGCCGTGGTGATCATGTACGACACGATCCCCGAACCGCTGCCGAAGTGCTTCTCGCCGGTGATCCTCCAGTCGTTGGCCCCCTTCCCGACGTGGGTCGCCACCGATCTGGTCTTCGCCACGTCTCCGCCGCTGCCCGGCTCGGACGTGATCGTGCCCCACCAGCAGCCGTCTCCGACGGTGTCGAACACCTGGGAACGCTGGTCCCGCCAGGCCGCCGTGTGCGGGGCGTCCACCTGCTCGGTCCCCAGCCAGAAGGCCAGCACAGAAGCGTGCATGGCACTCACCAGCGCCACCGACGAGTCCCCCGCGGCGAGCGCCCGGTAGATCTCAGCGATCCCCCTGGTGGACTCCTGCGCGGAAGACCAGAGCCCACCCCGCGCCGCGGGCAGACCGACCCGTAGGAGCCCGGCTTCCCGCAACGCATCGAAGTCGGCAGGGTCCAGAGTGGTCCGGGCCTGGCGGGCCCGCCGGTCGGCGGCGAACGCGGCGGCGACCTCGGCCACCTGCCGGCGGACCACCTGCGCGTCGGTCATCCCAGCACCTCCTGCACCACGTCCAGCCAGAGTTGGGTGGTGAGCCGCAGTGACTCGACGTCGATGCGCTCGTCGTTGCCGTGGAACCGACTGGCGTATTCGCCGCTGTCCAGGTCGGGGCTGAACAGTCCTGCCCCATAGGCCACCGACCCCATGGCCCGGTACACGCGTGCGTCGGTGAACCCCACCACGACGCGCGGCGTGAGACGCGACGTGGGGAACGGGTGGGCCACGGCCTTGGCCAGGGCATCCCACACCGGCGTGTCGATGCGGCTGATGCTGGCGGAGTCGTTCATCACCAGTTCGACCTCCACGTCGGCCGCAAGGTCGCCCAGCGCGGCGTCGAGGTGGGCCTGCACGTCGGCGGCGTTCTCGCCGGGCATCGTGCGGATATCGACGCCCAGATCGATCAGGTCCGGGATGACGTTCGTCTTCATCTTCCCCTCCAAGAGGTTGCAGGAGAACGTGGTGTGCGTGCATGCGTGGAGGTGCCGGGCGACTCCGAGGGGTAGCTGGGCCAGCGCCTCGTCCACCTGCGCCGGATCCATCAGCATCCGCTTCATCTCGTCGGGTATGCCCAACGCGTCCAGCTGTTCGCGCCACAGCTCGTGGAAGCGGGGCCGCGGTTCGTACGCGGCGAGGCGCTGCACGATGGCCGCAGCCTTCACCAACGCGTTGTTCGTCCGGTACGGAGCTGATCCGTGCCCGGGGGTGCCGCGCACCCGCAGTTTGCGCCAGGCCACACCCTTCTCGCCCACGTTCATCCCGATGAACGGCGCCTCACGCGGTCCGCTGTGCAGCCCTCCGCTCTCGGTGAGCACGTAGTCGGCACGGATGGCATCGGGCACGTGATCGGCCAGCCACTGCGCACCGTGCTTGGAACCGGACTCCTCATCCGCCACCGCGAAGAAGATGAGGTCGCCCTTCGGACGGAAGCCCCGTCGCGCGAAGTCCTTGAACGCCACCGCCATCGATGCGGTGAGGTTCAGCATGTCCACGGCGCCGCGGCCCCACACCTCACCGTCGATCAGTTCGGCACTGAACGGGTCGCGGCTCCACCCGTCGGGGTTGACCGGCACCACGTCCGTGTGGCCCATCAGGCACAGGCTGGCCGCGGATGGGTCAGACCCCTCGATGCGCGCCACCAGTGACGTCCGCCCCGGAGAGGGCTCGAAGCGCTCCATGGACACGCCAGTGCTCTCGAGGAACGACTGGAGGGCGTCTGCGCTGCGCACCTCCTGGCCTGATCCAGCGGAACCGTCGTTTACGCACGCGTTGCGGATCATCGTCTGAAGCAACTCCACGGTCTGGCCGGTCAGCACGTCACCCATGAGATGCAGTATGTCCCCCTTCGGGACGGCTTGCACCCGTCATGCGCCGCGCGCGGGCAAGCTCGGCATGGTTCGGCGTGGCGGACCATGGCCGCCAACTGCTGCCGGTCACGCGTGCGGCGATGGTGGCACGGACAACGTCGGGTCGCGCTCAACTCGTCGGAACCGAGCAGATCCAACACACGGTTTTCCAAGTGACACGTTGGTTAGTACCATAACTCCATGAGGATCTCGTGAGTCATGTCCGGAGCTCGACCGACGCGCCGGTCCCATCACCCTGGCCGACCTTTGCGCTGTGCGCCCTCGGCGCCTACATAACCACACTCGACCTCTCCGTCGTCAACGTCGCGTTCCCGGAGATTCTTCGGGACTTCGGGATTTCGCGCGCCGACGCGTCGTGGATCGTGACCGCATACAACATCTGCTTCGCCGGCCTGCTCATCGTCTCCGGCAAGGTCGCCGATCAACTTGGCCGTCGGCGACTCTTCCTCCTCGGCGTTGCGGTCTTCGGCATCGGCTCGGTGCTTTGCGCAGTGGCCCCCGGGCTTGGCGTACTCGTCGTCGGGCGGGTCATCCAAGGCATCGGCGGAGCACTGCTGACCCCGGCGTCGCTCGGCCTCCTCCTCGCCGCGTTCCCGCCTGAACGGCGAACCTCCGTCGTGGCGATGTTCGGCGGGATCGGCGCCCTGGGCGTGGCCAGCGGACCCAGCCTCGGCGCCCTGCTCATCAGCATGTCCAACTGGCGGGCGGCGTTCTGGGTCAACGTGCCCGTATGCGCCGCTGTTCTCTTCGTCGGACGCACCACGTTGCGTGAGACCGCACGCGCGATCGATCGACGCTTCCCCGACCTCGCCGGTGCCGCACTGATCTCGATCTCGCTCGCCGCCCTCGCCCTCGGAATCTCGAGGTCCGAGGTGTGGGGATGGACGGACCCCAAGACCCTCGGGTCCCTCGCCGTGAGCGCCATCGCCGCGCCGCTGTTCTGGAAGCGCCAGGGACGCCACCCGAACCCGATCCTCGACCTCGACCTGTTCCGGAGCCGCGGGTTCAACATCGCGAACATTTCGAGCGTCGCGTTCTATGCCGGGTTCGCCGCGTCCGGACTCAACAACGTCCTGTTCCTGCGTCAGGTCTGGGGCTACACCGTTCTCCACGCCGGTCTACTCAGTGCGCTCGCCCCCCTCACGGTCGCGCTGCTGGCCCGACGAGCGGGGCGACTGGCCGGGCGCTTCGGGTTCCGGCCGTTCGTTGTCTTCGGGCCGGCGATGGTGGCCGCGAGTGCGCTGGCCTTCCGTCTCCTCATGGATGCAAAGCCGCGACCGTGGCTGTTCGTGGCCATCGCCGAATGCACGGCCGTCGGCATCGCCGCATTCATTCCCGTCAACAGTGCGGCCGCAGTGACCAGCCTTCCCCCCGACCGTCTCTCCGTCGGTGGAGCGGTGAACAACACGTGCCGACAGGTGGGCTCGGTGCTCGGCGTCGCCATTCTCGTGGCGGTGCTCGGGTCGCCGGAGTCGCGAGAGGCGCTTCTCGCCGCGCACCATCGTGGCTACCTCTACGTGTCGATCGTGGCGTCCATCGCCGCGGCCATCGGCATCGCCCAACCGAGTTTGGGTGCCGCGGCCAAAGCGGCGGGACGGGCCGCCACGGCCGCTCCAGTCACTTCACGATGACGGCGGCGCGATCCGGGTGACGGCGGCGCACTCGCGCCCTACGCCGCAGCGGCCGTCAGCGGTAGGGCACGCAAGAACTTCGCTGCGAGTGCGGCACCGCCTTCGATCTCCAGCGAGCGGCGCGGCGCGTCAAGGTACGACGGGTCCTTCACGGCATTGAAGAACTGACGCGACGAACAACGCATGCGAAGGAGTGCCGCCCCCTCGGCGGGGCCATAGCGAAGCATCGCCGCCCGACGGGAAACGTCGACGGTGAATTCCTCACCGTCGATGACAAGTTCATACTGACCGTCGTCAAGCCCGCCCGCGTAGTGCCGGGCCATCGTCTGCAGAGCCCACCGCGCCCGCACCTTCCAATCCGTCGACGGAACAGCCGGGAGCAGGGGCATACCCCAATCGGCGAGTCGACCGGCGATCGCGGAGAGTTCGTGGCCGGACTCGGTGAGCGAATACAGCTTGGCCGGGACCGGGTGCTTGGTCGACCGATGCACGACCACACCGGCCGACTCGAGTTCTCGAAGACGCTCCGCCAAGACATCGGTGGCGATACCCGGCAGACCAGCGAAGAGGTCGGTGAACCGGCGCGGTCCGGGTGCGAGATCACGAATGATCAGCATCGACCAACGCTGTCCGACGAGGTCCATGGCTGCCGCGAGCCCGCAATGCTGACCGTAGGTTCTCGTTCCCATCGCCCCTCCTCATGAGACAACTTGGAAAACCCAGTGTAGTAGCGCCGCCCGTAGAGAATCCCAAGTCCCTCGTCGCTACCGTGACGTGCACTCCGTGAGGCCATCCCGGTAGGGTTCACCCTCATCCGACCCGCCCACAACAACCAGCCGCAGACGTCAGGGGATGATCGAGCGGACAGCATGAGGTCGTTTCGTCCACTGCTGAAGTTGCTGACGGTCGGCGCCCTGGGGCGTCTGCCATTCATCACGCTCCCGGTCGCGGCGCTCCTCCTGGTCGACGAGCGCATCGGGTTGGGCTATGCGGGAATCGCCTCGGGGGCGCTATCGCTGGGTGCCGGCCTCATCGGCTTGCTGGTGGGCCGACTCCTCGACGGACCCCGAGCCGGGCGCGTCCTGACCGCGCTCACCGGGGTTCGCCTCCGTGTACCGAGAACGTCCCGGGGCGGGTCGCACCCCCGCCGTGGCGGGCGCGTGGCTCACTCGCCCGGTGGTGCGACTTCTGCTCTCGTTCGCCGTGACCGGCACCGGGTTCCGACTGATCATCATCGCCATTGCCGCGATCTCCACTGAGCAGGGACGCCCCGACGCCAGCGGCGTCCTCCTGGCCATCTGGGCCGCCGGCGGACTGGTCGGTGGGCTGTGGGCGGCGAGGGGCATCGCCGCGTCCACGTGGCAGATCGGCGTGGCGCAAGCCGTCACCCTGGCACTGGTAGGCATTGGGACGAACAGCATCTGGGTCACCGCGATATTGGTCTTCGTCTCCGGAGTGCCCAGCGCTCCGTTCGTGGCTGCGCTCACCACTCTGGTCAGCCTCAACGTGGCCGAGCGAGCCCTTGCGCGGGCCTTCGCCGCGATGCAGGCCGGATCGACCATCTTCGCCGCCGTCGGAGCAGCCGCCGGGGGCGAGTTGGTGGACCGCTTCGGTCCGGCGTCGGTCACCCTGCCAGCGGGCGTTCTGCTGCTCGTGTCCGCCGCCCTCGCCCGCGTGCCCGTGCATCCGAGGGTGGTGACCTACGCCGAAGTGGGTAGGCCTACGCGCGTCGAGATCATCCAGATCCGCCGTCGGCGTTGGAAACGGCGGCCCAGATCGCTTCGGCAACGGCAAGGTCCTGCCACGCCATGCCGACGCTCTTGAACACGCTGATGCCATCGGTCGCCGGTGGGGACGCGAGAACCGACCGCAGACCGACCAGCGATTCCACATCGATGGCCCCAGCGGCGATCGCCCCGATCACATCGCCTGCCTCCCGAAGCGCGGTTTCACGGTCCTCCACCACCACACGAGACGCGCGGCGGAACACGGTGTCGTCAAGTTCTCGGGCGTCGGGTTCGTGGGACCCGACAGCGACGACGCACGCATTCTCGGCGAGCAGTGACCCGTTGAACACGGCCATCCGAGCCGTGGTCGCGCACACCACGATGTCGGCATCAGCAACATCGGCGGGCGTGCCGGCGTTGACGTCCAATTCGGTTGCGTCGAGTTCACCGATCAGGACCGCAACACCGCGGGGGTCCCGTGCCACGATGCGAACGGACTCGATTGGCCGGACCGAACACACCGCCGCGATGTGGCCACGTGCTTGTGGGCCGGAGCCGAAGACGACGAGACGTTTCGCGGCAGGCGGTGCGATCTCGTGCACGGCGAGGGCTGACAGGCCGGGAGTGCGGAGGTTGGTGAGCGCCGTGCCGTCCATCAGCGCAATGGGAGTGAGCGTGCGGGAGTCCATCAGGATGAACACACCTTGGATCCGGGGCAAGCCATGCTCCGGGTTGCCTGGAGCGACACCGACAACCTTCACGCCCACGGCACTCGCAGTCTCGCTCGGCATGAGCAGCAATTCCCCTTGGCCAACCGGAACACCGATGCGTGACACGCGGCGGTCGTCGAAGGTCGTCGACCCAAGTGCGAGAGCCAACGCGTCGATGACCTCGCTCCACGACAGTGCGCCGGTCATCACAGAAGCATCGAGATAGGGCAGGTGCACGAGGCGTCCAGGAGGTCGAGAGGACAACAGAACCTATCGTGGAGGCCGATGAACATCGACGACGTCTCCGTGACCGACTACCACACAGGCGGTGAACCGTTCCGGATCGTCACCGGCGGCTTACCCCCGATCGAGGGAGCGACGGTTCTCGAGCGTCGCTCGTATGCGCAGACGACGACGGCCATCGATCTCGTCCGCCAACTCCTTGTCAACGAACCACGGGGTCACGCCGACATGTACGGCGGGTTCATCGTTCCCGCCAACGACGGCGGCGCTCACTTCGGTGTGCTGTTCTGGCACAAGGACGGCTACTCCACGGCCTGTGGACACGGCACCATCGCGCTCGGCACCTGGGCTGTCGGGACCGGTCTGGTGCCGGCTGATCCCGACGGCACCACCGAGGTGGTGATCGACGTACCTTCCGGCCGGGTCACTGCTGTCGTGACGTGCGTCGGCGGCGCGGTGCAGCACGTGTCGTTCCGAAACGTCGCGTCGTACGTGATAGCGCGCGACGTGATGGTGACCACATCACGGGGCCCGGTGTTCGTCGACGTCAGCTACGGCGGTGCGCTGTATGCGTCGGTCCACGCCGACCGTCTCGGCCTCGCCGTCCATGCCGAGCACTACACCGACCTCATTGCGCTGGGCCGGGAGATCAAGTGGGCGCTCAACGACACGGAGTGGGCGAAGCATCCAAGCGATGCACGCCTCGACGGCATCTACGGCACGATCATCTTCGACGACCTCGGCCAACACCTGAATGGGCCCCAGCAGCGCAACGTGACCGTCTTCGCCGACGGCGAAGTCGATCGGTCACCGTGCGGTTCGGGCACATCGGCCCGGCTCGCGCTTCTCGCCGACGAAGGACGGCTCCATGGCGATCAGCATCTCCACCACGTGTCGATCGTCGGGAGCGAGTTCACCGGGCGAGTGGTTGAGGCCGTGACCGCCGAGGGCCGTGACGCAGTCATCACCGAAGTCCGCGGGGCCGCATTCAAGACCGGAACAAGCGTGTTCACGCTCGACCCTCGCGATCCGATCGGCACGGGTTTCGTGTTGCGCTGACTGGCACCCCCACGTCTCGCCGGTCGATCGCCGCATCGACGAAGATCGAGCCATGCACATCGACACGGCCGGACTCATCGATGAAGTCGAAACGGCATGGATCCCTCTTGCCGACGGACGGCGAC
>JANPFX010000158.1:0-8786 GCA_031423635.1 Acidimicrobiia bacterium | reverse complement strand
AGGTGGGCATCGATGACGCCTGCCTGCCGAGATCCTCCGATGCACGGGTGGCCCTGCTCCTCGGGTCGGAGTCGGACGGGCTCCGCAATGCGACCCTCGAAGCTGCCTCGCATCGCGTGCGGATTCCGATCGCGAGTCATGTGGATTCACTCAACGTCGCAACGGCGGCGGCGATCGCCCTGTTCACGCTCTTTCGTTGATGCCGGCGAGCCGCTATACGAAGCGCGCTTAGCTCCTGGGTCGGCGACGCCTCATCGTGCGTCGCGAAGGTCAGCAGCCATGCCCTGACGCATCGAAACGATGTCACTCGACACGGTCAGCAGTCGGAAGCCCTGCTCGGCGCGCCGAGGCGCCACGCCACCGACGCAGTGCGCGCCCGGCACCACCCCCCGGTTGCGACACGCCGCCACGATGCGTTCGAGCGCTTCGGTGAACTGGGGGCTGTCATCGTTGTTCCGCGGCGGCAGTCCGAGGGTGAGCGAGAGGTCGGCGGGCCCGACGTAGATGGCATCGATGCCGGGAACCGCAAGGATGTCGTCGATGTTGCGCACCGCCTCGGCCGTCTCGATCATCGGAATGACGGCGACATTCTCAGCGGCCCATGCCACATAATCGGCGTGTCGGAGTCCGACGACAGTCGGTCCGTAGCTTCGCGCACCGACCGGCGCGTAACGGCACGCGCGAACGACGGCCTCGGCATCGGCCACGGTGTTGACCATCGGTACGATCACGCCCTGCGCGCCGGCGTCGAGCATCTTGCCGATGATTCCGGGCTCGTTCCACGGCACCCGGACCACGGGGTTGGAACCGCCCAGTGCGATGCCCTGGAGCAGCGAGACCGTGGTCTGGTAGTCGACCGCACCGTGCTGCGCGTCGATGCAGACGTAGTCGAACCCTTCGCCGGCGGCTGCTTCGGCGACGACACTCGAGGGCGTCGACAACCAGGCCCCGAGGGTCATGGCGCCCGACGACCAAAGACTGCGAAGCGATGTCATCGTGGGTCTCCAACGGGGCGGGACGAGAAAGACGCTGTCATGCGTATCGGTCTAGCCGCACGGAGTGGGCTGAGCCCACACCCGGCCGCTACGTTCGAACGGTGCTCCTTACGACGCTGTCAACTTCGGCCGATCAACTCTTCGAGCAAACCGGCTGGGCGGCGAAACCGGAAGGACTCTGCCGCGGTGAGGTGTGCGTACCCTCCCCCCGTGCTCGGCGTACAGACGGCACCATCGATGTCGCGGTCGTCGCCGAGCGGCTCTCGATGCCGCTGCTCCGTGACGAAACGTCGGGCACCTGGGTACTCGGCCCATCCGCCCTGAGCGGCCGGGCGCTCGACACCGCCGTGGTCCCGCCGCTGTCGCTCACCACGTTCGACGGCACGCCGTTCGACTTCTCGTCGCTGCTCGGGCGCAGGATCATCCTCGCCGCCTGGGCGAGCTGGTGAGGCTGCCGCGCTGACCTGCCCGTGTGGCAGGCCCTGCATGAAGAACTCTCGCCGCTCGGCGTCACCGTCGTGACGGTCGCCATGGACGCCGAAATGGCGATGGCCGAGCCCTGGGTGTCGGCGGCTTCGCCGACCCATCCATCGCTGATCGACCGCACCCACAGCCTCGGCGGCGCCCTCGGGTTCGTCAACGTGCCGATGGCGGCGTGGATCGACGAGCACGGTGTCCTCGTGCGACCCGCCGAATCCGCCCGGGTCGTCCCGAGCAGCTGGGCAGGCAAAGAGGTCCCGCCCGGATTGCCGCCACGCATCGCCGCACGCTTCGAGTTGCTTCGCCACGCCGAAGCGAACGCCCACGAGCCGTACCTGGCGGCGATACGCGATTGGGCGCATCGCGGTGCCGACAGCACGTTCGCGCTCACGCCGGACGAAGTGGTCGAGCGGTCGAGGCCTCGGAACGCTGACGAGGCACGCGCGGCGGCCTGCTTCGAAATGGGCGAACACCTCCGGGAAACCGTCGGGGTCGACGCAGCAACGCCGTGGTGGCGGGAGGCTCATCGACTCCAGCCGACGAACTGGACCTACAAGCGTCAGGCGTGGACCTTGGAAACGACGGCTCCCGGTGAGCCTTCCGACCTCGTCCAGGAGCCGACCGACCGTTACGAGGGGAACTGGCTCGACGACCTCGTCGCCCAGGGTGGACTGAAGAACCAGACACCGGCGTTCTCCGGTCCGTCAACTCGCTGAGGAAGACCCACGTCGCCGCGCGTCAGATCAAACCGCTTAGCCAGGCGGCCAGCGGCTCGATGATCGACTCGGGCCATTCGTGCCCGCCGTCGTGAAGCGTCACTTCGTTGGCCACGCCGTGCCGTGTCGCGACCCGTCCGAGCGATTCGGCGTGGAACACGTCGACGACATCGTCGGCGACGCCGTGGCCGACGAAGAGGGCGACGGCGCTCGGCCCGATCACCACCTCGTCCGGCACGAAGCCGCCGATGCATGCGACGCCACGTAGGTTGGCGCGCACCGGCGCGCCCTGCTCGCCGCCGAAGCCGCAGGCCAGCGCCAGCGCCCCTCCCTGGGAGAAGCCGGCGATGACGGCCGGGGCGGTGCCGATCTGCTCACCGATCCACGCCATCGCGTGACGGGCATCGGGAAACGAGGCATCGCCGTCGCGCCACCAGGCGCGCCGCCCACCGCCCAGGTCGACCGGTCCGGCGACCGTCCGGACCGCCCACCCGTTCACCACTGACCGGAGCGACTCGGCCACGTACGCCAGGTCTGCCGGGTTCGCGTCGAATCCGTGCAGCAAGATCAGGTCCACGTCTTCCAGCGTGGCAGGCGATCCGGGTCAGCGGCGGCACCACGCCGGTCAAGTAGCCTCGTCTGCCGTGTCTGAGGGGGAATCCGCTGCGTCGCCGATCGCCCGCGCCGCCCAGACCATTGCAGTGACCGCCGGCCGAAGTCGCGCCGATGGGGCCCTGGCCCCCACCATCTGGCCGTCCACGACGTTCGAGATCGGCACCCCGCTCGAAGCGGCCCGCATCGCCAGCCGACCGCGGGAGCCGAAGTTCTACGCCCGCCACGGGAATCCGAGTGTGCGGGCGTTCGAAGACGCGATGGCCGAACTGGAGGGAACCGAAGCGGCGCTGGCCTTCGGGTCGGGTATGGCGGCGATCAGCGCCGCCGTCCTGGCGTTCTGCCCGACCGGGTCGCACGTGATCGCGCAACGTCAGATGTACGGCGGCACGCTGCAGTATCTCGGTCTTGTCGCCACGCGCCTCGGGATCTCGTACTCCCTCGTCGACGTCCACGAACCCGGCGGGTTCGCCGCACACCTGGCTGCGCACCCGAACACCACGCTGATCCTGGCCGAGACCCCGGCCAACCCGAACCTGGACCTCGTCGACCTCGATGAACTCGCCGCGCTGGCCGGTCCGATCAAGCTCGTCGACGCTACGTTTGCCACGCCGATCGGTCAGCGCACCTACCGTCCGGGCATCGACATGGTGATGCATTCGGCCACCAAGGCCATTGCCGGTCACAACGATGCGTGCCTCGGGGTGATCAGCGGTGAACGCGAAGTGGTCGACTGGCTGTGGAGCTACAACATCCTGCTTGGCGCGGTTGCCTCGCCCTACGACGCCAGCAATGCGTTGCGTGGCCTTCGCTCCCTCGGCGTCCGCTTCCGTCAGCAATCCGAAAGCGCGCTGATGATTGCAACAGCGCTCGAATCACGACCCGAAGTCAACTGGGTTCGTTACCCGGGCCTTCCGTCGCATCCACAGCATCATCTGGCGGTCACCCAGATGAGCCTTCACGGTGGTCTGCTCACGCTCGACCTCGCAGGAGGTCGCGACGATGCGGCGGCGTTCATGAACCGCTCGACCCTCGCCGTCGTCGCAACGTCGCTCGGCGGTCCGGAGACCCTCCTCACCCACCCGGCGACCACGTCGCACGCCGGTCTCGACGAGGACGAACTCGCCGCCGTCGGCATCTCCCAGGGAACGCTGAGAGTTTCGTGCGGGCTCGAGGACACCGACGACCTCGTGCGTGACCTACTCGCCGCCCTTGGCTGAGCAGGGCAACGGGCCATACTCGCCCGTGTTGGCGCCTTACGGGGAGGTCGGCTCCGCGTTCGGAGGCGTGCCCTCGTGGAGACGACGTGCAAGTGCCAGGGTTTCGTCGACCGTCATGCCGGTCCACCACTGCGGCGGACCGGTGTTGGGGTATGCAGCCACCGTCGGACCTTCGGAGCACGCCCCGAGGCAGCCCGTGGCCGTGCACCGGACCGACCCGGCCGACTTGTAGTACGCCAATCCGTCACGTTCGAGACCCGCCCAGATCTTCGAGAACATCTCGCCGGCACCGCGGGCGCTGCAGTTCGGGCCTATGCAGACGAGCAGGTGCGGTGTCGTGGCGACGACGTCGTGGGGGCGGGGAGAAGAAGTCATGATGCGAAGTGCGCGGAATAACCACCGTATCCGGCCCCTGCGCCTACGCTCGCCGACCGTGATCGTGGTGTGTGGAGAGGCTCTGATCGACCTGACGGCATCACGTACGGAACCGGGCCGTTTCGACGCCCACCCAGGGGGCGGTCCGTGCAACACCGCGGTGGGCCTCGGGCGACTCGGCATCACGACAGGTTTGCTGGGGCGGCTCTCCACGGATCGATTCGGTGAGCGCCTCCGGCGCCATCTCGACGGCGCTTCGGTGGCTCTCGGGATGGTCGTCGACACCGACGACCTCTCCACGCTGGCCGTGGCCAACATCGACCCGTCCGGTGGCGCGGCCTACACGTTTTATGCGAACGGCACCGCCGATCCCGGCCTCACCACCGAGATGCTCCCGGTCTTCGACGGAGCCGTACGCGCGCTGCACATGGGCACGTGTGCGTTGGTGTTCGAGCCGTCAGGCTCGACCCTCGAGGCGCTGTTCCTGCGCGAGCGGGCTACCGGTGCGCGATTCCTTGCCCTTGATCCCAACGTGCGCCTCGGACTGGTGCAGGACGTGGACGCCTACCGAGGACGCATCGAGCGGATGATCGCCGCGGCCGACCTGGTCAAGGTGTCCGACGCCGACATCGAGGCGCTCTGGCCGGGCGACGACATCATCGATCGGGTGGCTGTCCTGGCCCGAACCGGCCCCGGCGTGATCGTTCTGACTCGCGGCGGCGATGCCCTGCTCGCCTTTCGCCGCAACGGTGACACCGTCTCGGTCCCGGCCGAACGCGTCGAGGTCGTCGACACCATCGGAGCCGGCGACACCGCGAACGCAGCGATGCTGGCGTGGCTCAGCAACCACGACGCGCTCTCGCGTTCGGCTCTGGCCACGTTGAGCGACGATCAGGTCGCCGACATGCTGGGTTTCGCTGCCCGGGCTGCGGCGATCACGTGCAGCCGGGCCGGCGCGAATCCGCCGTGGGCTTCCGAGCTCGCCTGACCTGGGCCTGCTCGGAGAGCGGCCGGCCCGTCAGCTGGCGACGTTGAGCTTCTCCCGGACGTAGGCACCGATCAGGGCGATAGCGTCGTCGGCCTCGGGGAGCTGTCCGAGACCGGTCTGGAACACGTGCTGCATCTCGGGGAACACGTGGAGGCGAACCTCGACCCCGGCGTGAGCGGCAAGCGTCGCGAGACGGGTCGAATCGTCAAGCAGCACCTCGTGGCCGCCGACCTGGATGAAGAGCGGCGCGAGGCCGTGGAAGTCGGCGTAGATCGGGCTGGCCAGCGGTGATCGCACGTCGGCGCCGTTGAGGTAGATCGCGCCGATGGCGAACATCGTCTCGCGTTGCACCATGAGATCGACGCCGAGGTTGGTCAGCATCGTCTCCCCGACCCCTTCGAGGTCGGTCCATGGCGACAGCAGCACCGCTCCCGCCGGCTGTGGCAGGCCGGCATCGCGGATCGACACCAGCAGCGCAACGCTCAGCCCTCCCCCGGCAGAGTCTCCCGACACGATGATCGACGACGCGGGCATTCCTTCCTCGAGAAGGGCCCGATACGCGGAGAGCGCGTCGTTGACCGCGGTCGGGAAGGGATACTCGGGGGCCATCCGGTAGTCGAAGACGACGGCCCCGACGCCCGACGCACTGACGATGCCCGATGCCAGCTTCTGGTGGCTCTCGATGCTGTTCAGCACATACGCCCCTCCGTGCAGGTAGAGCACCACGCCGGGCGCGCTCCCCCGAACGTGATCGATGCGCAGGGCACGACGGCCGGCGAGTTGACGTTCGGTCACCACCACGTCCGTCGGCGCCACGCCGACCATGGCCATGGTCATCTCGGCTCCCGCTCGCATGTCCTCGACGCTCGGCAGGGTGGCCGACGTGCCGATCGTCGCGTCTCGGAACTGGCGGACAAGTTCGTGGAAGGCGTCGGCTTCGGGACTGGCCATGTCAGGACTCCTGGTTCGAGGTGGGGCGGCGGGAAACGGTAACTGTTCTACCGGCCGATCGCCGAACGCGCGCCCACCGCCCACACGATCACCTCGGCGACCTGGTTGATAGCGCCCAGACCGTCACCGGTCACACCACCCGAGAAACGCCGGAAGAACCAGCGCGAGGCTTCGATCACCACGATGACCGCACCCCCGACGAAGGCGGCATCCCACCGCAACGCGGCGACCGCAATGGGGGTCGTCGGAATCAGCAGAGCGATACCGAACGTGGTCCACGTGGCATGGTACGGACGCGTCTTCGAGGTGGGATCCTGCACTGCAGGAACAACCCGGATCGCCAACACCGTCGCTGCCCGCGCAACCGTATGAGCACATATGGAGACGGCAACGATCTGCCACGCCGACTCCGTCGATGCGACCGTCGCCAGCGCGCTGACCTTCGCCGCGAACAGAACGACCAGGCCGAGGGCGCCGAACGTTCCGACTCGGCTGTCTCGCATGATCTCCCGTCGGCGTTCGATCGTGTACCCGCCGAAAGCGTCGCAGGTGTCCGCGAAACCGTCCTCGTGGAAGGCGCCGGTGAGTGCTGCGCCGACGGCCACTGCGAGGACCGCCGCGAAGGTCGGAGTAACGAGTTCGCGCAGTGCCACCGCGACTCCGCCGACACCTCCGCCGATGAACACGCCGACGACAGCGAACCACCTCAGGCTCGCCGTGAGCTCACCGTCCTCGTGGGGAGTCCACGACGGCGTCGGCAAACGCGTGAGGAATTGCTGAGCGGCGAAATATCGGCCGAGTTCTCGACGGAGGATGGATGGGCCGGACACGAAACGAGTCTTGCCGCGGACGCACTGGTCGTCGGACTCGGCGGTGGCGGAGTCAACACCTGCTTCACTGGGATGGTGCCAGCCAGCGAAGATGTACCGCCCACCGAGTCCCCGATCCGCAACGAGCTCCGCCGCGTTCCATCGCTCGTCGTCGTGAACACCGGCAACGGCAAGGGCAAATCCACGGCCGCGTTCGGCATCGCTTTGCGAGCCCTCGGAAGGGGATGGAAGGTGCGAGTGATCCAGTTCCTGAAGTCGGGCGAGTGGAAGACCGGCGAGGAGGAGATGCTCACCCGTCTCGGCGCCGAATGGTGGTCGTCGGGAGATGGCTTCACCTGGGATTCGGCCGACATGGAATCGTCGAAGCAACTCGCCGTCGAGGCGTGGCATTCCGCGGCCGAGACCCTTCGAACCGGTTCGCACGAACTTCTGCTGCTCGACGAGATCACCTACGCCATGACGTGGGGCTGGATCAGCACCGAGGAGGTCGTCGACGCGATCGTCAGTCGGGCGCCGACCGTCAACGTCGTGCTGACGGGTCGGGACGCTCCTGCGGCACTCGTCGATGCCGCCGACACCGTAACCACCATGGCCGATACAAAGCACGCATACAATGCCGGAATCGCCACCAAACGGGGCATCGACTACTGACCTGGCTGCCGCAGCACACCGATACGAGGAGTCCGACCGGCCGACCGGGTGGGCCAAACGTCACGTTTCCGCAGGCCCGACGATGCGCCGGTAACCGGACTACGCCGGTAGCGTTGAGGTATGGCTGTTTCTTCCCCCTCCGTGCTGCGTCCTGCGCCGGGAACCACCTCCGACGACCCGACGGCAGTTCCCTCGTCCGCCGTCGACGTCGGCGGGGCCATGACTGCAGCCGCGGCCGGCGAATCGGCGCCGGCACCCGACACTGTCGAGTTCGCGTTCACGGCGAACGGCCCGTGGGTGGTCGTCGAGGCGGACATGCCCTGGCGGACCGGGCTCGACGAAGTACGTGAAGCCACACGCCGTCAGGTCCCCGAGCTCACCACACCCGGCACGATTCCCCCGGGCCGCCGTCTGCTCCGCACCGCCCACATCCTCGGACTCGCCCTCGGCATGTGGCGTCTCAAAGAGAAGCCGAAGGGCGGCGAGGTCAGCCGGGCCGGCATTTCCCGGCGGCTGCGGATCGCGTTCGGTGAACTCGGCCCGACGTACATCAAGATGGGCCAGATCATCAGCTCGGGAGAGGGGATCTTCCCGGCCGAGCTCGTCACCGAGTTCCGTCAGCTCCGCGACCGTGTGCCGCCGGAACCGTTCGCCGTTGTGCGTCGCACGATCGAGGAGGACCTGGGTGCGCCCATTGAAGCGGTGTTCGCGGAGTTCTCCGAGACCGCGCTTGCCGCCGCGTCGATCGCCCAGGTCCACGTCGCCCGACTCCACACCGGCGAAGAGGTTGTGGTCAAGGTGCAGCGCCCTTCGGTGCGCTCCCTCGT
Organism: Acidimicrobiia bacterium; assembly: GCA_031423635.1. Taxonomy (GTDB): domain Bacteria; phylum Actinomycetota; class Acidimicrobiia; order Acidimicrobiales; family JANYDT01; genus JANLQX01. The sequence continues at coordinate 141 of JANPFX010000158.1, read as the reverse complement.
GCACCGTGACCTCAAGGCCATGAGCTGGTTCGCGCCGCATCTCATCGGCCGCATCCCGATCGCCGCGCTCGCCAACCCGCCCGCGCTGGTCGAGTTGTTCGCCGAAACCATCGTCGAGGAGCTCGACTTCCGGCTCGAAGC